>CAYGHM010000001.1:0-1983 GCA_964349825.1 uncultured Gammaproteobacteria bacterium
CCCCTGTTGTCCCCGCCCCTCCACGGGGTCTCCTTGTCTTCTTTCGCAGCTAGTGCGGCTTGCCTGGATTCTCGATCCACGGCGGGCGGCGGCTGATTCCTTCGGCGTGTTCCAGATCCTGCAGGCTTTGCGGCCTGTCTTTTCGCTTACCTTGCGAGTAGGCGACGTTTTCAGCCACGACACTTTCGGTCGAAGGCGCCACTCCGGCCGGGTCGTCCCAGTCGGTTGGAAGCCCTTGTTTGATGCGCGGATTTCCTGCCATCAGCAGCTGGAGGCTGATCGCCATCCCTTCCTGGCGCTCGCAATAGGTGGCACGGGCCAGGATGAACATGACGGCGCCTGCAGCCACGATGAGCGGGCCGATGAGCATCGTCAGGACGAATGCCATGAGCGCGAGCAGCCCGATGGCCGCCGTGATGTTGATGAGCTTGTCAGTACTGAACATGGTCGGTCTCCTAGTTGGATCCGGATTGCCTATCCTGTGCCTTGTTGCCCAGGAATCAGCTTCGAATTGTAGCATAATTATAGTGTTTTGTCAAGGTTATGACAATGGGGGGTAATAATCTAATCAGGAGGATCATCCCAGGGCATGATTCCACACCATCATCTGATAAAATGTGGTATACTATGTTTCTATGACCGCATTGCAAGCGATACTGTTAGGTATCATTCAAGGTATTGGTGAATTTCTTCCGATTTCCTCTTCAGGACATCTTATTTTTTTACCAAAATTATTTGGATGGCAGGATCAAGGTCGAGTATTTGATATGGTATTGCATCTCGGTACTTTGGTGGCTGTCATTTTTTATTTCCGCATACGAATTGCAGAGATGCTAAAAAGTCTTCTTAGAAAAGAAAAAAAATACCAAGCTGACCGCAGACTGGTCATCCTTATTATTGTCAGTACCATCCCCGCAGCCGTTCTTGGTTTTTTTCTGGGGGATATTATTGATGCACAGTTTCGCACGCCACAGACTATTGGTATAGGATTGATTGTGTGGGGCATCGTACTTGGCTTTGCAGATCGCTATAGCGAGTTTCAAAAGAAAAAGCGAAAAGATACGAGTGAAAAAGACATGGTAAAAGAAATGTCTTGGTGGCAGGCAACAAGTATGGGGTGTGCGCAGGCTTTAGCGCTTATTCCGGGCGCAAGTCGTTCCGGTATTACTATGACAGCTGGATTATTTTCCGGACTGACGCGAAAAGCGGCAGTAGAATTTTCTTTTCTCATGAGTATTCCTATTATTGGGCTTGCAGCAGGAGCAAAATTGCTTGATGCTTTCCAGCATGGGATGAACGGAATGAATATATATATGCTGCTGATTGGATTTTTGAGCGCCATGATTTCTGGTTTTTTTGCGATTTCATTCCTTATGAAAATAATTCAGAAATGGTCGTTTCTTCCTTTTGTTGTATATCGAATTATCATCGGAATAATTATTATCATTCTTTTATAAATTGTTTATGAAACCTACTCGACGTACTTCCTCTATCGTCGCCGTTCTCGGTGCTGGAAATTATGGTACTGCTATTGCACAAGTATTGGCGGAAAATGGTCATCGTGTTCATTTGTGGAATTGGGAGCAGGAACATGAACCGCTCAAACAGATTGAAGAATTTCAAGAAAATAAACGGTATATGCCGGGGGTAAAATTATTGAAGCGTGTTGTGCCATGTTATACCCTCGATGATGCGCTTCGTGGTGTTGAGGCAGTATTTCTTGCCGTACCAAGTGTAGCTATGGAGCATACAGTTTCTTTTGCGGCACGCCATATTCCGAAAAGCGCAATTGTTGTTAATATTTCCAAAGGATTTGATAGTGTTTCGGGAGATCCATTATCCAAAGTTATTACCAAGCATTTGCATGCCTCACAGAAAAAGACATTTACCGTCGTTTCAGGGCCTGCAGTTGCGAACCAAATCGTCGCGCATCATTTAACGATTATGAATATTGCATCAAAAAGTGATGCAAGTTTAAAAAAA
>CAYGHM010000001.1:2083-32347 GCA_964349825.1 uncultured Gammaproteobacteria bacterium
GCATCATTTAACGATTATGAATATTGCATCAAAAAGTGATGCAAGTTTAAAAAAAGTTTCCGCGCTTTTGGGTAATCCCTTCCTCCGCCTTGTTCCAACTCATGATATTTTGGGTATTGAAATTGGTGGTCTGGCAAAAAATGTCTATGCGATCGCATTTGGTATGTGCGACGGAATTGGAATTGAATTAAATACCAAAGCAGTATTGGTAACAATTGCGGTAAAAGAAATGGCTGTGCTTATGAAGGCGCTTGGCGCAAAATCGCATACAGCATATGAACTTGCCGGACTTGGCGACCTTATTGGCACAGGATTTAATAAAACCAGTCGAAATTGCCGTTTTGGCCATCTTTTGGGCAGCGGAAAAAATACCAAAGAAGCATTGTCGGAAATGACGCAAACGGTGGAAGGGGTACATGCATCCAGTTCTCTGCACTATCTTGAAGAAAAATACAAAATATCTCTTCCTTTTGCCGATATGGTATACCGATGTGTCCATACCAAAGGGCAGCCGGTGAAAATTATGGAAAAATATCTCTCGACCTTGTATCGTTGACTTTTTCCTTCTTACATGCTAAGTTTAGGCTTATTTCACGAGAGAAATGAATTGTATTTATGGAATATCAGAAGATAATGAAAAGCGTTGCGGCAGTAAGCAAAAAGACCGGCCTTCCGGTCTATGTTGTTGGCGGCTTTGTGCGTGATGTGCTTTTGTATGGTAAGGAAAGAAAAATAAAAGATATTGATTTTGTTGTTATTGGAAGTGGTGTTGCCTTTGCTCGCGCATTGAGCGAACAAGTAAAAGAAGAGGGGACTCTTGTTGAATTTGAATCGTTTGATACTGCACGGTTTGTCTACACGGAAACACTTGCATCTGGTGAAAAAAATGTATTATGCGAAATTGAATTTGCTGGTGCGCGAAAGGAACAATACGACGTGGCATCCCGTAAACCGCAGGTGCAAACCGCAACCTTGGATGAAGACTTGTCGCGTCGTGATTTCACCGTCAATGCGATGGCTCTCCCCGTGAGCGTGTTTACCAAAAAAGATATTACAGATGCCGTTATTTTGGAACATATTATTGATCCATTTAACGGGAAACAGGATTTGCAAAAAAAATTACTCAAGACACCTCTTGGGCCGGATGAAACATTTTCGGAAGATCCACTTCGTATGTTACGCGCAGCTCGATTTGCAGCGCAGCTTGAATTTTCTATTGATCCTGCGGCGTATACTGCGATTGAAAAGAATCGTGAGCGGATGAAAATTATTTCTGCGGAACGTATTCAAGAAGAATTATTTAAATTGCTTGCAGCTCGCATGCCATCACTTGGTCTTCGCATTCTTTGTGACACCAAACTTATTTATGAATTTTTGCCAGAAGTACCGGCACTATCTGGCGTGGAAGAAATAAAAGGATATAAGCATAAAGATAATTTGTCACATACATTTGCAGTAGTGGATAATATTGCGGAATATTCTGATGATGTATTGCTTCGGTTTGCCGGACTGATGCATGATATTGCAAAACCAGATACGAAAGAATTTGTGCCAGGACGTGGATGGACATTTGATATGCACGAACATTTGGGACGAAAACAGGTACGACAAATTGGGAATCGTTTGCGCATGAAGAAAAAAGATATTGAATACACCGCCAAGCTCGTTCGCTGGCATTTACAGCCAATTGCACTTATGGATAAAGGGGTAACCGATAGTGCGGTTCGTCGTTTGATCGTTAATGCGGGGGATGAACTGCATGATCTTATGATTCTTTGCCGCAGTGATGTGACGACGGGTAATCAATTGAAAAAAGAAAAGCGGTTGAAAAATTATGATATTTTGGAAAAACGCATTGAAGAAGTCATGGAAAAAGATAAAATGCGCGCATTTCAATCACCTGTTCGTGGTGAAGAAATTATGGAATTGACTGGCCTAAAACCTGGTCCAACCATTGGTAAAATTAAAAAAGCATTAGAAGAAGCTATTTTGGACGGAAAAGTGGCAAATGACTATGATGCAGTGAGAGAATATTTTGACACGATTAAATATGAATATTTGAAAAATGTGCAGGATTGGGAGAAAGTGTAGGTTGTTTTTTTTCTCTATCTATAGTACTATATCCTCACTATGATTCTCACCATTTGGAACGACATTCTCTATCAGCCATTGTTTAATACGTTAATTTGGATTTACAATAATATGACCACCCAAAATATGGGGTGGGCAGTTGTGTATCTCACTATTATACTTCGTATTATTTTGCTCCCATTATCTATTATTCAAATTAAGAATGAGAAACGAAACGAACAGATTCTTGAGGAAATGAAAAAGGTAGACACGCAATTTAAGAGTGACCAGGTGCTCAAAAAACAGCATATGCGAGAGCTCTTGAAGAGAAAGAAGGTAAATCCATGGGCAAAATTTCTTTCCCTCGGTATTCAAGGTTTGGTATTGGTTCTTTTGTACCAAGTGTTTTTGCAGGGAATTACTGGCGAACGTATTCTTCATACCTTATATACATTTATAGATTTTCCAGGCACGATCAATACCATGTTTTATGGGTTTAATTTGCGTACGCGTCATGATATTTTGTGGCCGGCACTTGTGGCTGTTGGTATCTTTGCGGAAAATTATATGGAGTATCGCCAGCGTAAATTATCGTTTACCAAAGCAGATCTTAGTTATTTTACCTTATTTCCACTTGCTATATTTCTCGCGCTTTGGATGCTCCCGATGGTAAAATCACTTTTCGTATTGACCTCTATCATTTTTTCTGCTATATTTGACGGAATTTTGGGGGTATTATTCCGTCCTAAAGAAGACCAAAAATAGTCTAAACTTTGCTAAATTTTCATTGTATGGCCGAACAATCACTCGATAAATTGATGTATTCATTTGTGATGGAGGATGTATTGAAGGGGGTATTTATTTATGTTCCTCCTGGATATGTTGCCTGTGTCTATGATTTGGGCCGGGGTGTATTGAAAAAAGTATTGACTCCAGGGCTTCATTTTAAAATTCCATTTTGGCAGAAGGCAAAATTGTTTAATACCCAGACACTTGAGTACAGCATTTCTCGTGATTTTAATCCGGAAAATGATAAAGCGATGGGGGATATCCCTATTGCTGCTGTTACAGAAGATGCCAAGCGTGTTGCTGTGGAAGGAACGTTATTGCTCCGTCTTGATATTCATCAAATCCCTGCTATTTGGCAGACTATCGGTGAAGATTTTGTGGCAAAGATTATTCGCCCAACTGTGCGGAGCCGTATTCGTATGGTAGCGAGCCGCTTTGTTTTTTCTGATATTGTGGGCCCAAAGCGTGATCAGGTAGAAACAGAATTAAAACATGAATTAGAACGTATTTTCTATTCTCGAGGAATCTATGTAGAAAATGTGTTATTGAGTGAAGTGGCAAGTGTGGAAGAGTTTAAGCGGATTGCAAAAGAATAATATTTTTCAATACTGAAGTATGAAAAAACAAACAAGTATAGCCTTAGTTCTTATTGCCGCTCTGATTATTTTGGGGTTATTTTATTGGAAAAATAAATCATTTCAGGGAGTTTTTGCGCCTCGAGTAACGATTCTTGCTCCTGCTGATGGAGAAGCTGTGTTTCGCAACAATGATTATTCTCTTGAAGATCCTATTTTTGTACAAGGTAAAAGTACACCAGGAAATTCTATCTATGTTTTTGATAATACCCTTTCTTGTGTAGATAGTGATACTATTTCGCTAGGTGGGGGTAGTGTAAATCAGGAAGGTGATTTTTCTCTTAGCTTGAGTTCTGTTAAGCCTGGAAATAATATGATAAAAGCCATGAGTGTTTCTGAGCAAGAAGAAAATGAACACAAAAAAGGAACGTGCTATCCAGACAAGTTTTTTAGTAGTCCAATAAATTTTGTCTATTCAGCGCAGCTAGAAGCGGTGGAATAATAACTAGCTCTCCTTTTACACAATAGTTAAAATTAAAAAACCCACTAATGTGGGTTTTTTCCTCTTTTGAAGAAAAGTGTATTATCTCCAAAAGAGGGATGACGACGTAAGAAATTGCTTGGTCGCCGGGAGGTTGCCCCTCCTAACAAAAAGGCAATTGTGCACCAATATTTGACAGCTTTTTTCAAGAATGTTATATTATCACTCTGAATGATAGAGTGCTAATATGACTGAAAGAAAACAACAATTACTGAAGCTTGTTATTGAGCATTATATTGCGACAGCAGAACCGGTAGGGTCGAAGTTTTTGGTGGATCAGGAAGAATTAGGCGTGAGCGGGGCAACCGTTCGAAATGAACTAAGAGACCTTGAGGAAGAGGGTTTTTTAACCCATCCCCATACTTCAGCCGGGCGTATCCCAACTGATACCGGGTATCGATTTTATGTGAGTGAACTCATGCAGGTGGAAAAAATTCGCAAAGCCCAAAAAGAGCAATTCGAAGAAATAACACATACAATCGCTGAGAATATTATGGCAATGAAACAGATAGCTAAACAATTGGCTGAATTTGCCAATAACGCAGTGATTATTGGGTTTGGCAATGAGAGTGTCTATTATACTGGTATTTCCAACTTGTTTGCGCAGCCTGAATTAAAAGATTATGCACAATCAGTAAATATATCGGTTATGTTTGACCAGTGTGAGGAAAAACTCCCGATTTTATACAAACATATCGGATCTGAACCAACAGTGCTTATCGGAAATGAAAATCCACTGGGCGCTTTTTGCAGCACGGTTGTGACGCGTATGGGTAAAAATAATATCCTTGCCTTAGTCGGTCCGGTTCGTATGGACTACGGAAAAAATGTGGGGATGATAGAATTTGTACATTCTTTATTTAATGTTTAATTATTTTATAATTTCTAATTTCTGTCTATGGCTGAAGAACAAGACATTAACCAAACTGTGCCACCAGAAGATCTGCAGAACGATATCTCTGATGAAGGGGTAAATGCCTGCGAGAATTGTGAAGGGGTAAAAACGCAGATGGAAGAATACAAATCAGGATGGCAGCGCGCAACAGCGGACTATAAAAATTTGCAGCGTGAAATGAATGAAAAACGAGGTGAGTGGATTCGTATGAGCGAACTGCAAGTTCTCGAAGAATTTATTCCAGTGTATGACAATTTTAAGAAAGCCTTCAGTCATCAACCTGGAGAAGGAGAAGAAAAGAAATGGCAGAACTGGGCGCAGGGAATTCAATATATCATGAAACAGTTCAGTGATATTATCAAAAATCATCATGTTGAAGAAATAAAAACCATTGGTGAAATGTTCAATCCACACCTTCATGATGCTATGGGAGAAGAAGAATCCGAACAACCAGAAGGTACGATTATTCGGGAGATGGATGCGGGTTACACTATGAGTGGAAAAGTGGTGAAACCAGCGAAGGTGATTATTGCAAAAGCAAAATAATAACTAGATTTGAATATAGAATATAGAATGGAGAACGAATTAAGAATTTTGCTTTATTCTTCATTCTATATTCTATATTCTTCATTCTTATTTTTTAATTATATGTCTCAAATAACACGTTGGAATCCTGGTTGGGATCCATTCCAGGAAATGGAAGAGATGATGAATCGTTTTCCTGCCCAATTTAATCGGGGTGGCGAACTGAGTAAAGGGTTTGCACCAGCGATGAATGTGTATGAAGAAGATGGCGTCATCATTGTGGAGACACCACTCGCGGGTATTGACCCAAAAGATGTCAGTGTCAATGTTGAGAAGGGTGTACTTACGGTTCAGGGAGAAACAAAAAAAGAACACGAAGTCGATGATAAGAATTATTATAGAAAAGAAATTCGCAGCGGTTCCTTTTTCCGCCAAGTATCCTTGCCAAGCGCGGTAAAAGAAGAAGACATATCGGCGGAATTTGAAAATGGTATGCTCAAAATTCGAGCGCCAAAAGCAGAACCAAAGGCAGGGAAGAAGATTGAAGTGAAGATTAAATAAAACAATAGAGCATACCTGCCTGCCGGTCCGACGTAAAGTACGGACTCCGTATCGCAAGCATCGGAGCAAGGCAGGGATCACCAGGATTAAAATACAGGATTTTAATCCTCTATAATCCTGGAACATCTTAAAAATCTGTGTTCCATCTAAATGAATTATTAATTTTATCGTTATGGGAAAAATTTTAGGAATCGATTTGGGAACAACTAATTCATGTGTGGCTATCATTGAAGGTGGTCAGCCTCGCGTTCTCGAAAATAAAGAAGGTGCACGTACCACGCCGTCTGTTGTTGCTATGTCAAAAGCGGGCGAACGGTTGGTTGGTCAGTTGGCAAAACGTCAGGCTATCACAAATCCAAAGAATACACTTGCGTCTATCAAACGATTGATCGGACGACGCTATGAGGATAAAGAGGTGCAAGAAACATCAAAACATGCTTCATACGAAATTATTAAGGACGGCGAACGAGTAAAAGTGAAAATGGGTGATAAAGACTATACACCACCAGAAATTTCAGCTATGATTCTTCAGAAATTAAAAGCTGATGCCGAAGAAAAATTAGGTGAAAAAATTGAGGAAGCAGTGATTACTGTTCCTGCATATTTTGACGATTCACAGCGCCAGGCAACGATTGCAGCTGGTGAAATTGCGGGGTTAAAAGTTCTTCGTATTATCAATGAACCAACAGCGGCAGCATTTGCCTATGGTTTTGATAAAAAGAAGGATCAAAAAATTGCCGTATATGATCTTGGTGGTGGAACCTTTGATGTGTCCATTCTTGAAATTTCACATGATGCCGAAGAAGGACAGTCAACCGTAGAAGTAAAATCAACCAATGGTGATACTCATCTTGGTGGAGATGATTTTGATAAAAAGATTATCGATTGGATTGTTGCTGAATTTAATAAAATTGAAGGAATTGATTTATCCAAAGACCCATTGTCATTGCAACGCATCAAAGATGCTGCAGAAAAAGCAAAAATTGAATTATCCAGTACTCCAGAAACAGAAATTAATGAACCGTTTATTACCTCTGGTGCCGACGGTCCAAAGCATTTAAATTTGAAATTGTCACGCGCAAAAATGGAAGATCTCGTTATGGATCTTGCGAACAGAACCATGGAACCGGTGAAAAAAGCATTGGCTGATTCTGGATATGATAAGAATCAGATTGATGAAGTCGTGCTTGTTGGTGGTATGACCCGCATGCCGCTCATCATGAAGAAAGTAGAAGAATTCTTTGGCAAAAAACCAAATGTGAGTGTGAATCCAGATGAAGTGGTAGCTATTGGTGCTGCGGTACAGGCTGGACAACTTCAAGGTGATCTTGGTAAAGAAATTCTTCTGCTCGATGTTACACCGCTTTCTTTAGGACTTGAGACGCTTGGTGGTGTTATGACAAAGCTTATTGAACGAAACTCTACCATTCCAACAAGTAAATCTCAGGTATTCTCAACAGCAGCTGATAGTCAGCCAAGTGTAGAGATTCTTGTGCTTCAGGGTGAACGTCAGATGGCAGCCGATAATAAAGCGCTTGGACGATTTATTCTTGACGGTATTCCACCAGCACCACGTGGTGTACCACAGGTTGAAGTAAAATTTGACCTCGATGCAAATGGTATCTTGCATGTATCTGCAAAAGACAAGGGAACCGGCAAAGAACAGTCTATTCGCATTGAAGCTTCAAGTGGTCTTTCTGAAGAAGAAATTGAACGTATGAAGAAAGATGCCGAAGCACATGCAGAAGAAGATAAGAAAAAGCGTGAAATGATTGATATCAAAAATACCGCGGATACCATGGTGTACACCACGGAAAAAATGATGAAAGATGTTGAGGAAAAGAAAATTGCTATTACAGACGAAGAGCGCAAGCGAGTGAACGACGCAATTACACAAGTAAAAGAACTCAAAGAAAAAGATGATATGGAAGCGCTCAAAAAAGCGTCTGAGGAGCTTTCTACAGCTGGCCAGGCCGTTGGTATGAAGATGTATCAACAAGAGCAAGCCAAGGGACCAGAGAACGCTGCAGGCGACCAGCCAAAGAAAGAGGGCGATGACCATGTTGAAGGAGAAGTCGTCGATGATGACAAGAAGGCAGAATAATAGTAGTATATCCTGGACTTTACCGATGTGTATTGTGTAAAGTCCAGATATTTTATTAGTATCTCTATAATATGTCTTATCCGGAATTGGAGAAAGAACAACTGCGCTCAGAAAATAAATTGCATTTATTACGTATTATTTCTGAATCAAATGATCCGGAGCTTAAGAAATTGAATATAGATGATCTGACAAATGTGGATGTGGATATTTGGGGATCTTATCGTGATATTTTAGTTACAACAGAACAAACAGGGAATAAAGAGACGGTGAGCCCAGAGGAAAGTGAAGAACTATACAAAAAAATAAAGGTCAATATTACAGAGTTAAATAGTGCTGGCACAGCACAACCATTCTTACGCTCTTTTCTTCGTAATAAGTTAACCGTTATTTCCAGCGGCCTCATGCTTCTTAAAGATATGCCGGATGAATGGGCTTCGTATTATACTGAGTTCATTGTGTCTGATATTGAAACATATAAATAATTTTTATGCCGCAACCAGATCAGATCAATATTAAAGCAAAAGACGAAGTGCTCGCCGGAGTATATGCAAATGCGGCACAAATATCGCATAATAAAGAAGAATTTATCATGGACTTTATAAGTTTATTTGCACCACAAGCGACATTGAACGCAAGAGTCATCATGAGTCCTGGTCATATGAAACGATTATTGCGGGCTGTACAAGAAAATGTTCAGCGTTACGAAACATCATTTGGAGTAATTAAAGAATCAGAAGGGCCGAAGACAGAGTTCGGATTTCCTATCGAATAAACAAACATACGAATTCCGAATATACCAAATTACGAATAGATAAAGAGTATATTTTTATTCGCTATTCGTACCGAGTCTTCGAGGATTCGTAATTCGCATGTTAATATATTTATGGCAAAAGACTATTACAAAATTTTGGGAATAGAAAAAGGTGCTTCTTCTGAAGAGATTAAGAAGTCTTTTCGAAAAATGGCCCACAAACATCATCCCGATAAACAAGGGGGCGATGAAGAAAAGTTCAAAGAAATAAACGAAGCCTATCAAGTATTGGGAGATGAAAAGAAGCGACAGCAATACGATCAGTACGGTGCTGATTTTGCGTCTCAGGGTGGTGGATTCGGCGGGGGTATGAATTGGGAAGACTTTATGAACGCAACCCGGGGTCAGGGGGGTGGTTCTGGTTTCAGTGGTTCTGATATGGGGGATATTTTTGGGGATATGTTCGGATTTGGCGGCAGCAGACGAGGTCATCAGCAACAGCAAGGTCGTGACATTCAAGTAGATGTTGAATTATCATTCCATGATGCTGCGTTTGGTATTACCAAAGAAATCCGATTGAATAAAAATAATCCTTGTGATGTGTGCGACGGTTCTGGTGCCGAACCAGGAAGTAAAATGAATACGTGTACCGAATGTAATGGGCAAGGGCAGGTCCGCCAAGTGCAGAGAACTATTTTTGGTGCGATGCAAACTATGGCAACGTGTCCCAAGTGCCAAGGGAAAGGACAGATTCCTGAGAAGAAATGTAAACATTGCGGTGGGGATGGCACGGTACGTAGCGAATCGAGCTATAGTGTGAAGATTCCTGCAGGTATTGATGAAGGACAATCTATTCGTTTGTCAGGTAAAGGGGAATATGCCGGCCCAGGAAGCATTCCGGGAGATTTATATGTTCGTGTACATGTGAAAGAGGACAAACGATTTGATCGTGATGGAAACGATATTTATTCCGAGGCTCGTATTACTTTTCCGCAAGCTGTGTTGGGAGATAAAATTGATATTGATACGCTTGATGGTAGCAAAAAATTAGTCATTCCTGCTGGAACACAATCGCATCAGCAATTTCGTCTCAAAGGACAAGGTGTCCCACATGTTCAAGGAGGTGGACGCGGTGATCAGTATATAAAAGTCATGGTGGACGTGCCGAAAAGTCCAAGTAAGAAAGCGAAGAAGTTGATTGAGGAATTACGCGAAGAAATATAAATATAAAAAATACGCTTTGCAGCGTATTTTTTAATCTATTGGTCACCCCGACTTTAGTCGGGGTCCCGAGAACAGTGCGTTGTTCTCGGGATTGCTTCGTCATTCGGAGACTCATTTCTCACAATGACAAAGAACTTGTGTATTGATTAAGTGTTACACCAGAATCGTGAGCAACACTACTGTATATACCGAAATCAGCGTAAAGAGAAAAAAAGTATTGGCCACATCGTATGTATGGCAGAATTTGGTATAGGAAGTATCGTGGGTACCATCTTTTTTGCGGATAGATATTTTTTTGAAAGAAGTATGTTTTGAATGACAGAGCATCAGATGAATATTTTTCGGTTCATCAATAATAAACAAAAGAATCACAAAAAGACCGGCCACAAAACCAATTGCAATATCGTATATAAGGGGAAGTTCAAAAAAAGAAGAAATCATGTCTATAGTATACCAAACAAAAAAGGCCAGTACAATTATTTTTTGTTATGCAATGTTGGGGACACTTGTTCTTGGTAAGAAATAACAAATGATATAAGGAAGATAAGAAAAATTATTCCTAATGCGTGGGTAAATATTGGTGCGGTAATATTTATAAGAAGCAAAGCCATCATACTACTTAGCATGCCTGTAGCTATCCAGTGGGTATGTCGTATCCGGAATAAAAGATAGAGCATATAGGAAATACTGGCAACAAAGAAAGAAAATCCCAAAAATCCTAGTTCAACAATAAGTTCAAAATATCCCCAGTCAAACTGCCTGGTTTCTCTAATTTCTTTTACTGTCGGAATAACATAGAGTACGCTTGCGCCGATTCCTGATCCAAATACAGGTGCTTCTTGCATGCTGAGGAAAATATCAGGGAGAAGGGACATGCGCGTCGCGCTACTAATTTCTGTTTCAGGACGAATAAGACTTTTTGCTCTTGCGCCAAAGAGTTCAAATCCAAATGATTTTCCGTGGCTCGCAAATAGGTGGGTACCTGTAAAGAGAAGAGCTATTACACAAATAACAATACCACTTTCTTTTATCCATCTTTTTACATAATGCCGCGAAAAAAGAAATAAAAGAGCGACACCAAGACCGAGCAGATAGATGCGGGAAAAATTTATGGTAATGGTGAGAAGTGCTGCAACTTGAAGGGTGCGAGCAGCTTTTACATTTTTATTAGTGATTATGAACGAGGTGAGAAGTAATGAGAATGGTACAAGCAATAGATGTTCTGGCAAGACAATACGGAAAAATCCTGTTCCCATATCGGTTATTTTCCCCATAGATATATCGCGGAACCATTTATAATATGGTGCCTGCAGTTCTACAAAATGATAAGAAAAAAGAAATAGTGTGAAGAAGGAAAAAAGTGTATTTCCAAGAATAAATACTGAAATA
This sequence comes from uncultured Gammaproteobacteria bacterium, assembly GCA_964349825.1. GTDB lineage: Bacteria > Patescibacteriota > Patescibacteriia > Magasanikbacterales > UBA922 > CAYGHM01. Next base: position 13,508 of record CAYGHM010000001.1, read on the forward strand.
AATTTTTTGGTATACGTGGATTGAATGATACTGTCCCAGTAGGTAATAAGAGGAAAAAAAAGTAATAAAGAAATAAATGGGATTGCATCTTGGATAATAAAGAGAATGGGGTGCCCATTTTTCCAACCAATAAAAGCACTTAGTATCAAGCTGAGGCAGAACAACGATCCAAAAATAATCAGTGGTTTGGGAAAGTGTATATGATACAGACGTTTTCTTTCAGTAAGGTAAAATAGTGTGATATATAAAACAGTTAAACAAGTTCGAAGCGATAGATTAAAAAATTCTAGATAATGTCCTGCGCCGCCGAGGGCCAGTTCTGTGAGTAATAAAAAAAGAGCCGTAAGGGGACTCTTTTTATAAAGGTAAAAAAATAAACCAATAATGCCGAGTGATACAATGGTTTTAATTTGGGAATGATGCGTCGGTGATGTGGTAAGAAAGAGAAGAAAGGAGAAACCGCGTATTGCAATATATCCGGTAAAGAGTGATAAAAATACCTTGTGTCGAGAAAAAAGGTGAAATAAGTGCATACAGAAAAATAAAGATACACTTATTCTACGTGACTTCCATCAAATTGTCGAAAACCATTGATAAATGTTTTGGTATCCATGGCTTTTTTCCCTTCGAGTTGAAGTTCGTTCACACGGAGTGAACCGTTTGTTGTTCCGATGAGTATTGTATCGTTTATTGCTTGGATTGCTCCTGGGGCGAGTGTTGTTGCGTCAGTATCAATAGCGAGCAGTTTCAATCGTTTACCTTGCCATACGCACCAAATACCAGGCCACGGTGTCATCCCCTGGAATTGGTGATAAATTGTTTCGGCAGATTTATGCCAATTAATTTTTCCATCATCGCGAGTTAATAATTTACAGATTGTTGTTTTGGATTCATCTTGCGGAATGGCTTTCAGTGACCCATTTACATATTCTTCTACTGCTTTTCCTAAAAGAGGGCTGGATATATCGGCAAGTTTTGTTTCCAGTGTACCAAAATTATCTTCTTTGGTAATAGGTAATTCTGCCTGAAGCAAAATAGGCCCAGTGTCCATACCAGCCGCCATTACCATAATGGTTGTACCTGTTGTGCTATCACCATTGATAAGTGCGGTTTGAATTGGTGTTGCGCCACGATAGAGTGGAAGTAGGGATCCATGCACATTGAGCATGCCAAATGTTGGTATATCTAAAAGCCGTTGCGGAATAATAAGTCCATATTGTGCAACAATAGCAATGTCAATTTCCGGCAATTCAAATCCTTTGAGCGTCTCTGGCTGGGCAATAGAAATAGTATTTTTTTCAGCAATGATTTTTACCGGTGATTTTTGCATTTCCTGATGTCGTCCTATTGGTCGGTCTGGCTGGGTGATAACAAGAATAATATCAAAAAGGGGATTGTCTATCATCCCTTGTAAAATAGTTGCTGCGAATTGTTGGGTGCCGAAGAAAACGGTTTTTAATTTCATAGTGCTAGCTAAGATTAGTTAAAAAATTAGCTATTATTTTTCCTGAAAAATTTTCCAATTATATAAAAAATAAAACCATACCATAATGCCATTGCTATGATGATGGATAGCCACTCCAGCCATGCCAGTGGACCATCGAAACCAAGACCTTTGTCAAAGTTGCCACCGGTGATGTTTGCAATACCATGTATAAATTTATTTAAAGGATTAACGATTTTTCCTGGAAAATAAAGAATATCAAATAACGTATTAAGCAGCTGATTCCAAAATGTTATAGGCTCTTTTCCTATTGGAGGCGGTATAAAAATAATTGTAACAACTAATAGGATAGCACCAAACACACATCCAGTAAGAAAAAATTTATTTATTTTTTTCATAAATGGTTGGGAGGCGCAACTACACTAATGGTGTTGTTTCGTTTTTTGTTTTATCGTAATGATAAAGATCTTTTGCTTTATCAACAAACAGAATACCATCTAAATGGTCTACTTCATGTTGAATAGCACGTGCAAAGAAAGCTTCAGCTTTAAAGGAATGTTCTTTGCCGGTACGATCCCATATTTTTACAGAAATATCTTTGTAGCGTTGTACTTTTCCAAAAATTTCTGGGACAGATAAACAGCCTTCAGTGTCCCAGGCCAATTTTTTGCTGGTTTTTTCCCATTCTGGGTTTACCAATATAAAATCTTGTTTTTTGTATTCTGCGATTCCGGGAATAATAAATCCTTTTGGCAGTATGTCTTTTCCGATGACGCAAATGCGGACATTGTTTCCTACCTGAGGCGCTGCAATGCCGACCCCGTCATCGCGGTACATTTCTGCAATAAGTTCATCTATAAACTCCTGTGTTTTTTTTGCAGACAAAAAATCGCGATCAACTTCTTTTGACCGTTCCCGGAGCGATGGGGTGGGGAGTGTAACTATATGCATAGAATGTAATTTTTCCGAATCTACAAATTTGTAGATTCGGACGAATTAAATCTTGTAGATTCGGAAAAATTTATGGGGATAAGAGGGAAATTGGGTTTGGATCTACCTTCCAGTCGCCTGGAATGTATTGATTGATCCACACGAGATTTTCCTGCCAGAGTGAGGCATCAGACTTCACCATAATAGCATACCAGTACTTCTTGCGGAAGTATTTTGGCTGCATGTCTATGGGAGGGAGTAATTTAATCTTTTTTGGGGTTTTTGTCAATCCTTCGGTAATGCGTTTATGGACCTGTTCAGCTATTTTTTGCGCATACTCAGCATTTTCATGTCCGTAAAAAAAACGCATAAGATAGCTATACGGAGGGTAGAGAAGCGCCCGACGGAGGTTTAAGTCCAGGCGGTAAAATAGGTCGGGTTGTTTCAGGCCTTTAAATACCACATGTTCGGGATGGTGGGTCTGAATAAGAAGCGTGCTCTCTGGTGAGCGGTGGAATTGGAGGTATTGAATGAGATGAAACACCTCTTCGTTTGCGGTGTATTCGGGGATATGAAGCTGCTGATCAATATCAACAAGAACAATACTGCCTATCTTATCCCATCGCAGATGGGGGAGCGCTGCATCTGTTCCTACAATAATATATGATTTTCCTTCTTCGTATTGTGGCGCTTCTGTATCACTGTCAATACGAATAATCTCGCGTGATATTTGTTCGGCATGCGGGATATAGGTTTCAAGTTGTTCAACGCCCACGCCTTTTAATTGGGTTAATGTGCCGCTGCAAGAGGGGCATGCATTTGGAACATTACGTGTGAGATTACATGGATGGCATTTAACTTTATGTTCTTGCAAATAATAAGTGAGCGGAAGTTTGCAGGTTGGGCAGGTGAGCACTTTTGCGCATGCAGAACAGGAAATAGAACTGGAGTAGCCGCGTCGGTTCAAATAAAAGAACATGTCTCCTTTTCCGTCTTTGGCTAATTCTCCTGCCTGAAAAGAAAGGGGAGAATAGTTTTTTCCAAATCGTTCTTTTTTAATATCAATGATAATCGGCGCAGGCATGAACTCGGGAAGTGTTTCAGGAAGATTGCTGACGAGATGTTTTTTGTGGCTCGCATAATACGCAGCCGCGCTTGGTGAATAGGAAGCAAGACAAATATTCGCGCCATAGGTTTTGGCGAGTTCGCGTGCAATATCTTTGGTATGGAATCGTGGCGCTTGATCCCAATGTTTGTGCTGTTCATGATGTTCGATGTCAATCAGTATTGTTTGCAATTGGGAAAACGGCAAGAATACGGATCCACGTGTTCCGAGAATAATGCTTTTGTTACCATTGTGTACTTGAAACCATGCCTCAAATTGTTCTTTTTGTGAAAGAGTACTACGCCAGATAATACATTGTTCTTGCTGTTCTTCGGTAAGCGATAAAAAAGCCTCGGTAATATCATGGACAGTAGGAACCAAAATAAGTGTATGTCCGATAATTTTTTCAGCAAAAAAAGTTTTCCTTTCTTCTTTATTTTTATAATAAAAAAATTCTTCGGTTGCTAATGGTGTATTGTTCGTCGTGGGTTGTTCGGTTATTTCTATCTTGGCTAATTTTCTTTTTTGAAGCGGTGGTACCATCATGCTGGCAATGATCGACGGTGATACCGCATACAACGTTGCCATTTTTTCTACCAATACCAATTGTTCAGTGGTAAGAAGCGGGTTATCATGAATAATTTTTTCAAAGGGTTTTATTTCTTTTCCTTTTAATTCTTCCGGTATTTCTTTTTTAACAGAAAAAATAATGCCAAAAACCGTGGTTTTGCGCAATGGGATAGTAACGAGCTGGCCTGTTCGAACCGTATCACGATATTCTTCAGGAACACCATAATCAAGCCAAGACATTTGCCGGGGGAGACGTTTCAGAGGGATGACGGAGACAATCATAGTGGTGCGTTCAGATCAGAAAAGGAGAGTGTAATGTCTAATGCCAAATATCTAATGTCTAATGATTTTAATTCATTAGACATTAGGTATTAGAATTTTGACATTTAAAACAAAAATTGTCCTGTTAAATACCCTACACCAAATGGTGATTCGTAGCAGTGATTTTTAAAGGTATAGTTCATGTTTTTGAGCACACCAAGAAGAATCAGGATAGAGCGATAGCCACATTGCTCTGCTTTACCAACAATTTTTTCATTTAAATTGACGACACCAGAGGTGTTGCGGTTTTCAAGCAGTGAAATGAGTTGGTCATCAAATTGTTTGCCATGTTTATCATATCCTGCGGGAGATTCTTTGGTGAGACAGTGGGAGAGATCGCCAGAAGCAATAAGCGCAATACGTTTATTGCTTTCCATAATAATATCTTTGAGAAGAATACCAAAGTCAATATGTTCTTTGGGAGATAGGCCGCTAAATCCGATCGGGAGTATTTTGACATCAGGTAAATGGTCGGTGAGAAAATGAAGTGGTATAGAAGATCCATGATCAAGAATTTCCTGGCTGGTTAATTGCACGCGTATACCGCGAACCGATGCTTCGTGACTAATTTTTGCAGCAATTTCAGGAACACCTTCCCATTCTTCTTTTGTCGCAAGATCGCCAAACTGAATATAGTTTGCTTGGAAGGGCGTATGGGCATTAATGGTAAATGCTTCCGGATATAATCCACCGTGGGGCGAAATAATAATAATAGTATGTGGTTTTGTCACATATAATTCTCGCTCCAATTCCAATAGTGCTTTTTTTGTTGCTTCCAAACGTGCTTCCTGTCCCTTTCCAATTGCAGGGATAAGAAGTGGCGGGTGAGGAGTAATGCCGGCGAAGACGAGAGACATAGATTTGGTATAAGTTCAAATATTCAAATAAACAAATATTCAAAATTTGAATATTTTATTTTAGAAATTTTTCATTGCCCATTCGGTGAGTCGGTCTGGTTCGACAAAACGATTTGGGTAATCTGGATTTCCCATGGTCATAACGACAAATTTCTTTCCATCTGATTTGCGGGATACGAGCATGGCAAGTCCAGAGCCTGCTTCGTCGAGATATCCGGTTTTACTGCCGAGAATAGTATAGTACGCATTTTGTTTTTGCATTAAGTGGTTGCTATGGCTGTCAAAATGTTGTTCTTTTTTTCCGCTGACATTGGCAACTTTTTTATAGGAGTAGGAGGGCATTCCCATAAATCCTAGTATGTCTATATTGTTTGTTGCGGTTTGGAAAATAGTGAGATATTCGCGTGCAGTAGATTTTGTGCCAAGATCATAACCAGATGGGTCGGTAAAAATAGTATTGATCAGCCCCATATTTTTTGCTTCAGCATTCATACGTGCCAAGAATGTTTTTTTATCAGGCGCAACATTGAGCGCAAGCATGTGGGGCGGCGTATTAAGCGATGAAACCAACATGGCGGACATGAGATCTCTATTTAATACTTGGTCGCCATTACCAATAAGATATTTGTCATAATCCGGCTTATGTTTTGTCGCATCATATGTCGTTGCGGCGCTGAGTTGAATGCCGTCTTTTAATACTTGGTACGCGGTCATGATTTTGGCAAATGATGCTATAGGACGGACTGTGTCAATGTTTTTTCCCGCTAGGATTTTGCCTGTGCCATATTCTGCGACAAGGTAGGTATCTACTTGGGTGGAAAATTCAGTACCAATAATTGTGGTTTGGTCTTTTGGTGTTCGGTACATGAGGTCTTTCGCAATTGTTTCGGTTTTTATTGGTGCTACTACTGGGGTAGCCGTGGGAGTAGTAGCTGTTTTTGCAGGGGCAATGGTAGTGGTTATTGGGGCGCTGGCAGCAGGAGGATCAATGCGAACGTAGAGTGGTTCACCGGCTGGGATATTAAGAAGGACAAATTCAGACAGTTTTATAATATTTTTCCACTGATATCCGAGACCAGTGAATACTTTTTCATCAGCAATATGACGACGTGTGCCATTTTCCATGACATACACTTTACTGTCATGGTCAACCATAAACAATGTACCATCTTTCAAGACGATTGATGGGCCTGGTTCAAATGCAGCAAGTTCGGAAGCAGAAACATTTTCTAATGTGAGATGGGGAAAGTTAACTGAGGCGATTTTTGCATCAGCGATGGGATAAAAAATATTATCGTTGAGATAGTAGACTGCTTTGTTTTCTTTGACACGCACAATACGTCCGGTTGGTTTGTTATCAATACTGCTAATTATTCTTCCTATTGTGTACCCTGCAATATCGTCGGTTGTAATGTCGACCACTTCATCTGGATGATACCCAATTTTTTTTACCGTATCATAACTGTCAAATGGTCGGAGTGTGTCATCGTCGAGGAGGTAATAATTACTTCCATTTCTTAGTAATGAAAAATTTGACAAAGCAATTGGTCGTCCAATTTCATATCGTGCAAGTTCAGTTGCTGGTGCTTCCACCATTAATTTTACATTGTAGCGGGTATTAAGTGCGGCCAATGATTTGAATGGGCGTTTTTTCCCTTCTTGAATCAAATAAACAGTTGGGTCATCTGTTGATTTAACCAAGGTTCCATCGGGATAGACTTGATCAAACCATTTTTGCCACAAGGTCCAGAAGTTTTTATTTCCATGAATATGTGGCGTATAGGTATACAAAAAGGCGGTGGCATTATTTGCCGGACGAACGGTTGTGCTATCAATAGCATAATCAACATTTGCGCGCTTAATCCAGTTTTGTGCGGTGACATTGTCATAATACCAACGGATAATGCCTGCTGAAGCATCTACTTGTTTTCCAAATCCTTTATTTTTTTGAATATTTGGATCATCCATGGAACAACTATCACAGACAGAATATCCGGTTGCCCAATCCAATTGTTTTTGGGTTGGATCATCATCCGTCACAAGACTTTGTTCTTTTTGCAATTTTACAAGAATATATTTTGGATTAATTTTATATTCTTGTGCTGCGCGAGAAATAATATCGGCTGTTTCACGAACGACACCTTCTTTATCTTCAATTTTTAATGTACTGATATATCCGCCTTTGCCAGTTAAAAACGCGGCAATATCTTCGCGTGTCATCGCTTGTGAATTTTGGATTTCCTCATCAGAAATAAGGAAATTTGGATTGAATTCAGCGGCCAGTAAGACGTTTGGCCCTAATAGGCTAAAAATAATAGCTAAGATAAGGGTTTTTTTTATTTTTTGGCTATACATATATATGTGTATATAGAAGTGGTGAGGCGTCGCCTCACCGGTACATTTAGGTGTAGGCTGAGTATAGCATGGGATGGAGAGGAATTGAAGTCATGATAGGGGGAAGTTATTGGGATAATTTTGGGTAATACATATGAGAGAAATTATTTTAATATGTTCGATTGTTTTTATTATGTTAACTCTTGATTTTTATTGTCCAGTTTGCTATTCTCGATGCGACTGTTGCGACAGAGTTTGATGTGCCATGTTGGCGCATTGGACCTTGTTGCATAAATGAGGGAGTGTTAGCCATGAACAATGCATTTGTCATCGTCGATCTCGACGATTTCCTGACCGGTGAGGGACGGACCCGTCAGATCCAGATCGTCAAGCAGGCGATCGAGAAGCGGTGCTTCGTTCGTGTGAGGGGTCATGGCTTCACCCATGAAGGCATTGACTACGCCTACGAGGTTGTGCGTCGTGTGTTCGCACTGGGTGTCGAAGTGCTGAACAAGTACGTCGTCCCGGGCAACCAGGTCGGCTACATCGGCTTCGGCAAGGAGAAGGCTGATGGCGCGATCTATCCGGATCGCAAGGAGTTCTGGCAGGTTTACCAGCCGGATCAGGCCGAAACGCAGACCGCCAAGTTCTACAACATCTGGCCCACGGACGAGGTGCCTGAGTTTGAGGGGGTCGCGCTCGACCTGTTCTACCGGCTTCAGCGCGTTACCCAGGCCATGCTCCGGCTGACCGCGCTCGCGATCGGGCTCCCTGAGGAGCACTTCGCCGAAGGTACAGTGGGTGGTTCGAGTATTGCCCGGATCATCCACTACCCGCCGGTGCCGGACGGGGCGGTCGGTATCCGGTCGGAAAAGCATACCGACATCAACCACGGAACGGGTCTGCTCACTTCCCAGGGTGGCGGGCTCCAACTCCTCGATCACAGCACGGGGGAGTGGCTTCCTGTCGAGCATGACTACGACCACATCGTTTTCAACTGGGCGGACATGATCCAGGCGGCCACCAACGGCCAGGTGCCCTCGGTCATGCATCGGGTCGTCAACCCTGATGATCCGGAACTCCGGAGCAAACCGCGGTTCTCGATCGTGTTCTTCCTCCACCCGCGTGAGGAGATCGTGCTCGAGGAGTCATCGGACATCGTCAAGGATAACGGGCCGCTGACCGCACACATGTTCCTGTGGCTGCGACTCTGGCAGATTTGGTTGTCGGACACCCGTCCGGCGTGGTACACCGGCCCGGACCGTGCGCCCCAAGCAATCGCGGTGTGAGTGTCGCCGCACAAGAAGGAGGGATGGAGCCGAGGACAATACGCTGCGCGCGTAACGTCCTCGGCCCCTGAACCTAAAATTATTAATTGTTGAGATCACGATAGACGTGATTTTTTGTTTTTTACACATACCTCGCGTCATTCCGAAGCCTGATGTCTTCATCAGGGGAGGAATCCCGTCGATACAGAAACTTCCGCTAATCCACGGGATCCCTGCCTTGCTCCGATGCTTGCGATACGGAGTCCGTACTTTACGTCGGACCGGCAGGCAGGCCTCGTCGAAGACTTCTCGGGATGACGCTGTGTTAAGTTGTATTAACTTGATTTTTCCCCTCAACTTCGATAAACTGGACCATATATGACCACTGGCATTTTATATATCGTTGCAACACCTATCGGGAATTTGGGCGATATCACATTTCGAGCTATAGAGACGCTGAAACAGGCGGATCTTATTTTATGTGAAGATACGCGGGTAACCAAAGGTCTACTCATTCATTTTGATATCACAACCCCAACCATGAGTTATCATCAGCATAGTACGATGATAGATGTGAGAAAGATCGAGGCATTATTAAATGAAGGAAAAAATATTGCACTGGTGACGGATGCGGGAACACCGGGGATTAGTGATCCAGGAAATTTATTGATTCAACAATTAACAAATAATAATAAGCAATTAACGATAGTTCCAATACCGGGAGCATCTGCAGTGATTGCCGCATTGTCTATTTCGGGATTTCCCACAGACAAATATATGTTCATGGGATTTCCTCCGCACAAAAATAAACGAGTGAAATATTTCCAAGAAGTAGCTGATTCCGAATATACGGTGGTGTTTTATGAATCCAGCCATCGTATTGTGAAAGCAATTGAAAATATGAAAGCGGTATTGGGTGAAGATCGAGAATTATGTATTTGTAGAGAATTAACCAAAAAATTTGAAACGATATATCGAGGAACGATGAAAGAAATTTCAGAAATAGATATGTCTGAAAAAGGAGAGTTTGTTGTAATTGTGAAGGGTTAATAGATAACGGATTTGACGGATTAAGCGGATTAAGACAAGATCAAATCCGTCTACATCCGTCTGATCTGCCTAATCCTCTGTCTATTAAACACCGCAAGAAATAAATTATGAAAAAATACTACATCACCACAACCTTACCCTACGTCAATGCTGATCCGCATATTGGTTTTGCGTTAGAAATTATTCAGGCCGATGTGCTGGCTCGGTATCACCGGCTTCTTGGCGAAGACGTTGTTTTTAATACTGGTACAGACGAGCACGGGTTAAAAATATTTCGTAAGGCTGAAGAAAATGGCATGGATGCGCAGAGTTATACTGATATGTATGCGGCGCGGTTTGACTCATTGAAACAGTCATTGAATTTGAGCTATACCAACTTCATCCGTACTACAAATATAGATCATAAAAAAGCGGCACAGGAATTCTGGAACCGATGTCTCGCGAATGATGATATTTACAAAAAAGTATATCAAGTAAAATATTGCGTTGGTTGTGAACTGGAAAAAACAGATTCAGAATTGGTTGATGGGAAATGTCCGATTCATCCAAAAATGGAATTGGAACTGATTAATGAAGAAAATTATTTTTTCCGTTGGTCAAAATATCAGCAGCCATTGTTGGATCTGTATGAAAAGCATCCTGATTTTGTCATGCCGGAAAATCGTTTGCATGAAATTAAAAATTTTGTTTCCGCAGGATTGCAGGATTTCAGCATTTCTCGTTTAAAAGAAAAAATGCCATGGGGTGTTCCGGTACCGGGTGATGATGCACAAGTGATGTACGTCTGGTTTGATGCGCTCGTTAATTATATTTCAACACTTGGTTGGCCTCATGATCAGGCAAATTTTGATGTATGCTGGCCGGGTGTGCAGGTGGCTGGAAAAGATAATTTACGACAGCAAAGTGCGATGTGGCAGGGAATGCTTATGTCTGCAGGATTGCCGAATTCAAAACAAATATTTATCCATGGATTTATTACGTCAGAAGGACAGAAAATGAGTAAAAGTTTGGGAAATGTGGTTAATCCACTTGATATTGTGGAACAATATGGTACTGACCCGGTTCGTTTTTACTTACTTGGTGCGCTATCTTCCTACGAAGACGGTGATTATTCCAAAGCACGATTTGAAGAATACTATACGGCGCATCTTGCAAATGGTATCGGTAATTTGACTGCCCGTATTATTACCATGGTAGAGAAATTTGGGAATAATGTTATCCCAGAACAAGCAGGGGACTGTTTTGATATTGCGGGTCGCTGGGATCGATATGAAAAAGCGCTTGCTGTCTATAATTTTGAAGAAGCAGTAAAAACAGTCAATGAATTAGTGGCTGCCTGCGATGAAAAAATTTCCAATGAAAAACCTTGGGAGAAAGTAAAACTTGGGGAGGATGTATCTGTGTTGATTTACCAATTAGCAGAAACATTGCGTCATCTCGGTATGATGCTTATGCCGATTCTTCCTGCTGCTGCTGAAAAAATATTGAAACAAATGGCGATTTCAACTGATTCGTTAAAAACACTCGGCGAAGAACAAAAGTGGGGTGGACTGAAAAAAGGTGATACAATAGCCAAAGCGGATGTTTTATTTCCTCGCTTAGTTAAATAATTTTTTTCTATGACAAAGCTCAAGAAAAGAGGCACGTGGTTTTTGCTTATTCCTGTATTCGTTGCCATTTTTTGGGTGATCCTCCAATCCATTTTTGGTGTGGATCCAGCTGATGCACTCGACGAGATTATTGTTCCTGCTTTGTTATTGTATATCGTCCTTGCCCCATTTGGTTTGTACAATATATTTCGCAAAGAACCGGTCGCTATGACCGTGGATCAATCCAAGAAGAAAAAGAAAATGATTATCGGACTCGCGGTTGGTATTCCAGTTCTGATTATTTTATTGCTTATGCTTGATAATGCTGTCGGTATTTTTTAAGAAGTTGTTACGTCATACGTTATTAGGTTATATTTGATAACTTAATAACAAATAACTTAATAACTTTTCTCCTATGGAACTGTTTGATGTCGCACTCCTTATCATTATCGCAGGTTTTGCTCTTGCCGGTTTCATGTTTGGGTTTATCCATACGATTGGGTCGCTTCTCGGCACTATTCTTGGTGTCTATCTCGCGAGCAGATATTATGCGCCAGTCGCTGCGTGGTTGATTGGTGTATTAGGATGGGGAGGTAATGGTGTAAAAGTGTTGATGTTTGTCATTGCTTTCATTTTGATCAATCGCGTGATCGGCTTTTTATTCTGGGCAATTGATAAGTCATTTAATATTGTCCGCGTTATTCCTTTTGTCACGACTATTAATCGTGTGGCAGGTTTAGTACTTGGTGCGCTCGAAGGTGTTATTACGCTTGGTATTATTATTTACTTTATCGACAAGTATCCATTATCAGAAAAATTAATGGGAATGATTGCCTCATCTGAAGTTGCACCACATACGCTGAAAGTCGCAAATATTTTGTTACCCCTTATTCCTCAAGCAATGCAGATGCTGAAATCGTCGGTGGATTTTGTGGAAGGGAAGTTGTTGTAGAAATTTATTTTTTGTCCTGATAATAATGTGAAAATAAAAATCTTCTTAACTGGTGGAACTTTTGATAAAGAATATAATGAGTTAGATGGTTCACTCTTCTTTAAAGATTCACATCTTCCTGAAATGCTTACACTTGGACGATCCCGGTTAGACATCGATATAAGAACATTAATGATGATCGACAGTTTAGACATGAAAGATGTTGACCGTGACATGATTGCACAAAATTGTCTCAATTCAGACGCCAGCAAAATACTTATCACTCATGGAACAGATACAATGGTTGAAACTGCGCGAGTTATTGCTCAACACGTAAAAGATAAAACCATTGTATTAACGGGAGCAATGGTTCCGTATAAATTTGGTAGTTCTGATGGCCTTTTTAATTTAGGAAGTTCGCTTGCTTTTGTCCAAACTTTGTCTGCAGGAGTATATATCTCTATGAATGGAAAGTATTTTACCTGGGATAATTGCCGTAAGAATAAAAGAATTGGAGAATTTGAAGAAATAAATGGTAATTAAACAGACATGTTAAAAGCCTTGAAGTCATTAGTTATATAATAAAGTGTATGTCTTTTGAACACGTTGCGATGGAACTCCCAAATGATAGAAAAGTTGTGTTTACGGCGCTGTCGAAACATTATTTTTATTTTCGCATGCATATTTCCCAGTTTACGCTTCAGCAAGGTGCGGTTCCGATCAGCGCGTTTATGCTTTTCGATTATTTTATGCTGGACACGGTTGAAAGAGACATTGTTCGCAGCGCAAATAATACATTATTGAAACGATCAGATGAATTATGGGTATTCGGAGATATTTCCAATGGCGTACTGGCAGAAATTAAAATGGCGAAATCATTGAACATGCCGGTTAAGTACTTTACTATCGAAAAATCTCAGCGTATTCTACCGATAGATGTCGGATCTGTCTGTTTAGAAGAGGATGTAAAACAATTTGCTTCAGAATTATATTAGAGATAAAAATACATGAACACAGATGACACACCTGCCTGCCGGTCCGACGTAAAGTACGGACTCCGTATCACAAGCATCGGAGCAAGGCAGGGATCTAACGGATTACCACAGATCAAATCCGTTAAAATCTGTTTAATTTGTGTCATCGGTGTTCCAAATTTTATGCTTATTGACACTCACTGCCACATACAATTCAAATCTTATGCCGATGATCGGGATGAAGTAATAAAGAAATGCCAAGAAAAGGGGATTATGTTAAACGTGGTTGGTACACAGCAAAGAATGAGTAAGGCGGCGGTGGAATTGGCAGAAAAATATGATAATATTTATGCCTCTGTTGGCCTACATCCAATTCAGGAGCATCAAGTGGATGTGGTGGAAGAAGATACTTGCTTTACGTCTATTGCAGAAACGTTCGACGAGGAATTTTATGATACATTAGCACAACATCCAAAAGTGATTGCAATTGGCGAAACAGGATTGGACCGATTTCATATTCCGAAAGACAAAACAGCGGAGGAAATCATAGACAAACAAAAGCAAACATTTTTAAAACATTATGCATTAGCACAGAAATATAATTTGCCGCTAGTTATTCATGTGCGCGATGCGCATGAGGATATGCTGGCCGTACTCGCAGATCTGCCGCATCCGGTACGGGGGACAATTCATTGTTTTAGCGGTAATCGCGAACAAGCAGAAAAGTATATTTCTTATGGTTTGCATTTAGGATTTACAGGTATTATCACTTATCAACCTCGCAAAACAAATCCGGAAGCGACGACCCAGATTCTCGACGCTATTACACATATGCCGGCTGACCGTATTATTGTTGAAACTGATTCGCCATTTCTTGCGGCACAGGAATATCGTGGGCAACGCGCAGAACCATGGATGGTTGAGGAAGTAGTAAAGAAGATCGCGGAGGTGAGAGGAATGACGTATGAAGAGGTTGAGAAATTGACGTTTGAGAATTCACTAAGATTATTTTCAAAAATTCAATTAAGGTAAGTATAAGAATTGTATGTTAGATTTTTTTCGTCAAAAATTGGGACAACCGAATGCAAAACCACAAGAACACAGATTTGAGTATCTCAAAACACTTGCTGCATATAAAGATTATGACGTACTTGTCCTTGAATCTGGTCAACATGTAGAAAAGCCGTTTGAAAAACCAACAGTAGTGTATTCAAAAGATACGCAAACCTATACTGTTGCTGTTCCGTTGTCTGATGGAAATTTGGAAACTCAAAATGCTCGGTCTGCGGAAGAAGCGATTATGATTATTGATGAAATTATTGAAACATCTAAACGGCTTGCCGCATAAATATGTCATACGCAGTTATTTTCGATATGGACGGAGTCATTTCCGATACACAAAAATTACACGCGGCAGTAGAATCGGAATTGCTCGGGCGATATGGTGTACACGTGTCGCCAGAAGAAGTGACGTACCGATATGCTGGAGTAAAGACTTCGGAATTTTTTTCTGATTTATTAAAAGATACGGACGCGGATATTTCCGCATTGATGAAAGAAAAATGGGAGCGCGCTGTCGAATTGGCAGAGGAACGTGTTGATCCAATTCCTGGCGCGATTGAATTAATTCATGCGCTTCATGAAAAGAACATTCCGATTGGTGTATCATCTGCTTCGGCACGTCCGTATGTGGAAATGGTTCTGACAAAATTGGGAGTGAGGCAGTTTATTTTACAGTCGACGACAGGGGATGAAGTAGAACATGGTAAGCCAGACCCAATGATATTTGTGAATACGGCAAAAAAGCTCGGTATTGATCCACAAGCCTGTCTGGTGATAGAAGATGGAAAAAGTGGTATGATAGCCGCAAAGCGCGGGGGGATGGCATGTATTGGTTTGGTATACGATGTTGAGGAGTATCCAGCCGATACGCTTGTATCTGATTTGCGAGATGTTACTCTTTCTATGATCGAAGAACTTGTATCAAATAATGTAGTTGAAAAGTAATATTGTATGTTTAATCTATTCAAAAAAAATAGGGAGCCAAAACAATTTCCTCCTGAGATAGAAAAAGAAATTGCTTATCTGCAAAATCATCCACGGCGTGATGAATACAAAGTGATTGTGATGGACGCTTCAGACAGTCCGGATTTTGACGAACGTAAGCCAAATATTGTCTATACGTATGGGATGGACTCTTGCATGGTTGGGATCTATGATGCGTTTGAAGAATTGCAATGGGAATATCCGAGTGATGTCGAAGATGCAATTGCCTGTGCGGAAAAATTAACAAAAGAATACAGAAAAGAAATTTAATTTAGATTAACAATTTTCTATGTTATCAGGAGAAAATGCAGTGAGCGGAGAAATAGAGCGTATGAAAATTCTTAGTCACATGAAGCTTGTTGTTCAAGAAGCCGGATATGAATTACGTATTCATCCTTCAGATGGGCCAAATGAATACCAGGTTATTAATCGAGAAGATGGAGATCCTGTTGGAGTGCACTGGAATTATGACAAAGGTAAGTGGGGAGTGGAAAAAATCATAGAAAATAATCCACCGGAGAAACGGACGAAGAAAGAAGTGTTATTTGATACGATTGAAGAAGCTCTTCAGAATAGAGATCCAGAAGTTGACCCTGATCAGGATGAACCAGAAATACCGTCTAAATAATACTATATAACATATGTTTGAAGCCTTTATAATTATTCTCGGGTTGATCGTGTTTGAAGTTATCAGCAGTATTGATAATGCGATCGTGAATGCGCATGTATTGAAAACCATGTCGGAGAAATTTCGTAAGATTTTCTTGGTGTGGGGATTGTTCATTGCCGTTTTTGTGGTTCGTGGTATTTTACCGTTTTTGATTATTTGGATTGCCAATCCATCTCTTGGGCTTGCAGAAGTCTGGCATGCTGCATTTTCAAGCGGAAGTGATATTGGAGGATATTTAGAAGAATCAAAACCATTGCTTTTGCTTGGGGGTGGCATTTATTTGTTTATGGTGTTCATGTCATGGTTATTTTTGGAAGAAAAGAAATACGCTTTTTTTGTTGAACATTTTATTCACAAGCAGAGCATGTGGTTTTATTTTCTTTCTTCGTTATTTTTTACTGCCGTTATCTACTTCTCGGTAAAAACAAATGCTATGCTCGCGCTCGCGGCGTCCATTGGTATGACAGCATTCTTTTTGACCGATGGATTCAAACGTAATGCCGAAGCAAAAGAAGAAGAACTGATGCATAATTCATCTATTGGCGCGTGGAGCAAGATTTTGTATCTTGAAGTGCTCGATGCGTCGTTTTCTATTGATGGAGTCATTGGTGCGTTTGCCTTCACCTTGTCTGTTCCGCTTATTTTAATTGGAAACGGTATTGGAGCGCTCGTGGTCCGTGAGGTCACTATTCGTGGTATTGATACCATTTCCAAATATGCGTATTTAAAGAATGGTGCGATGTATTCTATTGGGATTCTTGGTGCCCTAATGATTTCCGAGAGTTTTGGAAAACATTTTCCATTCTGGTTTGCACCGCTTAATACTGTGGTTATTCTCTGTGTGTTCATGTGGTTGTCTTTTCGGGAGATTCGATTGGCCAAAGAAAAAGGCCTGTCTTAGTACAAAATCATCCACAGAGCAAAAAAAGGCACCAGCTGCCTTTTTTTGCTTATTTAGGCCATTTTTATTGATTGGGACATTTTTAAAAATATATTGACGTCCATTGAAAATTGTGTTACCATTCCCCACAATCTGTCTTTATAAAAAATATGGCTAATCCTAGGCCAATTCACGATCGTGATTATATCCTTTTTGCGCTTCGGCTCATTGGGGAATTTGGCGCCGTGATTGCCGTGCCGATTATCCTGTTTGTTTTGGCAGGACAGTGGGTAGATGCCCGTATTGATACTGGCTTGATATTTACCATCCTTGGTTTTCTTCTTGCTGCACTCCTGACTGGACGAACCATTGTGAAAAAAGCGAAGAAATACGGACGGATATATCAAGAAATGGTAAACAGGGACTACAAATAATAATATATATGGAAAATCTTCACATTCCACCGATTGCTCCCGAAGCGATATTTCACATCGGCGATATCATAATTACCAATACCATGCTTAATGCGTGGATTGCGATTGTGATATTTTTTATTTTAGGAATAATATTGCGCCGCCGATTATCCCTTAAACCAGGAAAATTCCAAAATGGTATTGAATATATCCTTGAAGGATTGTTCGGTTATTTTGATCAAGTAACCGGGGACCGCAAACAAACCATGCGATTTTTACCAATTGCTGGTACAGTTTTTTTCTTTATCCTTTTATCAAATTGGCTTGGATTATTACCGGGAACAGGAAGTATTTTTGTTGGTCATAGCTCATTACTCCGTCCTGCAAATACTGATTTGAACCTCACGGCTGCTATGGCACTGGTCTCAGTCATTGTTTCTCATGTTTATGGGTTTATCAGTGTTGGATTTATTGCTCATGCCAATCGATTTATCGCTTTAAAAACCTTGGTAAAAAGTTTGAATAAAGGTCCTGTTGCTATTTTTACCGCATTTGTGGAGATTATTGTGGGTATTATTGAAATTATGGGTGAGGTTGCCAAGATTTTTTCTTTGTCACTTCGATTGTTTGGAAATATTTTTGCAGGAGAAGTATTATTATCCGTGATTAGCGCCTTGGTTGGTGCGCTTGTGCCTGCTCCATTTATGTTCTTGGAAATTTTGGTAGGATTGATCCAGGCGGCAGTATTTACCTTGTTAACCTTAGTCTATTTAACCATTGCGACCAGTCAGCCGCATGGATCAGAAGAAGAGCATTAAAACTAGTTATCTAGTTTTTTGGTTTACTGGTTATCTCGTTAAGAATAACCAGAAAACTAGTAAACTAGATAACTAGTAAACTAATTTACGGTAAGCTCCATCGAGGTAAAACCCAATTCCCCCTCGTATGATCAGCAAGCCAATAATAGTGTATAGTGTATGGAACATGAATCAATCGTGGTTCTCGCAAAAGCGTTGACCATTGCAATCGGCGGAATCGCACCAGCAATCGCAATTGGTAGCTTGGTAGCAAAAGCCATGGAAGCAATCGGACGCAATCCGCAGGCAGCTGGTAAATTGTTTGTACCGAT
Source organism: uncultured Gammaproteobacteria bacterium (assembly GCA_964349825.1). GTDB lineage: Bacteria > Patescibacteriota > Patescibacteriia > Magasanikbacterales > UBA922 > CAYGHM01. The sequence goes on from CAYGHM010000001.1 coordinate 32,019, forward strand.
GTTGATCGGTGCTGCATTTGCCGAAGCGATCGCTATTTACGCGCTCGTTGTCGTATTCTTGTTGAAATAGTTTCGTCGTGTCCCTCGATAGTATCGGGGGACATCATCGAGATTATTCGCCTCACCTGAAAGGTGTGGACGAATCCGCCGAAGCTTCTGAGCGAAGGTGGATACGGTCGTCTCAAGCAAATGATTCCACTATTATTTAGTTTTAGGTATATATGGCACAAACTACTCAGGAAACAGCTGTCATCGAAGAAACCACTACAGCAGGAGAAGAAAGCGTACTTGCATCACTTGGATTGAATCCTCAATTATTTGCATTCCAA
>CAYGHM010000001.1:32447-71009 GCA_964349825.1 uncultured Gammaproteobacteria bacterium
AGAAGAAAGCGTACTTGCATCACTTGGATTGAATCCTCAATTATTTGCATTCCAATTGTTTAACTTTGCGATTGTCTTCTTTATTTTGTGGTTCATGATTTTAAAGCCATTGACCAAAAAAATGGATGAACGAAAAAAACTTATCGATGATAGTATTGATAAAGCGCGCGAAGTGGAAGAACAGGTAATATTATCGCAGAAAAAATTCCAAGAAAAAATTGATGAAGCAAAAGTAGAAGCAAATAAAATTGCCGCTGACGCGCATGAATCAGCAAAGGGAATGCAGGAAAAAATGAAAGTGGAGGCAAAGGAAGAAATTGAAACACTGGTATTGCAAGCAAAAAAAAGTATTCAGAGTGAAAAAGAAGAAATGGTGGCAAGCGCGAAAAAAGAAATTGCTACACTCGTTGTAAGTGCTGTAGAAAAAGTATTGCAGGAAAAATTGGACACAGCAGGAGATCAGGCTTTAGTGAAAAAAATAGTCGACTCGATTAAATAATTGTATGGCAACATCCATTCCACAATACGCGAAAGCGTTATATGAATTTCTCGAGGACGCATCGGAAAAAGAATTGGATGAGCGAGTAAAAGTTTTTGCTCAATTCCTTCAAAGCGAACGAATGTTGAAAAAGAAAAATGCGATTATTGCAGCGTATGAACAGTACGCAAAAGAACAGACAGGCGCGATTGATATCACCATCACTTCGGCTCATGAATTGACTACTGATATGATCGATCGTATCAAAGAGATGTGTCACACGACGGGAAATGCGTTACTCGTTCAAGATAAAAACATTATCGGCGGCGTAAAAGTGCAACGAGGAAATATCATTATCGACGCCAGTCTGAAAACACAACTTGCGCGATTGGCACACACGCTCGAAGCATAATTATAATTTTGTATAATCGATAGGAACTCCTAAAGTATAAATCAATTCGTATGTCTAAGACGACAACCATCGTAGAAAAATTAAAGAAACATATCGACGAGTTTGAACGTGAAGTTCACGTCGACGAAGTAGGTACTGTTCTTGAGGTAAAAGACGGTATTGCCCGTATTTCTGGTCTTGAAAAAGTGCAGGCCATGGAAATGCTTGAATTTCCAAATAATACACTTGGTATGGCCTTGAACCTCGAAGAAGAGGCCGTCGGTGCGGTTATTTTGGGAAGCTTCAGACATATTAAAGAAGGGGATACGGTAAAACGTACTGGAAAGATTATGTCTGTTCCGGTTGGTGAAGCGCTTATCGGCCGCGTGGTAAATGCGATCGGACAAGCTATTGACGGTAAAGGAGAAATGAAAACAAAAGAAACATATCCGGTGGAACGTGTTGCTCCGGGTGTTATTTCACGTGCTCCGGTTAATCAGCCGCTTCAGACCGGTATCAAAGCGATCGACGCACTTATTCCGGTTGGACGAGGACAGCGTGAATTGATTATTGGTGATCGTCAAACAGGAAAAACAGCGATTGCGATTGATGCCATCATCAATCAAAAAGGACAGGATGTTATTTGTGTCTACGTTGCAATCGGACAAAAAGAATCAAAAGTTGCCCGCATCGTGGCAAAATTAAAAGAAGCAGGGGCAATGGACTATACTATCGTGGTTGTATCTGGTGCATCTGAACCAGCACCAATGTCTTATCTTGCGCCATACTCCGGAGTTGCGATGGCAGAATATTTTGCAGATCGCGGCAAAGATGTCCTTATTATTTATGATGATTTGACTCGCCAGGCATGGGCGTATCGAGAAATGTCTCTTTTGCTTCGCCGACCACCAGGACGAGAAGCATATCCAGGAGATGTGTTTTATCTTCACTCCCGCCTTTTAGAACGCGCCTGCAACTTGAATGAAGAGTATGGTGGCGGTTCAATTACCGCACTTCCTATTATTGAAACCCAGGCAGGAGATATTAGTGCATATATTCCTACCAACGTTATTTCCATTACTGATGGACAGATTTTTTTGGAAACTGATTTGTTCTATCGTGGTATTCGTCCAGCATTGAACGTTGGTTTATCGGTATCTCGTGTAGGTGGTTCTGCCCAGATTAAACCAATGAAAAAAGTTGCTGGTAGTTTGAAACTTGCACTTGCACAGTTCCGTGAACTTGAAGCGTTTGCACAGTTTGCGAGTGATCTTGACCCAGATACAAAACGACAGATTGAACGTGGTCGCCGCGTAACAGAACTTTTGAAACAACCACAATTTTCACCAATGCCAGTAGAGGAGCAGGTAATTGGGATTTATGCGATTAACAATGGATATTTCGATGAAGTGCCAGTAGAACAGATCCGCGATACTGAACAAAAATTCCTTGCATTCATGCGGTCGAGTAAATCCGCTTTGCTTGATAAGATCAAAGCAAAAGAATGGGGTGATGAAGTAGAAGGTGGATTAAAAGAAGCCTGCGCCGAATTTAAGAAAAGCCTCTAACGGTAAAAAGAGCCAACAAGCTCTCTACGCCCTTCACGCTTTTAATATCATTATGGCAGCAAATTCAAAAGCAATTAAACAACGTATTAAGTCTGTTAAGAACACCAAAAAGATTACCAAAGCAATGGAAATGGTGGCGGCAGCAAAAATGCGTAAAGCGGTTGAAGCAACTCTTTCAACACGCCAATATGCACTCTTGGCTCGCGAACTTATGACAAAACTGTCTGAGTTTGAAGAAAGCAATACGACGCTTCTTAGTATCCGTCCGGTAAAGAAGGTATTACTTGTCGTCGTTAGTTCCAATCGTGGATTGTGCGGCAGCTTTAATACCAATATGTATAAAAAAGCGCAGCAATTTATTACCCACCTTCCCGAATACGCACGTCAAGTTAAAAAGGATGGCGAAGTGATAGAACCAGAAGAACAGGTAGAGGTGGATGTACTCGGGATTGGAAAGAAAAGTGCGGTATTTGCAAAAAAACAAAACAAGTCACTCATCGCTGTCTTTGAACATCTCAAAGAATCGCCACACTTTCAGGACGTGCTGCCTATTTGTAAAATGGTTATTGATAGTTTTAAAGAAGCGACCTACGATAAAGTGTTTGTCGCGTATACGGAATACAAATCAAGTGTGGTACAAATTCCAACACTTCGACAATTGCTACCGATTTCAAAAATAAGTATTGACGCGATGCTCGATATGTCAGGGTCAAAGTCGACAAGCGAAGAAATCAGTGACGAATTATCGCTTGATAGAATGATATTTGAACCGGATGCCGAAACGATATTACGTACGATTCTCCCAAGACTCCTTGAAGTGCAGCTTTATCAAACGGTACTTGAATCTTCGGCAAGTGAGTACAGTGCCCGAATGGTTGCTATGAAGAATGCAAGTGATTCAGCAGGAGATATGATTCAACAATTATCATTAGAATATAATAAAAATCGACAAGCAGCGATTACACGAGAAATTGCTGAGATTGTCGGAGGAGCCGTTGCCCTAGAATAATATAATGTATATGAATAAAGGTACTATCAGTCAAATTATCGGTGTGGTTATCGATGTACAATTCGAGAATGAGTTGCCAGCAATTTATAATGCGTTGACCACCAAGCTACCAGATGGCACAGAATTAGTGCTTGAAGTACAGCAGCATGTTGGATCAAAAGTGGTTCGAACCGTAGCTATGGGCTCATCAGACGGCTTGAGCCGAGGTGTTGAAGTGCTTGATACAGGCGCGTCTATTTCTGTTCCAGTCGGTGCTGAAACACTTGGCCGCATGTTTGACGTTGTGGGAAATCCAATTGATGGAATGCCACAAGTAACGACAAAAAAGCGATATCCGATTCATCGTGAAGCGCCCGATTTTAAAAGCCAATCACAAAACACTGAAATTTTTGAAACAGGTATTAAAGTGATCGATCTTCTTTGCCCGTTCTTGAAAGGTGGAAAAGTTGGATTGTTTGGTGGTGCCGGAGTAGGAAAGACCGTTATCATTCAGGAACTTATTCGTAATATTGCTCAGGAACATGGAGGATATTCCATGTTTGCCGGAGTAGGTGAACGTACACGTGAAGGAAACGATTTGTACGCCGAAATGAAAGAATCCGGTGTTCTTGAAAAAACTGCACTTGTTTTTGGACAGATGAATGAACCGCCAGGAGCGCGTGCTCGTGTTGCGCTTACTGCCCTCGCGATGGCGGAATATTTCCGTGATGAAGAAGGTCGTGATCTCCTCGTATTTATTGATAATATTTTCCGTTTCACTCAGGCAGGAGCAGAAATGTCTGCGCTTCTTGGTCGTATGCCGTCTGCAGTAGGATATCAACCAACACTTGCAACTGAAATGGGTGCGCTTCAGGAACGTATTACGTCAACTGACAAAGGTTCTATTACTTCCGTACAGGCCGTATATGTCCCAGCGGACGATTTGACTGATCCGGCACCAGCAACGACATTTGCGCATCTTGATTCAACGGTTGTATTGAACCGATCTCTTTCTGAGCTTGGTATTTATCCTGCGGTAGATCCGCTTGACTCAACATCAACCTTGCTTGATCCTCAGGTGGTGGGTGAAGAGCATTACCGTGTTGCGCGTGAAGTACAGCGTGTCCTTCAGAAATATAAGGATTTGCAAGATATTATTGCGATCCTTGGTATGGAAGAATTATCCGATGATGACAAACTTATTGTTGGCCGCGCCCGCCGTGTGCAACGTTTCTTGAGTCAGCCATTCTTCGTTGCTGAACAGTTTACCGGTATGCAAGGGAAATATGTGAAACTTGCTGATACGATTCGCAGTGTTCGAGAAATTCTTGAAGGAAAACATGATGATAAGCCGGAATCTGCGTTTTATATGAAAGGGAGTATTGATGAGGTTGTTGCGAGTATCCAAGCGTAATATTGCAAATTTCAAATAAGCAAATATTCAAATAGACAAATAAGCAAATCAAGCGGCATTAATTTTGCCTATTTGCTTATTTGAATATTTGTAATTTATTCCTATGTTCAAATTCAAAATCGTTACTCCCGACGGCATCACCTACGATGATATGATCGAGAGCGTCACTATTCCTACCGAGACCGGAGAAATTACTATTCTTGAACATCACACAACGATTGTTTCAGTTCTTCGTGCCGGAGAATTACAAGTTCATAAAAAAGATCAAGATGTCTCTATTGCCGTATCGGGCGGTGTTGTTGAAGTTCGAGAGACTGGTGATGTATATGTTTTGGCCGACACAGCTGAACGTGCAGAACATATTGATGTTGAACGTGCAGAAATCGCTCGAAAACGTGCCGAAGAATTATTGGCACAAGCACAACATGCCGATGATATTGATTTTGCAAGAATTCAAGCTGCTATCGAAAAAGAGCTTGCTCGTATTCATGTTGGAAAGAAATATAGAAAATAATACGGGAGTTTTTTGCAAGAGGCTGGTGGTGTGTTGACAGCATTTTTCATAAATATCCACAGTATTATTGACGATTATAACTGGAGTGATTATACTCCAACACACAATGCCTTTGATATTTAATATTATTTTCTTTTATGCGATGCGGATCATGTAAAGAAGACGTGTCATCAGACATGCGTTGCCCAGACTGTAGTAATTGTGAATCTTGCTGTGAATGCAGCATGATGGTATACGACCACGGGAATGAATAAAATCACGACGGAGCTGTCTTATGCTCCGTCTTTTTAATAAACATGCGAATTACGAAAAATACGAAATTACGAAATAAAATGCAGAACACAGACAACCAGGATTGAAATACAGGATTTTCACAGATTTGTATTTCTCTGTGTTTCGTACTTTCGTATTTTTCGTAGTTCGCATGTTCTACCTGGAGGACGGTCACCATGGCTCTTTCATTGCGTAAGTGGGAGCGTGAGCAGGGCCTGACAGATGTTCAGGTGCTAGCTCGATTGTTTCGCTACTATCGTCGGAGGTTTCCCCGTGAAGACCTGAATCAATGGTTGATTCGGGCATTGCGTGCGCGACGTTGCTATCGCGGTTACTACTTTCAGGTGTACCGCGCTCGAGTGTTGAGCGAGGTCCGTCGTCTCGATGTTGAACAGAAGCAGTTGTCATTGTTGTTGGAGAAAACCTCGCGTCATGTGGCAAAGAAGCAAGAGGAACAGTCGGCACGGCCATCTCGGCGTGACATTGAAAAAGCCCTTGCAGGCCTGGAGCGTGAGCGGCATGAAGAGACGCTGAAAGAAGCTCATGATGAAGCGCCGGAGTTTTTTTGGCGCTTTGAAGGTGTAATGTGGCGTCGGCTTTCGCCCTCCGATCAGGTGAGCACAGAACTCGCTGCTGTCGAACGGGGCGATCATCTTTTGCCTGATCCATAGTACGATCTATTCACAAGACCTTGTGGCCTGGAGGACCATAGGAAGAAAGCGAGCTCACTTTGGGCTCGCTTGTCGTTTTAGCTCAGTCTGCTACAATAGAGGAAATTTCCAATTATCAATTATCAATTTCCAATAAATTTGACTGTGGACGGGTATTTTATTGAAAATTGGAAACTGAAAATTGAAAATTATATTCCTATGAAACCTCATATTACGCTTCTTTTGGGTACTGCTCGAGAAGGTCGTCTGTCTGAACATGTTGCGCATTTTTTATTGGAAAAATTAAAAATTGACTGTCGTTTTGATATTGAATTAGTTGATGTTCGAGATCATCTTATTTTAGCTACCATCGCGTCATGGACAGAGTCGGATAAAGCCTCACCCTGGCGAGAGATAGTAAAAAAATCGGATGCCTTTATTATTGTGTCACCAGAATATAATCATGGATATCCCGGTGAATTAAAATTACTACTTGATCGTGCTAATAAAGAATATTTTGGAAAACCGGTATTAATGTGTGGTGTTTCGAATGGTCCTTTTGGTGGTGCGCGCATGATTGAACATATCATACCTATTTTGCGTCAATTGGGGATGGTTCCGCTTGTTGAAACACTTTATTTTCCTCATGTGTCTGAATTATTTAAGAAAAACATGGCCGAAATTGAATTGGAGCATTTGCCACGTATAGAAAAAGGGATACAGAGTCTTTTGGGTTATATTGGAAGATAGATGCTTTTATTTTATTAAAAAAATTATGTCATTTGAATCCCGCTACGCAAAATTAAATGATGAACAAAAACAAGCGGTAGACCTCACAGAAGGGCCGGTGATGGTTATTGCGGGTCCAGGAAGTGGAAAAACAGAATTATTGAGTTTGCGTGTTGGAAATATTTTAAGAAAAAGCGACGTGCTTCCGAGAAATATCTTATGTCTTACCTTTACGGATGCCGCAGCAAAAAATATGCGGGAACGTCTCGCCGGTCTTATTGGTGTTGACGCATATAAGGTGGCGATTCATACGTTTCATACATTTGCGCTTTCTATCATGCATCAATTTCGTGATGATTTTTATGATGCACGACAAATGGAAACGGCTGATGATATTGTAAAAATTGATACGATAGGAAAAATTCTTGAAGCACTGCCATTTTCTGATGCGTTGAGTAAGAAAAAACATGATGGAACCTTTGTATATTTGAGTAGTGTATTGGATCGTATTGGTAAATTAAAAAAAGCGGGTATTAGTCCGAAAGAATACATGACCATACTTGCTACCAATCGTGTGGCATATGAAACCTTGGAGAAGATACTTATTCCTATTTTTTCCGAGAGAATGTCAAAAAAGGTGATTGAAAAAATACCGAATGCATTGATTGCTATCGATGCGGCAGACGTGCCGGCACTGATGATGTCACATACAACAATACAGGAGTATAAAAGTGTTATTATTTGTTCGCTAACTCGCGCATATCAAGACTCGGTAGAACAAGATAGTACCAAGCCCATGACTGCGTGGAAAGACGAGTGGTTCAAAAAAGACAGTGACACAAAAGAACTCCACTTAAAAGACCTGCATCAATATGAGAGAAATAATACTCTTGCGACGGTCTATCGTACATATGGCGATACCATGCGAGAATCGGGCTATATCGATTTTGATGACATGATCGTTGATGTTATCGAGGCAATAGAAGAAAAACCCGGACTTCTTGAGACATTGCAGGAACAATATCAATATATTCTTGTTGATGAATTTCAGGACACCAATGACGCACAGATGCGTATTATTCATCTTTTGACTGATCATATTGCAAATGAAGGGATGCCAAATGTGATGGTGGTTGGAGATGACGATCAGGCAATCTACAAGTTTCAAGGAGCTGAATTAAATAATATTTTACATTTTCGTAGATTATATCCCGCAACGACGTTTATTGCACTGACAAAAAATTATCGATCGACAGCCGATATTGTGGATTTTGCATCTCGGATTATTGATCAGGGAGAAGATCGTTTGGTCGATCGTATTGAAGCGCTTGAGAAGAAGCTTGAAGCCGCGAATGCTGCCTTGGGTGAGGGGACAATTATTGCACATACATTTGATACGGCTACCCATGAATATTCCTATATTGCCGAGGAAATAGCACAAAAAATACGTGCAGGAGTGGCTCCGACGGATATTGCGGTTATTGCAAAAAATCATAGACAATTAGAAACACTTGCCTTATATTTTTCTGAGAAGCATATTCCAATAAAATATGAGCGGCAAAGAAATGTACTTGAAGAACCGCATATATTTCAACTTATTGTATTAATACGATTGATTCATTCGCTTCAGAAAGAACATATCTATTATCAAAATGAACTCATGCCAACTATACTTTCGTTTCCTTTTTGGAATTTGGAACGTAGTGTTGTCTGGCAGATTTCAATTGAGGCAAATGCCCTGAAAACAGAAGAACATCATGGTCGTTGGATCGATGCTATGATGCGTAGCGCCAATCCAAAGTTGTCTGTCATTGCGACGTGGCTTTTGGATATGGCGGCACTTTCGGCATCGACCAATTTTGATACTATGCTGGATCATTTGATTGGACCAGCAGAAGAAAAAGAGGTGTATACATCACCCTTCCGTCGGTATTATTTTCATCCTAACGCATATGCAGAAGATTCTCGTACGTATTTGAGTTTTCTTTCTAGTGTTCGCACATTCATAGACACGGTACGGGGTTATGTGAAAAAACGTGAATATGCGCATCTTGCTGATGTGGTTGAATGCGTCGAAACGTATGAATCACATGGTCTTTCAATAACGGATACGTCACCGTATATGAGCGGAGCCGACGCAGTCACACTTATGTCTGCTCACAAGTCAAAGGGGTTGGAATTTGATACAGTTTTTGTGATTAATTGTCAGGACGATATTTGGGCAAAGGCACAAGGGATGGACATGATTGCATTTCCGAAAAATCTACCTATTGATCCTGCAGGGGAAACGATGGATGATCATTTGCGACTTTTCTTTGTGGCACTTACGCGCGCGAAACGGCATTTGTATGTGACGAGTTTTATAAAAAAAGATAATGGAAAAGATAGCCTACGGGTGCCTTTTCTCGATCAAACCATGATTGAGAGTTTTGCTGGGCGCGTGGCCTGTGAACATAGAAGAGGATCTTCCGAACAGACGATTGCCGCTCTTGAGACGTCATTGTTTCATCCGGTTGGTCCGATTGCCTATGATGAAGTGGGCGTATTACTTCCACTTGTTGAACGGTATGTGATGAGTGTGACACATTTGAATAATTTTCTTGATGTAACAAAAGGCGGTCCACATTATTTTTTTGAAAATAATTTACTTCGTTTTCCTCAGGCAAAAAGTGAAAGCATGTCTTATGGTACTGCTATGCATGCGACGCTTGAAGGATTGTATGTTGTGTTTAAAAAAACCGGGGTTATACCAAAACTTCCAAAAGTTCAAGAAATTTATGAGGAGGCATTAAAAAAGAATCGATTGGAAAAACAGGCATACGAAAAATATCTTAAAAAAGGAAATGATGTATGGAGTATATATCTAGCCGCAGCTGCCGATCGTATTGATGTGTCTCATTGGATAGAAACAGATTTTCGACAACAACAAGTGCAGATTGGGAGCGCACACATTACGGGAAAGATTGATAAGATCGTGCCACATATTGAGGAAAGAGTGCTCGATGTGTACGACTTTAAAACAGGAAGTCATAAACGTAGCTGGGATGGGCATGATGAAATTAAGAAGATTCAATTGCATGGATACAAACGTCAGCTTATTTTTTATAAACTTTTAGTTGAACATTCTCGTGATTTTTCTAAATATAGAGTAAATACCGGGTATCTTGAATTTCTTGATCCAACAAATGATGGACAGATTGTTCTTTTGTCGTACCAGATTCAAGAGGAGGACGTTGAACGCATGAAACAATTGATTGAAGCAGTACAGAAAAAAATTACCACGCTTGATTTTCCTGATATTAGTAAATACGAAACATCATTGGCAGGAATTATCGCGTTTGAAAATGATTTGATTGATGGAAATGTGTAAAGAAAAAAGATGTATATGAAACATAAACAAGTACAGGGTGCTACTTCAACACCTCATGTTTTTTCGTTTTCACAAATAAAAACATACCAGACTTGTCCGTATCAATACAAATTAAGACATATTTTAAAATTACCTACCCAGGGAAAATATTATTTTAGTTTTGGAACGAGCATCCACAGCACACTTCAGAAATTTTATGAACGTATCAAGGAACTGAATCTACCGAAGCAAGATTCGTTATTTGGCTTTTTGCAAGAAAAACCGAGTGTCACCTCAAATATTCGGGTGCCATTCTTAGATGAATTGTATGCATTATATGAAATACATTGGATTGATGAGTGGTATCAGAATATAGTGCAGCGTGAAGAATATTATAAAAAAGGAAAAGAAATTCTTAGGATTTTTTATGCATCTCAGGAAGGAAAATGGACAATTCCTGTCAATCTTGAAAGTTGGTTTAACATAAAAGTAGGGGGTACGTCATTGCATGGTCGCATTGATCGTATCGATCAACTCCCAGATGGAACACTTGAGATTATTGATTATAAAACAGGGCAAGTAAAGGAAACACTCACTGCGGATGATAAAGAACAATTATTGATTTATCAGATTGCCGCGGAAACGTTGCCTGAGTATAAGCACATGGGAAAAACGAGTAAACTAACTTTTTATTATCTGAATGATAATATTCAGACTTCCTTTGTGGGAACAGATACTGATTTGGAACGACTGCGCGGCAAGGTGACTGAAGCGGCGGACGGAATTAAAGCAGGGGATTTTCGTGCTGAGCCAAATCCCCATACCTGTAAATATTGTGATTTCCGTGAGATCTGCGAATATCGGGCAAAATAATCATTTCATTTGTCAACCAATCACAATCGTGGTACCTTATATATAGCTTGGATATTTAATGAAATTGTATGGGATTCACCCCGCTAGGCGATGCATTGAAAGGAAAAATTACTTCGCACAAATCGCTCGATAAGCAACTTGAAGCTCAAGTTGTAGTTGATGCTGCAGAAGCGGTCTTTCGAGAGGTGTTTCCCGAAGATTTGGCTGCTCATGCAAAACCTTTGTTTTTAAAAAATCGCACACTTACCGTTACCTGTACCAGCTCAGCATTGGCACAGGAAATTCGGCTCAACCAGGCGACTATTGTCGAAAAAATTAACCAAAGATTGGGTAAGTCGGAAGTAGACCGGATCCGCTATCTTGCTTAGGGTTTCTCCTCTTGCTAAGAGGACAAAAACACGATATTATAAAGACAGCCTACGAGGGCTGTCTTTATGAAAATATAATAATAGCCGGTGGTTTCTATAAAAAATATCTATGAGCTTGCGACAATATCTCTTCGTCATGGCGTTTGCTACTATCCTGTGTTGGGTTTCCTTTGGTATGGTAACGGCAAATATCGATCCATATCAGGGAAGTGCCATTGGATTTGGTTTTTTCTATATCAGTTTATTTTTTGCATTAATTGGAACTATTACTATTGCGTCTTTTGTGGGATACCGTATGTTTTCCCGAACAGGTCTTCCTATGTTCCGCTATGTCAAAAAAAGTTTTCGTAATGGTATGTTTTTTTCAGTCATCGCGCTTGCTATCATGTATTTGCAAATCCATGCATTATTAAATTTATGGAATTTTACGCTTTTCCTCTTGGTGGTTGCGCTCATTATTTCATTTTCCGTCTCAACAAAACAGGGTGGTCCCGGTGAGGGTAACTTAGCTGAATAAGGGAGAAACGATATTTATTTTATAACTTTGTATGAGACAATCATTATTACTTTCGAAAACAGTAAAAGAAATTCCAAAAGACGAAGTGAGCATGAATGCACAATTGTTGATTCGTGCGGGCTTTATATATAAGGTAATGGCAGGTGTGTATGCATATACACCGCTTGGGCTTCGAGTGCTCGAAAATATCAAACGCATTGTCCGTGAAGAAATGAATGCCATAGATGGTCAGGAAATTATCATGAGCAGTCTACAACGTAAGGAAACCTGGGAAAGTACCGGACGTTGGGATGATACTGTTGTCGACGTCTGGTTCAAATCGAAACTCAAAGATGAGACAGAGATCGGATTTGGCTGGAGTCATGAAGAAGCAGTTTTGGAAATGATGCAAAAGTTTGTCAAAAGCTATAAGGATCTCCCTGTGAGCATGTACCAATTCCAAACCAAATTGCGTAATGAGTTGCGTGCAAAAAGCGGTATTATGCGTGGTCGAGAATTTGTTATGAAAGACATGTATTCGCTTCACGCCACCGAGGAGGACATGGACGCGTATTACGACAAAGTTATCAATGCATACAAACGGTGTTATGAACGCCTAGGATTAGGGGAGAGCACTTTTGTCACATTTGCAAGTGGTGGAGCTTTTACCAAATTCAGCCATGAATTCCAAACACTCTGCGACGCCGGAGAAGATATTATGTATGTGAATGATGACCATTCTATTGCAGTGAATGAAGAAGTACTAGATGATGCCGCGACAGAACTTGGTATTGATAAATCACAACTGAAGCCCGTTAAAAGCGCCGAAGTGGGTAATATTTTCAAATTTGGCACAGAAAAGGCCGAACAAATGGGGGTATATTTTATTGATAGCGACGGAACGTCAAAACCAATTTATTTGGCGTCATATGGCATTGGCATCACACGAGTTATGGGTGTTATCGTTGAAAAATTTTCCGATGAGAAGGGTATGATTTGGCCAGAGGAAATTGCACCTTTTTCTGTTCATCTGGTGTCGCTCTGCGTTGAGTCGGATGACATACAAAAAGCAGATGCATTGTATGAGAAACTGCGAGCAGATGGCATCGAAGTTCTTTATGATGATCGCAAAGACGTGCGTGCTGGAGAAAAATTTGCTGATAGCGATCTGCTTGGCATTCCAACACGCATGGTCATTAGTCCAAAAAGCATTGCTGCCGGGAAGATTGAAGTGAAAAAACGTAGTGAAAAAGAACCAAGTTTTCTTGAGCTCACCGTTTAGTTTTTCATCGTATTTGTGCTTTTTCACTGTTTGCCCAAATCATATTGATGGGCATGAGAAGAACATTTTGAATTGAATATATTTTTTTTATGCTGAAACGCTTATTCGGAACACGTCATACCGACATTGCCATCGATCTTGGTACAGCCAATACCTTGGTGTATGTAAAAGAAAAGGGTATTATCATCAATGAGCCAACCGTGGTTGCCATGAATAATAAGACGGATCAGATCTTGGCTGTTGGGCACGAAGCAAAAAACATGTTGGGAAAAACACCGCCGCATATTACGGTTTCTCGTCCGCTTGCGAACGGGGTTATTTCCGATTACGAAGTGGCAGAAAAAATGATGAAGTATTTTATTGATAAAGTATATGAAGGCGGCATGTCGTTCATGAGCCGTCCTCGCATGGTTATTTCCATCCCACTTGAAGTAACTGAGGTAGAGATGAAGGCGGTAGAAGATGCTGCCATCGCGGCCGGCGCAAAGGAAGTATATCTCGTCCAGGAATCTATGGCCGCGGCTATTGGTTCTCGTATGCCAATTAGAGACCCGGTCGGAAATATGATTGTGAATCTGGGCGGCGGTAATACTGAAGTTGCTGTTATTTCTCTTTCTGGCGTTGTTATTTGGAAATCAACCAAAATTGCTGGTGAAGAAATGAACCGCAATATTATTCAGTATGCTCGCGATGTCTTTAGTTTATTCGTAGGAGAAAGCCATGCAGAACAAATTAAAATGAAGATTGGTTCGGCGATTGATCTTGGTGAGCGACTTGAATTTCCAATGCGTGGACGTGATGTAATTTCCGGACTCCCGCGTGAAGTTATGGTAACAGATGCCGATGTGCGAGAGGCGTTGAGTCGGTCTATTCTCTCTATAGCCAATCTGGTAAAAATGACACTTGAAATAACACCTCCAGAATTAACAGCTGACATCCACGAACGAGGACTCCTTCTTGCTGGTGGCGGATCACTTTTGCGAGGCATTGACCATGTCATTGCCGAAGCGGCAGAAGTTCCTGTTCGTATTGCAGACGATCCTTTAACTGCTGTGGTGCGCGGAGCAGGGGTACTTCTTGAAGATGAACAGCTTCTCAAAGAAGTCGCCCTTCCATCAGCACGCCAGAGTAAATAATGTATGCAGCGAAAAATAAGGACATTTTTTGCCATTTTGGCAGTTATCCTTGTCACTATCATTACCCATTATCTCGGCTGGCTTACCCCAGTCGAGCGTTTTGTTCGTAAAGGAATTGCTCCGGGGTCATCGATGTTATATAACTGGAGTGTTTCTATTGAAAACGATACGGAAACCTTCATGTCAGTAGAAGATTTGCAAGAAGCATATAGTGCTTTAAAAAAAGCCTATTTGTTTAATAAACTCGATCAAACAAAAATGACCTTATTGCAAGAGGAAAATAATGCGCTTCGCAGTCAGCTTTCTTTTTTGACAGCACGTCCGTTTGTCTCGGTTGGTGCCAGTGTTATTGGAAAACAAATCGATCCAATGGGCAGTACCTTGATCATTAATCGTGGCAGTCGTGATGGTATTAAAGAATCTAATCCGGTGATTGCATTAGAGGGTATTGTTATTGGAAAAATTGCTCGTGTTGAAGAAGATATGGCTATTGTTCGATTAATTACGGACAATCAAAGTCGTATTGCAGCAACACTCATGAATAAAGAAAAAAGTATTGGTCTGGTTGAGGGAGGTTTTGGATTAAGCGTGCGTATGACATCGGTGCCACAGCATGAAGTGATTGCTCTTGGTGATACGGTCATTACCTCAGGTCTTGAAAAAGAAATGCCTTATGGGCTTATCATCGGCCAGGTTGAGTCGGTAGAGAAAGAGGTGTATGAACCGTTCCAGCGCGCCATTATTGCGTCACCAGTCAATTTGCAGGACCTTACCTTGATAAGTGTACTCACCGAAGCGGCTTTATGAAAAAATTATTTGCTGCTTTTTTTTATATAATGATTTTGTTGATAATTGTGAGTTTTGCTATGGGAGCTTCTTTTGTCTTGCCGTACCCATGGTCAAAAGTAAATATTTTGTTTGCTTTTTTATTGCTTATTTTGGCGTTCCGTCCCCAAGGAACCGTGGTGTGGATGTCATTTATCGCTCATTTTTTTCTTGAGTTGTACGCAATTACCCCATTTGGTATATTGCTGGTAAGTGGTACGCTTAGCATGTTGTTTACCTTTTGGGCATATCAGTATCTTTTTTCAAATAGATCGTGGTATGCGATGGTGGCTATGTGTGCATTTACTTTGGGTATTTATCGTTGTATATATGTGATTACGTTGTATATAGCGCATCTTATTCATCCTGAAACAGTAATTTCTTGGGGGTCGATTATGGAAACAACGGCATGGGAAATACTTTTTACGACAACACTTGTGGCGGTATTATATTTGATATTTTTTTATCGAAGTCGCCGGCCAGTTATCATGAGTATGTATGGAAGATAATTCATGGATACAATATGGTGTCGATGCCGGTAAGTCCGAAGCGCGAGACAGCGGCATAAAGCATGATACTTCCTGGGTAGAAGCGTCTTTTGCGTTTGAGCAGGCAACAGGACGCCAAGTTGCTACTCAGTATACGAAACGTCATATGGGCACAAGCGTGACCTATCGGCGTTTGTTGATTTTGCTTAGTGCTTTTTTTATTGTTTTTTTTCTATTGCTCGGACGTGTATTTCAATTACAAATAGTAAAAGGAAATACCTATCGAGGTATGGCAGAAGGAAATCGTGAGCGTATTCTTCCTATTCCTGCGGAACGCGGCATTATATATGATCGTAATGGAGTTACTTTGACAAATAATATCCCTAATTTTTCTCTCGCCCTTATTCCACAAAATTTACCCCGAGATAAACAGCAGCGAGAAGGTGTTGTACAGCGCTTGGCAGAACTTACGGCACAAAGCGCGGATGATATTCGTGGAATATTGAAAACATATGGAAACTATAGTTACGAATCGATTATTATTCAGGAAGATTTAGATTATGAAACCGCGCTATCTATTCAAATTGCCGCGGCAGATTTGCCGGGAATTTATATTCATCGCGGTTCGAAGCGTTTGTATTTACATTCTGTATCTGGACAAGAAGTAACAACATCAACATCCATTATGTCACTATCCCATGTCTTGGGATACCAGGGGAAATTGGCGCCAGAAGAGCTGGATACCCTGTATAAAGTCGGGTATCTTCCATCCGATACAATCGGAAAGACAGGTGTTGAAAAAACATATGAGACATATTTGCGTGGCGTCTATGGCCGACGTCATGTAGAAGTGAATGCACTGGGTCGAGAACAAGCTGTGCTTGCGGAAGAAGCACCATCGCCAGGTTCGCATGTGTATCTTTCTATTGATGCAAAGATGCAAAACGAACTTCAACGAGTGATGCAAGAAGCAATGACCAAGGCAGGTAAAACACGGGCTTCTGGTATTGTCATGGATCCGCGTAATGGAGAGGTATTAGCCATGGTTAGTCTTCCAACGTATGATGATAATGATTTTTCCGGTGGCATTGAACAAAAAAAATATAAAGAATATATTTTAAATGAGGATCACCCTCTGTTCAATCGCGCCATTAGCGGTACCTATCCGTCTGGCTCTACTATTAAACCTGTTATTGCCGCCGCCGCACTTCAGGAAGGTATTATTACTCCGCAAACAACGTTTTTGAGCAATGGTGGCTTGCGTATTGGACAATGGTTTTTTCCAGATTGGCAAGGTGGGGGACATGGTGTGACGGATGTACGCAAATCACTCGCGCAGTCGGTAAATACGTTTTATTATTATATTGGTGGAGGATATGGGGATGTTGTTGGTTTGGGAGTGGAGAAGATTATGCTCTATTTGAAAAAATTTCATTTTTCAGAAAAGCTTGGTATCGATTTAACTGGTGAACAGGCAGGTTTTCTTCCATCGAAAGAGTGGAAGCAACAGCTTTCCGGTGAACGCTGGTATATTGGTGATACATATAATGTATCGATTGGACAAGGAGATATTCTGGTGACGCCGCTCCAGATTGCAAATATGACTATGACTTTTGCCAATGGTGGAACGATATACGAACCGCATGTGGTCAAGGAAATTGAAGATACAATAACTGGGAAGAAAACTCCCATTTCCCCAAAAATACTTGGAACGAATATCGTTGATGCACAACATATTGAAACCGTTCGGCTTGGTATGCGAGATTGCGCTATTTCTGGATCGTGTCGTCGTTTAGCCCTCCTTCCTTTTGAAGCAGCTGGGAAAACAGGGACGGCACAGTGGAATGCGAACAAACTGAATCATGCATGGTTTACCTCGTTTGCACCGTTTAATAATCCGGAAATTACCGTCACTATTTTGGTGGAAGAGGGAGAAGAGGGAAGTCGCATCGCTGCCCCGATTGCCTATGAATTTTATAAATGGTGGGGACAATATAGGAAGAGTCCTTAGAGAGGGGAACAGATTTTTTTTCTTGTATTCTTAGTAAAAGAGACTTGTGGACAGTATAGCTTGACGGTAGGACGTATTTTGCTATACTAGGCCTGTGTTCCCCCAAAGGGGTTCCTTTTTTTCACTTTATATCGTTGATATTTAAGACTTTGATTATGGCTGCGCAGTATATTTCCCCAGAAAAACTTATACAACTTCAGGAAGAACTGAAAGAATTACGTCTTCAAAAAATGCCTGAACTTGCCAAACGTATTGATGATGCACGTCAGCTTGGTGATCTCTCAGAAAATGCAGAGTATCATGCTGCGCGAGAAGAAATGGCATGGTCCCAGTCTCGCATGAAAGAAGTACAGTACATTCTTGATAATGCAGAAATTATTGAGGAAGGAAGTTCTGGTGATGCTGTTGGTCTTGGATCAACGATTACAGTTGAGTTTAACGGTGTGAAGCGTGAGTTACAAGTTGTTGGTGCTCAAGAGGCTGACCCGATGAGTGGTCGTATTTCCAATGAGTCACCCTTGGGACGAGCTTTTTTTGGCCACAAAAAAGGTGATAAGGTAGAGGTGCAAGTCCCCGCCGGAGTACAAGTCTATAAAATCATACAAGTGAAGTAAAAAATACCCCCGATAATATCGGGGTTTTTTGGCTTAATTGACTTGCCAAACCCCTATGTATTTGGTACTATTCTCTGCAGAATGAAGAATGAAGAATAGAGGATAAAGGGCAAAAAATCTTATTCATTATTTTCAATTCATTATTCCCTCTTAGTCTTAGTATATAGTATGTCTGAACAACATTTCGTGAATATTAATGATGAACGATCCGTCCGTATTGGAAAGATGGAAGAACTTCGTACTGCTGGTATTAATCCATACCCTGCTCAATCCTCAAAAACACATACGGTGTCACAGGCATTAGCAGAACCAGAAGGAACTATAGTTCGTATTGCGGGGCGCCTCATGACAAAACGAGATATGGGCAAACTTATTTTTTGCCATATTCAAGATGAGTACGCTCGTGCGCAAATTGTGTGTCAACAAGATGAAATGTCCGTTGAGAGATATAAATTATTTGCAAAAAAAATTGATAGTGGCGATATTATTGAAATAGAGGGAAAACGATTTGTCACCCATAAGGGAGAACAGTCTGTTCTTGTTACTTCTTGGAACTTACTGACAAAATCGCTTCGTCCGCTTCCTGATAAATTTCACGGACTTCAAGATGAGGAAATCAGATTAAGAAAACGATATCTTGAATTTATTTCCAATCCTGAAGCAAAAGAATTATTTTATAAAAAAACTCGTTTCTGGCAGGCAACCCGTGATTTTTTGCGTGGCGAAGGGTTTCTTGAAGTAGAAACACCAGTTCTTGAGTCTACACCAGGAGGCGCGGATGCCACACCATTTGTGACGCATCATGAAGCGCTTGATATTGACGTCTTCTTGCGTATTTCCATGGGTGAATTATGGCAAAAGAGACTTATGGCTGCTGGATTTGAAAAAACGTTTGAAATTGGTCGTCAGTTTAGAAATGAAGGAATGAGCCGAGAACATCTGCAGGATTATACCCAAATGGAATTTTATTGGGGCTATGCTGACTATACCAAAAGTATGGAGCTCGTAGAACGGATGTACAAACATATTATAAAAGAAGCCTTTGGAACACTCATATTTGATATTGGAGAGTTTCAGGGAATTGATATTGGACAGTCGTGGGAAAAAATTGATTATACTGAAACGATTAAAAAAGCGTATGATGTTGATATTACGACTGCAACCAATGATGAATTGCGCGCGAAATTAAAAGCACAAGATATTGGTATTGAAGATTTTGCCGGACGCGGACGTATGATTGACGTGCTATGGAAACAAGTTCGTAAATCTATCAAAGGGCCAGTACTTTTGATCAATCATCCTGTCGTTGTGTCGCCGCTTGCAAAACGTCTTCCATCTAATCCAGAACTTACCGAACGGTATCAGATTATTATTGCCGGAAGTGAAATTGGAAATGGATATTCTGAGTTGAATGATCCGATTGATCAGGCAGCTCGTTTTGAAGAACAGGCAAAACTTCGTGAAGAGGGGGATACAGAAGCGCAAATGCATGATAAAGATTTTGTTGAGGCATTGGAACACGGTATGCCACCAACATCTGGGTTTGGTTTTTCAGAACGATTATTTTCATTTCTTGCTAATAAGCCAATTCGAGAATGCGTTCTTTTTCCGCTTATGCGTCCGGAAGATGTCGCACCTTCGGAATCGAGTAAATCAAACAAAACATTCGCTGCTCACGCGGTATTACTTGATACACCGGATATTCCAGGGTGGAGCAAATTAAATGCCGCCGCTCATTTGTCTGCTTCCTTTGCGGCGCGCATGGGTAAAAAATTATTTGAAATTGAAGAAACGGTGACTACAGACGGCCAAAAAGTGCCGATGAATATTCGCCATGCGATTATGATGAAAAAGACAGGCGATCGCGCGAAACTTATTCAATTGAAAAAAGACGCGGAAGCCCTTGGGTTTGAGGTAACTTGTTTTACTGAAGAAATGCGTGACTCACGTAATGATAAAGAAGTAAAAGAAAAACAAGAACAAAAAGCCTTGGCAGATATTCAGTTTTTAGGAATACTCGTATTTGGCGAGATGAAAAAAATAGAAAAATTAACCGAACAATTTTCGTTCGCTGATTAACCGCTTATGAAAACCGTTCTCACATGCGGCACATTTGATATTCTTCATCCGGGCCATCTTCATGTGTTTGAAAAAGCAAAAGAATATGGAGACCGATTGGTAGTAATTGTTGCACGAGATAGTACAGTAAAAAAAGTAAAAGGTGCGCCTCCATATCATAATGAATATGAGCGCAAGCAAATGCTTGATGCAATTAAATGTATTGACAAGGTGGTGCTCGGAGATGAACAAGATCCTTATCTGATTATTCAGGAAATTAAGCCAGACGTTATTGCCCTTGGGTATGACCAGCTTGCATTCGTCGATCGTTTGGCAAAAAAAATAACTGAATTTGGTTTGGAGACGCAGATTGTCCGTATGCCATCTTATCGTGAAGATAGATATAAGAGTGGAAAAATTAAACAAGCCTTAGGACTGTTGGACTTTCTGGGAGATGAAACTATTCGTCAGGTATGAAATTATTAATTGCCACAACCAATAAAGGAAAAGTTGCCGAAATCGCATCATATTTGCAGACGCTTCCTTTGGATTTATTTTCATTATCTGATTTAGCTGAACCGATTGAGCCGCCGGAAGAAACTGAACCGACCATCGAAGGAAATGCGGTACTCAAAGCAAAATATTATGCGGAAAAAACAGGGTTACTCACCATTGCCGATGACTCCGGCTTATTTGTTGATGCATTAGATGGATGGCCGGGTGTGAAAAGTGCTCGTATTGCTGATACAGATGATCATCGTTGGCAGAAAATATTAGACTTGATGCAGGGAATTTCAAAAGAAAAGCGTTCTGCCACATTTCGTGCTTGTATCGTTGTATATCATCCAATGACAAAAGAATTATACATGAGTCTTGGTGAAACTGCGGGAGAGATTACAGACAAAGTAGTAGATGAGAGTGTTGCGGGATTTGGCTATGATCCAATATTTTATTATCCTGAAAAAAATAAAACATTTTCAGAGATGACCGTGGCAGAAAAAAATGGCGTGAGTCATCGGGGAAAAGCATTAAACCAAACAAAATTTTTCTTACAAAAACAGTATGGGTCAAAGCATATTGTTGTGCCATGTGCCTTTATTATAAAAGAAGGTAAACTACTCATGTCGCTTCGTAACGATCCACATCGTCCGGATTATCACGAGCATTGGGAATTTCCTGGTGGAGGCGTGGAATATGGGGAGTCTATGGAAGAGAATATTGTCCGAGAAGTAAAAGAAGAGGTGGGATTGAATATTGAGGTGATAACATTATTGCAGCATATTCAAGTAGAACGCCAAGCCTTTCCCAATGGATTTAGCTATCAGGTATACCTGGTTCCCTATGTCTGTCGTATTACCGATAATGGTGAACCAGAGCTGAGCGATGAAGAAACATTGGGAGTAAAATGGTTTGATCTTGATGAAGTGCTTCAATATCCACTAGTAGGAGAAAACGCTCGTATGTTTGAAAAACTTCTTCCCGAATTGCGCAAAATTATTATATCCCTCTAAATCCGTCGCATCCCTGCCTTGCTCCGATGCTTGCGATACGGAGTCCGTACTTTACGTCGGACCGGCAGGCAGGTGCCAAATCTGATGTATATTAACCAAAGTATATGCTTGATATAAAATTTATTCGTGAAAATATTGCTCTCGTAAAAGAGAACGTGGCAAAGCGCCATGTACACGTTGATCTTGACCGGCTTGTACAGCTTGATGATGAACGCAGAGAATTAATTCATCAGGCAGAAGAATTACGCCAGCTTCGCAACCAAGGATCAAAAGGTAAACCGTCTCCAGAAGAAATTACCAAGATGAAAGAAGTGGGTGAACAAATCAAACAGATAGAGGTGCGCGAAGAAGCGCTTATGCCAGAATACACGGCATTATTAATGGCGATTCCAAACTTGACCCATGCGGATACCCCTATTGGTGGGGAAGAGGATTTTGTTGTGATGTATAAAAACAAAGAACCTCAACCATTTTCATTCGAACCGAAAGACCATGAAGCGCTTATGCTCGCACTTGGAGTGATTGATTTTGAACGTGGAGCAAAAGTGGCCGGGTCAAAATTTTATTTTGCAAAAAATGATTTAGTTCGGTTGAATATGGCCCTTTTGAATTATGGCATAGATACGGTGAGTGCTCATGGGTATGATATATTGGAAACACCGGACATGGCGAAGAATGATATTTTGCTTGGTATCGGATTCAACCCACGAGGTGATGAGACCCAGGTGTATTCAGTGGAAAAGACAGATTTGAGTTTGATTGGTACGGCAGAAATTACCGTCGGTGGTTATCATTCGGATGAGGTGTTGGATTTGAGCAATGGGCCAAAAAAATACGTCGCAATTTCACACTGTTTCCGTACTGAGGCAGGTGCTTATGGCCGCACAAGCAAAGGAATGTATCGTGTACATCAGTTTACGAAATTGGAAATGTTTGTATTTTGTAAACCTGAAGAGAGTGAAGTCTTGCATCAGGAACTATTATCTATTGAAAAAGAAATTTGCGATGGACTTGAGTTTCCTTATCGCGTTATTGATATTGCATCCGGCGATCTTGGTGGACCAGCGTATCGTAAGTATGATATTGAAGCATGGATGACCATGAAAGCAGACAAAGGAACACAAGGCGATTATGGTGAAATTACCAGCACAAGTAATTGTACAGACTATCAGGCACGTCGCTTAAACATTAAATATAGGAAAGAGGATGGAACACTTGAGTATGTCCATACACTAAACGGGACAGCCGTGGTATTGAGTCGTTTTCCTATTGCGTTGTTTGAAAATGGACAACGTGAAGATGGAAGTATCAAAGTGCCTGGCGTATTGGTAAAATATTTAGGTAAAGAACAGTTAGCATAATAATATATATTTAACTCAAGCCCATGGTTTGAGTTAAATCATTTTTATGAAACCTACCCTCATCATTCTTCCCGGCTGGGGCGGAAGCACTGAAACATGGAAAGATTTTATTGCACTTGCTGAAACAGAGTTTCAGGTTGTTTGTATTGATCTGCCGTGTTTTGGTACTGAACCTTGCCCTTCGTCCGTATGGGGTGTAGAGGAGTATACGGCATTTGTTGTGACAAAAATAAAAGCGATAACAGAGCAGCCAGTTATGTTGCTCGGCCATTCGTTTGGTGGACAAATTGCTTCTTCTGTGGCAGCGACCCATCCTGACATGGTGAAAAAATTAATTCTTACTGGTGCTGCGGCATTGCGGCCAAAAAGGTCTCTTCGTCGGGGCTTGTTCTTCCTGATTGCAAAGTGTGGTAAACTACTATTTAAGCTCCCAATCATTGGGCGTTTTGATGCACTTGCAAAAAAAGTTTTGTATAAAGGTACAGACTCACCAGATTACGGTGAAACATCGGGTATAAAACGTGATATTTTTCGAAAAATTATCCGTCAGGATTTACGGCATTTACTCCCAAGTATCTCTGTTCCAACCCTTTTGGTGTGGGGAGACCAGGATTCTTATGTTCCGCTTCGTATGGGAAAGAAAATAAATACACTTATCCCAAAGAGTAAGCTGCTTGTGATCAAAGGCGGTCGCCACGGCCTTCATTTGATGCAAACAGACACACTATTCAATGTTGTCCGTTCATTTGTTTTCGAATAGTATGATCAATGAAACTAATCTTATTATTTTTCTTTTGTGGTTATTATCAGCAATTACTGACTATAGCCAGTTTTGTTATCTTTGGCAATTAAAAGAATATCGTATTGATCGGTTTAAAGATTTTTTATCTTCTCGACAGGGAAAAGAATTTTGGTTGCAGTATCCATTATTTTGGCGTTCGATAATTGCGCTTACCATGTTTTTTTGGCCAATAAACGAAGTGGTACTTGTTAAACAAATAATTATTGCCGTATACTCGCTTGACGTGCTCAACACATTAAAAAAAGTATTTGACAAAAAATTTCATCGTCCGCGGTTTACGCCAAAGTCCTTAGGTATTATCGGAGTCGCATTATTTATTGAAGGAATGCTTCTTCTCTGGACTTATGACTGGACTATTTTATTTCTCCTTCTTATACTTCGTTTTCCTATTATTAGTATTGTTGTTGGTGTTTTTTCCTACCCAACAAAAGTATATAAAACAGTAAGGATTAATGCTGCGAGAAAAAAACTTGCTCTCTATCCAGACATGAAGGTAATCGGTATTACCGGCAGTTTTGGCAAATCGAGCACTAAAGAATTTCTCTATCATGTATTATCGGAAAAATATCGGGTGATAAAAACGCCCAAGAATATTAATACCGAAATTGGCATTGCACAGTTTATTTTAACAACGGATTTTTCCAATTGCCGTTATTTTGTTGTAGAAATGGGCGCGTATAATCAGGGAGAAATTGCGCTTATTTGTAGTATGGTGAAACCGACATATGGTATTCTCACCACTATTGCAGAGGAACATTTGGCCTTATTTGGGAGTATTGAAAATATTCAAAAAGCAAAATATGAATTATTGCATGCGCTTCCGTCAACTGGGTATGCCATTACCAATGGAGATAATGTCTACTGCACAAAAGATCTGGCCACGATAAAATCACCCCATGCTTTATTTGGTATAGATGAGGTGGAACATCTAGGGGCATTGATTACTGGTGTGATGCAAGAGCGGGAGGGTATTCGCTTTAGTATAAAAGTGCAAGGAACAGAAGTTCATTTTTTTGCGCCGATCTTGGGAGAACACAATGTATTGAATATCGCTGCCGCTCTTCTCATGGCACAGCATCTTGGGATGTCTATTTTGGAAATTCAGTCACGTATTACGACGCTTACGGCAGAACACGGTGTGATCAAAACATATCAATACGGTAAAGCAATTATTGTTGATGATACGTATAATTCAAATCCCACAGGATTTCGTGCTGCGCTTGCGGTTATGACGACTTTCCCTAGTAGTAAAAAAAGAATTGTTATTACACGTGGCATGCTTGAATTGGGTAGTTTGAGTGATCAAAAACATGAGGAGATTGGTGGGGAAATTGCTTTTTCTGCTGATGAACTCATTATTATTTCTCCTGACTCAGCTGATGCAATGGAACGAGGTATTGTAAAAAAATACGGGATCACGGTGCAAAGAATATTTGAGCCGGATATGCTTTTGACATATATTAAAGAAAAAAAAGATACTGATACTGTTATACTTCTTGAAAATAGAATGCCCTACAATGTTGCTGAGGAAATAAAACAGTTTGCTACCTATGTCTCTCATACATAAAACAATATTTACTGGATTTTCTCCCAACAGTACTGTGCGTGATGTGCGACTTGCTTGCGCGTATCTTTTTTTTCCATGGAAATGGATATCTTGGAGGGAAGGGGAATATCCTGCGAAAGTTGAAGAACGGCTTCAACATTATTTCAATACAAGTCATGCAGTGACCATGGACAGTGGACGTAGCGCGCTTCTTGCATCACTTCAGGCGCTCGGCATTCAGACGGGCGATGAAGTATTGGTACAAGCGTATACATGTGTTGTGGTGATCAATGCTATTCTTTTTGCTGGAGGAACTCCAGTGTATGTGGATATTGGCGCTGATTTTTGTATGGATCCCGATGATATAAAAAAGAAAATAACACCAAAGACCAAAGCCTTGATTGTCCAGCACACATTTGGACAAGCCGCTGATATGGATACAATAATGACACTTGCAAAAGAACATACTCTCGCGGTAGTAGAAGACTGCGCCCATTCTTTTGGGGCAACCTATAAAGGAAAGTTACTTGGTACTTTTGGGGATATTGCCATAGTAAGTTTTGGTAGTGATAAAGTTGTTTCTTCTGTTCGCGGCGGTGCGGTTATAACGAATAGTGACCTCCTTGCTGCAAAAGTCCGAGAAAAGGTACGTGAGTTTCCACTCATGAATATACACATATTATTGCGCCATCTTTTACACTATCCATTTTTTTTCTTAGGCCGGGCGTGGTATTCCTTTGGTCTTGGCAAAGCATTGCTCGCGTTTGCAAAGCGTGCGCAATTGATAAATAGTATTATCGAGCCGTCTGAAAAAAAAAGCGAGCAGTCACTATATTTTCCAGCAAAATTTCCAAATGCATTGGCACGTATTGCTTTTTTGCAAATAGCCGAAGTTGATAAAGTAAATGCGAAGAGAAAACAAATTGCACGCGTCTATACATTAGGACTTCGTGGCATAGATTCTATTAGGTTGCCACCAATAGATGAAGAATGTATCTATTTACGGTATACTATCCGTACAAATGACGCTGGCAGAATTCGTCATACATTAAGACGGCAAGGGGTATATCTTGGAGATTGGTATGATACGGTTATTGCACCGAAAGATATTGACATGTCTCGAACAGGGTATACACCGGGTTCATGTCCGGTAGCAGAGCGTATCGCACAGGAGTCGGTGAATTTGCCGACAGGACGTCATATAACGCAAAAAGACGTGACTTTTATTATTGATGCACTACACGCATGTCTCGCTTTACCGTCAAACAAATAGTTGAAGTAGGGGATTGGGAAGCATTTGTTCGTGCCCAACCATTTACCCCGTTTGTACAATCATTTCACTATGGAAATTTTCATCATAACATGGGTGAATCATATTGGATTGCTGGTATTTACGAAGGTAATACTTTGGTGGGCGGCTCACTCATTGTGAGTGTTCATGCCCGTCGCGGAAATTTTTTATATCTTCCATACGGTCCACTTGTGTCTCCTGCTTTGGAAACATCATACGAAGAAGTGCTTCGAGAATTGTCTGGATGGCTTAGAGAGCTCGCCAAAAAAGAGGACTGTGCGTTCATTCGTATTTCTCCTTTTATTAATGATACTGATGAAATAAAGAATATTTATAGTCGTGTCGGTTTTCGTGCGGCTCCGATGCATATATTAGCGGAAACCACATGGCTTCTTGATATTCGTCCGAGTGAAGATGATCTCATTAAAATAATGAATAAAAATCATCGCAATCTTATTCGTCGGTGTGAGCGAGAAGGGGTAATCATTAAAACATCTTGCGATGTTGCTTCTTTGTCTGGTCTTGATACATTACTGAACATTACTGCTGATCGGCATAAATTTATTCGTTTTTCTCGTGACTATATTGAAAAAGAATTTACTGCATTTGCACGAGAGGGTGATGCAATGCTTTTTGAAGCGTATTTGCCGGATGGAACACTTGATGCAGCGGCAATTATTATGTTTTATGGGAATATGGCAGCATATCGTCACAGTGCCTCTCTCGGTGCGTCAAAACAATTGCCAACATCGTACGCGCTTCAGTGGGCGGTGATTCGGGAAGCAAAAAAACGCGGACTCACGTATTACAATTTTTGGGGTATTGCACCAGAAGGAGCTTTGAAGACGCATCCATTTCATGGAATTACTCATTTCAAAAAAGGGTTTGGCGGTTTTCAAAAGGATTTACTGCATTGTCAAGATCTTCCTGTACGCCCAAAATATTGGCTCAATTGGTTGGTGGAGACGTTTCGTCGGTATAAAAGAGGATTTTAATGCCGGTATAGTATGGCGAAGAACTTTTTGAATTATCATCGATATCGGCGCAAATGGGGAAGAAAAATTGAAAAAGTAAAACAAGATCTCGTGTCGGAAGAACCTTCTGGTGTTCATCGCGATTTTGCCTGGCGTTCAAGAAAAAGAAATCCCTTTGTTGTTGATGATCCTCGTGCGCCTTTAAAAAGAAGGGTTGCTTTGTCTATTATTCTTGTTTGTTTGTTAAGTGTCGTGGGTCTTGTATTATTTCATCCATTTTTTTTCATTTCTCGTGTTTCTATCCAAGGTCTGGAACGCATTGAAAAAAATGATATTGAAAAAGCGGTATTAGCTACCATTGAGTATAAAAAATTCTTTATTTTCCCCGCCAGGAGTTTTTTTGTTGTGGATGTGGACGAAGTGCGTGATGTATTGAAATCGAGATTTCCGCTAAGTTCGGTTGAGGTAAGAAAAACGTTTCCACACAATATGGCAATTGATGTCCATGAAAAAATATCTACGGTTATTTATGATAATGGCAAACAATATAGTTATGTTGGACTTGATGGAAAAATTGTTGAAGTTCTCCGTGCGGTAGGATCGGATGAATGGCTGAAAGAAGTGCGCATGGTAAGTTCCACGACTGCATCGAGTACGGTTGAAATGCGTGAAGAAATAATTTTTTCAAAGCATACTCTCCGTCCCGCTTCACTGAAAAAAGAAATGGGAGACTATCCTATCGTCTATGATATGCGAACAAAAGATGGGGGAGTAAATAGTGATATGTTGCAGCCAGAAACTGTACAAGGTATCGTGTCGTGGTTTCAGTTTGTTTCTTCTTTTTCTGATATTCCATTTGGATATATCGAATTACAGCATGAATTGGGTGATGTAGTTCTGTATACGCAGCAAGGATGGTATGTAAAAATTAATGTTTTGGAACATATTGAAGAACAATTTAGCGCATTAAAATTAGTCATATCAAAACAGGTAGATCGTGGTGGATTGCACTATATAGATGTGCGTTATCCTGGCAAAGTATATTGGCAATAATATAGATAAGTACATTATTGACAATAGTGAAGTTTTTTGGTAGGGTCTACATAGGATTACCCCTACCCCTATGCCATTAGACATTTTTAAAAATATTTCTTTGCGCCGCAAACGTATTGCAGGGTTACTTCTTTCAGAAAAAGCGCTCGACAGAAAAGACATTATTGCGCTCAATTTGGAATTATATGCTGCTGGTCAAGCGGTAAATTCTGCCCAGAGACATATAATCACCGAAGAGATTAAAAAAGTGAAGTCTGACCTTGCGCTCGGAAAAATACACGCAGCACTTCGTCGACTTACCACGATTGAGCATCTTATAAGATAGCAATAAAAAACTCCCCGATTGGGGAGTATTATTTTTTTTGGTGAGGTGTATGACGTGTATCATACACCACAACCTCCTTTGCCCGATTTGGGCGGTGATGGTGTCCTCATCCGGTTTCTGACACCTTTCTCGAGAGTGCCGGTGTTTTTGCGACGCTGATCACGACAACGAACAATCCGTAGGAAATCAAGCAAGCGGGGAAGATGCTGTCTACTTTGGTGTTCCACAGCTGCAAGCCAACCCCGATGACGGCTGCACTGTGGAGGGCAGCACTGAACATAGTGATGCCGAGTCCATCCTCGAGCATGGAGAGCGTCAGACCGCGCCAACCGATGTGGCCGTGGCGCTTCAGTCCGATGATCACTGCGACGAGAAGGGCGATACTCATGACGAGTGTGATTGCCGTCCCAAAGAAGGAGAGTGTCGTGCTGAGAGCATAGCTTATACCTATAGTCACCACGAGAACGTAAGCACCGAAGACGATTCTTGGTAGATTCAAGCGCATGAGGAACCTCGCGAACGATTTTTCGTTCACGAAGATTTTACACTGTGGTTAGACATCTGTCCAGGGAGGATGGGTAATGTCGTTGATCAGTAATACCTGGTATCTTCTCAGAGTGGATATCTAGCTTGACGATAGATACGGCCGGGCATATAGTAAATGTAGAGCTAAAGAGTAATAAGCATTCAGTCCTTAGAGAAGCTGAACGATAGAATGGTTTTTCTCAGTACTGAACCTAGCATACTCGGATTGTATTTACAGACAATGTTCTTTTTAATATACATACACACATACAATCAACGGGTATGTAGTGAAGAGTACTGATTATACTTAACACTACAACTCATATGCCAAACAATAACAACCAAAACCAAGGTGGTGGACGAGGCTTTGCATCAATGGATGACGAAAAGCAGCGAGATATCGCCTCAAAAGGTGGACAGGCAGCACAGACAAGTGGGCACGCACATCGATTAACTGATGAAGAACGAAAACGCGGTGGTCAAAATAGTGGTGGTAATTTTGCAAACAGACCAGTAGAAGAAGTTCAAGCAATTGGACGCAAAGGCGGCCAAGCACGAGGGAACGAAGACGGTATGGGGAGAGAAAGCGATTCAAAATCGGAAAACAACCGTTAAAAAGAAAAGAGAGTAACATGAATGGACGCCTCGATACAATTCGAGGCGTTATTATTTAAAAGGGCTTGTTCAGCTTGACAAAAAAAGAAAAAATTGATATGCTTCTCTCTTATTATAACCTTTCAGGAGGCCCTTGTTATGACATTTAAAGAATTAGCATTAAAAGAAGAACTGCAGCGCGCTATCGAAGAGATGGGTTTTGTAGAAGCAACCGAAATTCAAGCGCAGGCAATACCACAACTTATTGAAAATCAGATTGACTTTATTGGGTTGGCCCAAACAGGTACAGGGAAAACTGCCGCCTTTGGACTCCCACTTTTACAGGTCATTGATCCGGCTCTTCGTGTACCACAAGCACTTATTGTTTGTCCTACCCGTGAATTATGTTTACAAATTACCAAAGAATTACAACGTTTTGCCAAGTTTCAAAAAGGCATGAATGTAGGTGCGGTATATGGTGGCGCAAGCATTAATGATCAATTGTATAACTTGAAACGTGGTGTTCATATTGTTGTTGGAACACCAGGACGTCTCATGGACCATATTGAACGACGTTCACTTGATTTAACACAAATAAAAACGGTAGTATTGGACGAAGCGGACGAAATGTTGAATATGGGATTCAAAGAAGATATTGATACGATTCTTGGAAAAACACCAGAAGAAAAAAGTACTTGGCTCTTCTCGGCAACCATGTCGGCTGAAATTGAAAGAATCACAAAAAAATACATGGAGAGTCCTGTCCGTGTTACGGTCGGATCTCGTAATAGCAGTTCAAAAACTATTGAGCATCAATATTGCGTGGTGAAATATGAAAATGCGTATCACGCACTTCGACGATTTATCGATTTTTATCCAGAGTTATACGGCTTGCTTTTTTGTAAAACAAAAAAAGAAACAGCTGAAATTGCTGAAAAATTGGCGAGAGATGGCTATGCGGTTGATACGATTCATGGTGATTTGTCACAATTCCAGCGTGATTCAGTCATGAAAAAATTTCGTGAAAAAAGTATTAAGTTATTGATTGCAACCGACGTTGCGGCCCGCGGTATTGATGTAAGTGATATTACTCACGTCTTTCATTATAATCTTCCGCAAGATATTGAAAATTATACGCATCGAAGCGGACGTACCGGGCGTGCTGGAAAGACTGGAATTTCTATTGCCATCTTAAATACGCGAGAAGCTCGCCAAGTTCCGTATATTGAACGAACAATTGGAACAAAAATTACTCACACCCAGGTACCATCTGGATTTGAAGTGTGTGAAAAACAGTTGTATCACTTTATCAATACCGTCCATAATGTTGAAGTAAAAAAAGACGCAATCGCTCCATACCTTTCTCGCATTCAGGCTGAATTTCAAGATTTATCAAAAGAAGCATTGCTTGAAAAATTGGTATCTCTTGAATTCAATACATTTCTTCGCGCTTATGAAAATGCGCCAAATTTGAACGCAAGTTTACAAAAACCGCTTGATGGAAAAGGATACTCTCCAAAATTTGGAGGATCATCCGATGAAAAACCAGGAAGCTTCGCGCAATTCAAGATTAATGTAGGAAAATCAGACGGCGTTGAAGTTGGTCAATTGATTAATTTTGTCTGCAGAAATGGTGGTATTCGTGGTCAAGTCTTAGGAAAAATTAAGATTACACCTGATGAAACCTATATCGGTATTGCGCCAGAATTGGTTGAAAAAATTGCAAAAAAATTATCTGGCATGGAATTTAAAAATACGTCAATTAGGGCGACGGTGGTCACTGATGCGCCTCTTGAGACGCCATCATTTGGCTATGCGCCGCGTAAGCACACCCCGTATAAAGGAAAAAGAAAATACTAGATACGCAAAACCTCCTGTAGTGGGAGGTTTTTTTATAAAAAGAATGCTCTGTCAGGGAGTGAGGTAGGAGGGTCTTACTTTGAGATAGGGTTACGCTTTCTTGACAATATAGCTAAAATAAGGTATAGTTTGGCAATTCAATTTCGTCTATTATTATTTGTTATGGAAATTCGTAATATCGCAATCATCGCCCATGTAGATCATGGCAAAACCACCCTTACCGACTCTTTACTTCGCCAGACCGGCATGCTTGCAGATGAATCTGTGAGTATGGACAGTAACGCTCTTGAACAAGAGCGCGGTATTACGATTTACGCAAAAAATACCTCTCTTTTCTATAAAGACGTCAAGATTAATATCGTGGATACTCCGGGCCATGCGGATTTTGGTTCTGAAGTAGAACGAGTTCTTCGCTCTATTGATTGTGTATTGCTTGTCGTGGATGCGCAAGAAGGGCCTATGCCTCAGACCAAATTTGTATTGAAAAAATCTCTCGAACTTGGTTTGAAGCCAATTGTTGTGATTAACAAAATTGATAAACCGGCGGCGCAGCCAGATATTGTTCACGAACAAGTACTAGAACTCTTCATGGATCTTGGTGCCAATGATGAACAGCTTGATTTTACTACCGTCTATGCAATTGGTAAATTAGGTATTGCAAAAAGAAATCTTACTGATGAAAGTACCAATTTGGATCCATTGCTCGATATTATCTTGGAAAAAGTACCTCCAGCACCGTCTGATACTGCGGCACCTTTCCGCATGCAGCCATTCAATCTTGGATATGATAATTTCTTAGGTCGTCTTGCTATTGGCCGTATTTATGAAGGAATAATCAAAGTAGGACAAAAAGTAATTATCAAAAAACCAACAGGGGAGACTCGAACCGGAAGTATTACTAAACTTCAAACTTTTCATGGTTCTGTTAAAAAAGAAGTTCCGGAAGCAGAAGCGGGAGATATTGTCATGATCGCGGGTATTTCTGATATTTATATTGGAGAAACTATTTGTGCGAATGCAGATCAAGAAGCATTACCAGGAATTATTGTGGATGAACCTACTATCGCAATGAACTTTTTGGTGAACGATTCTCCATTTGCAGGGAAAGAAGGAAAATTTGTGACCAATCGTCAGATTCGTGAACGTCTTGAAAAAGAACTTGAAATGAATGTGGGTCTTCGCATCGACTTTGGTGAAGGTGACTCATATCGTGTCTATGGCCGTGGTGAAATGCATATTGCTATCTTGCTTGAAAACATGCGCCGTGAAGGTTTTGAACTTCAGGTGTCACAGCCACAGGTTATTATCAAAATGGACGAAGGTAAAAAGCTCGAACCGTTTGAAGAGGCAACGGTGGATGTTCCAGATGAATTTGCTGGTATCGTTATTGAAAAATTATCCAAGCGTAAAGGAAGTATGACCGAAATGAGAAGTAAGAACGGACAAACCCGTCTTATCTTCGAAATTCCAACTCGTGGACTTCTTGGGTATCGCGGACAGTTTGTGATCGATACACGTGGTGAAGGAATTTTATGTGCACGCGTTCTTGGATTTAAGCCGCATGTAGGTCCAATTGAAAAACATGATGTTGGGTCTATGATTTCTATGATGGCAGGAAAAGCACTAGGCTTTTCATTGTACAATCTTCAGGATCGTGGAACTCTCTATATCAATGCAAATACCGAAGTATACGAAGGTATGGTTA
This sequence comes from uncultured Gammaproteobacteria bacterium, assembly GCA_964349825.1. Classification (GTDB taxonomy): domain Bacteria; phylum Patescibacteriota; class Patescibacteriia; order Magasanikbacterales; family UBA922; genus CAYGHM01. The sequence continues at coordinate 66,500 of CAYGHM010000001.1, forward strand.
TTGGTAATACGTCAAAAGGTGAAGACATGATGGTAAATCCTATTAAAGGAAAACAACTTACCAATATGCGTGCATCTGGAACTGATGATGCGATCCGTTTGACACCACCATTTGAAATCACCCTTGAGCGTGGTCTTGAAATTATGCTTGAGGATGAATATCTTGAAATTACCCCAAAGAGTATCCGCATGCGAAAACAAATGCTGGATGAAAATGACCGTAAACGTGTAAAGAGAAAGCAGGAAGCATAATTTGGCTCATCTCATAGACAAAAAACCAAATTTAGCAAATAAACCCCCGTATAGCTACGGGGGTTTATTTATTGCAAATTTTTTTAGTTGGTGAGCAGGTTCGGAAGGCTCAATGAGCAGGGGGCATTGACTTTTATTCCCATTTATGCTATACTGGTCCTCAGTAAGTATTCTCAATACGTTTATTACCAACTTGTTGTCACGTATGCGCGGTACAGACAATGATGCGGCTCAACCGTTTTAAGAGGTCGCTTACAGTATTTATTATCAAAAGTTTACCAAATCTATGGCAAAAACATTATACGTTGGTGGTCTTCCTTACGCTACAAGCGAAGAAGCTATCAAATCTGCTTTTTCACAGGCAGGAACAGTTACTTCAGTAAAAATCGTTATCGACAAGATGACAAACCGCTCACGCGGATTTGGATTCGTTGATATGTCTACTGACGAAGAAGCTCAAGCAGCTATCGATATGTGGCACGGTAAAGAATTCGAAGGACGTACCATCACTGTGAACGAAGCTCGCCCATTAGAAGACCGACCTCCACGACGGAACACCTTCTCACGCAACGATCGCTAATTAGCAATCAAATCAAACCAGGCCCCGCGCGCCTGGTTTTTTTGTTTTTAAGTATAAATAACTCAAATAGACAGGTTTGAGTTACATAAGAGTGTGGTGTACAATATACCCATATCTTAATTTTTTTTATGAAATTAGCAGACATTGGTATTCTTGGCCTTGGTACTATGGGGGCGGCTGTGGCGAGAAATTTTGCGTCAAAAAAATATATCGTTGCCGTGTACAATCGAACCGCGGTGAAAACGGATGAGTTTATTACTGCACATAAAGAAGAAGGAATATTTGTTTCTTCTCATGAATTAAAAAAATTTGTTCAATCAATAAAGCGGCCGAGAAAAATATTACTCATGGTGACGGCAGGAAATGGAACCGACGCAGCAATTCAGGATTTGTGTAAATATCTAGAAAAAGGCGATATTATTATTGATGGAGGAAATGCGCATTATAAAGATACCAAAAAAAGGTATGAGGCACTCGGCACAAAAGGAATTCATTTTATTGGCTGTGGTATTTCCGGCGGTGAAGAAGGTGCATTGAAAGGACCTAGTATGATGGTAGGAGGAAATAAAAAAGTGTGGCAAACTATCAAACCATTACTCACAAAGATTGCGGCGAAAGATACAAAAAAACGACCTTGCGTGGAATATATCGGCGAAAGTGGTGCTGGGCATTATGTAAAAATGGTTCATAATGGGATTGAATACGGTATCATGCAGCTTATTTCAGAAGCGTATGTATTGCTCCGGGATGCGTATCATATTGATGCTCAAGGTATTGCTGATATTTTTGAAGCAATTAATACAGGAAATTTGCGATCATTTCTTCTTGATACCGCGATTGGCGTATTGAGAAAAAAAGATGAGTTAGGAAAAGGTTTTTTAATTGATAATATTTTAGATAAAGCAGGACAAAAAGGAACTGGTATATGGACATCTGTAGAAGCGCTTGAGCGAGGTGTCCCTGCGCCAACACTGACGGATGCGGTATATGCTCGGTATCTTTCAAATATGAAAGAGTCACGAATAAAAATATCAAAAAAATGGAAACATACCAGACCGAATGTTGCTCCATCAGTGGAAGATATTGCAAATGCATTGCATCATGCGCTGCTTGGTGCCATTATTTCCGTCTTTATTCAGGGGTATGATCTTATCGATAAGGCCAGCCAGGAAGAGAAATGGCATATCAATCCAGTTGACGTTTCTCGTATATGGCAGAATGGGTGCATTATTCGCATGAACCTACTCCAGATATTTGAGGCATCCTTTGCAAAAGAAAAAGGTGCTGTGCTGATAAAACTTTTACAAAAAACCGACCCAGATACACGTTTCTTTGTATCGACTTGCATTACTGCGGGGATACCAATACCGGCTTTTGCTTCCGCGCTTTCTTATATAGACATGTTAAGACAGGGTCGTGCTGGTGCAAATATGATTCAAGGCCTTCGAGATTCGTTTGGCGCGCATACCTACGAACGTACTGATAAAAAAGGTATATTCCATACGGATTGGAATTGATAATACATATTCTTTATTCCCCATTCTTCATTCACACAACAATATGCCCCTCACCATTCCTAAAAAACCCTGCCTCTTTACTATTTTTGGCGCATCGGGAGATTTGGCAAAAAACATGATTTTTCCATCGCTGTATCAATTGGCAAAAGCAAAAGGGCTACCAAAAGAGTGTTGGTTTATTGGATACGCGCGGAGTACGATGACACGTGATGAATTTCATGCAATGGTGAGAAAGGGCGTAGAAGAGCATACCGAAGGTGTAGATCAAAAAGTGTTGAAAGAGATGTTGTCGCGCACCTGGTATTTTTCTGGACAGTATAATGACAAAAAGGATTTTGAGGCATATCAAGAGTTTATTAAAAAAACGACCAAGAAAAAGGGAATTGCGCACATTGCTTACTTTTCTGTACCACCGAATGTGTATGAAGATATTGTCAGAAATTTAGCTGAAACACGATTGTCTTCTGGAGATGATATTCGGCTTGTTATGGAAAAACCATTTGGCGAAAGCACAAAAACTGCTGAGCGTCTGTATCATTTTGTTTCCCGCTATTTTACAAGCGATCAATTTTACTTGCTTGATCACTATTTGGGAAAACCAGCGGTGCGTAGTATTCTTCAGTTGCGTCAGGCAAATCGTATTTTGAGCCATATGATGCGAGGGAGCGAAGTGGCAAATATTCAAATTACTGCATGTGAAAAAAATGGTGTGGAAGAACGGGCAGGCTACTTTGATCAGACCGGGATAACCAAGGATATGATTCAGTCGCATTTATTACAGATTTTGGCGCTGGTTACGATGTCGATTCCGGTACGAAAAAATCCGGAGAATTTACAGCGAGAGAAATATAGTATTCTTTCCGCACTAGAATGTCCATGTGATACAAAAAATCTTGTTATTGGACAGTACAAGAGCTATAAAAGGCAAGATAAAAAATCCAGTAGTGGCGGCCCCATTTATCGCGCCGAAACATTTACCGCATTACGTTTGATGCTTGACCGTGAAGAGTGGTTCCGTGTGCCGATCTATATCAGAACGGGTAAGAAGTTGCACAAGAAACATACCTATGTCGTTATTGAATTAAAAAAATATCCTTTTCAAAGTAAAAAGGAGGAACCAAATCGTGTTATTTTGGAATTGCAGCCGGAACAAAAAATTCATATTACCCTGCTAAATAAACATGAAGGATCGGATAAATACCAACAAATCACCACAAGTGATTCTATTGCCTGTGATATTGAAGGAGGCTGTCTTCCTGAGCATGCAACTTTGCTTCGTGAAATTATGATGGGGGAAAAATTACACTTTCTTAGTTTTCCTGAAATTATTGCGTCGTGGCGTTTGGTGGATGAGGTGCATCATATTATTCAGCATGAGAAAATTATCATGCACACCTATCCCGATGGGTCTCCTGGTCCAAAAGAACAGCATGTGTTGCCAGAGCAGGATGGATTTTCATGGTATGATCTCCCTCTTGAAAAATAATGTATGGATATTCAGGTATTTCAGGAAAAAGAAGTGTGGATACAAACCATTGTGAATGAAATGGCCACATATATCAATGCTGCCGATAAGCCAATAACTCTTGGTCTTTCTGGTGGTAAAACACCGTATTCAATATATGAAGCCCTTTCAAGGAATATTGAAGACCCCACCAAGCTTCACGTGTATATTGCGGATGAACGGTATGTTCCGTTTGATCATCCCGATTCAAATTACGGTATGATTTTGGCGTCGTTCATTGGATCACATAAAGAAACAATTGGTTCATTCCATTTTATTGATACACGTCTTTCTATTCAGGAAGCGATTGATCAATATAGCGATGAATTAAAACAGATCTCGGATGGTTCATTGGACATGTTATTTTTGGGAATAGGTCCAGATGGGCATATCCTTTCTTTATTTCCTCATACGGAACAGGTATTGGATAAGGTGCACGACGTCGTTCATTCGACAACAGATCGCTTTGTAGTTCATGATCGTATTACCATGACGTCACGTTTTGTCCTAAACGCAAAACGTATTATGTTGGTGGCAAGTGGAAATGATAAATATTCCGTGATTGAAGATTTGAAAGCAGGAGTGAAATCAGTAGAGGAGTCTCCTGTCATGATGCTACGAGATCACCCACATCTTCAGATTTTTTATCTTCATCAGG
>CAYGHM010000001.1:71109-90011 GCA_964349825.1 uncultured Gammaproteobacteria bacterium
TGAAGAATAGAGAATGAATTCTCTTTCTTGCCCTTTATTCTCTATTTTTCATTCTCTATTCTTTGTTCGGAAACTCCTCTCGCCAAACGATACTTTATTTGGTATACTGGCCAAGTTACTTTTCTCACAATTAGCTCCTATGCAAGATATCCAAGAAGTATTTATCCGTATTCAAGAAGGAAAAAAGAAGTTGAAAGATTTGAAAGAAGCGTATAAAGATGCGCTTTCAACATCAGAACAATATAAAGAAGTATCAGATCAGGTAAAGACTCTTCGTGAAAAAAAGAAATCAATTGAAAATTCAATTAAAGAATCTTTTTCTTCAGAATTTACTCAGATTGATGATTTGAAAATTGATATTGCAAGCGATATGGAATTATTGAGTGATATCGCATTGTCAAAAGTATTGAAAGGGGAAAGTGTGCAGATCAAAGATGAACATGATCAGGAATTTGAACCGATTTTTGCCGTTAAATTCAAAAAAATCCGATAATTATCATCATCGATGATAATCTGTGTAGGTGTGGGTTACGACCCGCACACAATCCATAATACGTTCTAACGTTTAATGAATACCGTATGTCCCGAGAAGTTATTTTCGATATTGAAACCGTAGGCGATATTCGCAATCTCGATACCATGAAAGTGACGGTTGTGTCTATTTATGAGTATGAACATGATCGATACCGTTCTTTTGACGAACATCAACTCGGTGAATTGTGGCCGATTTTTGAACGATGTGAAAGAATTATCGGATATAATAGTGAACATTTTGATGTCCCAATATTGAATAAGCTCTATCCAGGCGATCTTACCCGATTTCCACATCTTGATATGTTGAAAGTTATCAAAGATACCTTTGGGAAGCGCTTTAAGTTGAATGATTTAGCGCGCGCAACACTTAATATTGAAAAAAGTGCTGATGGATTGCAGGCAATGGAATGGTATAAACAAGGATTGATTGATAAGATCAAAGAATATTGTGAACAGGATGTAAAAGTTACCAAAGAGTTATATGACTTTGGTCGGGCAAATAAAATGTTGTACTATCCCACGCTTACTGGAGAAGTGCTCACATTCCCTGTTGATTTTGAGCCAATTCCGGCGCAAATGCAGAGTCAGCCAGCAGCGATTAATTTTACCCTTCCGTTCTAGGCTTTTATATGTCTGATAACCATTCGCTTAAAACAAAATCTAAGTATAGGGTTGATCTATTAGTCACCTTGTTTTTTGTTGTCTTTGGTCTTGCTAATTTTTTGGCATATCATCTTAGTCCTGCCTATTCGAGTTGGTTCAATGAAACTATTGATGGTATGTTAATAGCATTTTTGCACCGGTTTTAATGTAAAAATAAAAAAACACCCTCAATTGGGTGTTTTTTTATTTTTTAAAATATCTCCATCCTCACTTTTTTTGCATTCACGCCATTTGTCAAAAGCAATGTTCTTACATCTTTCACCATATCCATACTTCCACACAAGTAGAAATCATGATCAACTGGGTGGTCAGCAAGATGTTCCGTCACACGACCTTTTAGCCCTCTCCATTCATCGGTTGGGCGAGATAGGGTGAATCGATAAGAAAAATTTTCATATTGCGAAGCCAATGCATCAAGACGGTCGAGCCAAAATGCGTCTTCTTCAAATCTGACACCAAAAAGAAGATGAATTTTTTTGGTGATATTTTTATTTTCTAATTCATCTCGGATCATCCCTAAAATAGGGGCAATGCCTGCGCCGGTTGCAACAAAAAAGTGTGCGGTTGCATCTTCTGTACAGACAAAATGGCCGAGCGGACCCCGTATGGTTATTTCCTGTCCCACAGAAAGCTCATTGAGGTATGCCGAACCTTTTCCATTCGGCACTACCTTCACGCACATCTCCAAGGTTTCATCCTTAGGAGTAGACGCCAAAGAATAGGATCTATTGGTAAAATCGATGCCATCGGGCACTCGTACCTGGACAAATTGACCAGCGAGATAGGAAAATCCTTCTGGGCGGGTAAAATGGAGTTCCACCATGTCTGGAGTAAGTTGTATTTTTTTGCTTAATCTAGCTAAATTTTCAGTCATAAAGTATGATTTCGTACCGTTGACAAAATGATTGATTTGCTATATCATACTCAAAAAGTATGAATTGCGCAATATGGTTCGAGTAAGTAAACAAATTGACTATGCCTTGCAGCTTCTTTTTGCCCTGGCGCGAAATGGGTCTGAAGCATCTGTGAGTCTTCGTGATATCTCCGACGAGAGTACCATATCTTTTTTATTTTTACAAAAAATTGCCAAATCCTTGAAAGACGCAGGGGTTATAGAAGCAACGCGAGGTGCTCAGGGAGGATATCGATTAATCAAAGATCCTGTAGGATTAACACTAAAAGAAATTGTGGAAGCAGTGGAAGGGCCATTTGGCGTTACTGAATGTTTCAAACATGGGTTGTCTTGTGAATTGGAAAAAACCTGTCAATCAAAAAAAGCCTTATTTTCTTTGAATGCGCATATTCTTGATTATTTAAACACGACCACATTGGCACATTTGCATGCACATACACTCAATTAATATATGAAAAAAAATAATCTATCAATTTATCTTGATCATGCTGCGGCAACTCCTATGGATCTTGCGGTATTTGACGTGATGAAACCATATTTCTTGAAGCAGTATGCAAATGCATCAGCGCTCTACGGTGCGGCTCAAGAAAATCAGCGGGCATTGGAATCAGCAAGAACGGCTATTAGTGAGGTGCTCCGGACAAATGAATCAAACATATTTTTTACTCGCGGTGGTACAGAGTCGATTAATATTGCACTTCTTGGTATAGCGCGTAAACATGCTGTACATGGGAAACATATTATTTCTTCAATGACAGAACATGCGGCAGTACTTGAAACATTGCGAGCATTAGAGCACGAAGGATTTGAGGTGACGTATTTGCCAGTAACGAGTGACGGTATTATTTCACTTCAAGATATAAAAAAAGCATTACGCAAGGACACGATTCTTGTGACGCTTATGTATGCAAATAATGAAATTGGGACGATTCATCCTATTGCAGATATTGGTCGACTTTTATTGAAATGGAGAAAAGAACAAAAAACAATATTTCCATACTTTCACACAGATGCTTGTCAGGCGACGAATTATTTACCACTTCAGGTAGATGCATTACATGTAGATGTACTATCGCTCAATGGCGCCAAAGTATATGGGCCAAAATCTTCCGGTATATTGTTTAAACGACGCGGTATCGACCTTGCGCCTATTTTATTCGGTGGCGGACATGAAGGTGGTGTTCGTCCCGGAACAGAAGACATTGCTTCGTCAGTTGGTTTGGCAAAAGCACTAGTGATTGCCGAAAAACAGCGTATAAAAGAAGAAAAAAGAATGATTACTCTTCGTGATTATTTTTGGAAGAAAATTAAAAAACAGATTACAGATGTAGTATTAAACGGTCCCGATGTTAGTAGTGGAAATCGGATTGCAAATAATTTGAATATTTCATTTCTTGGTGCCGAATCAGAAGCGGTAATTTTATATCTTGATGCAAAAGGAATTGCATGTGCTTCTGGTGCTGCATGTTCTACGGATAGCGATGAACCGTCGCATGTTTTGCGTGCATGTGGAGTGTCTCAAGAGGGAATGAAAAGTAGTATTCGGTTTACCTTGGGGAGATCAACCACAAAAAAAGACATTGACGTAGTGATGAAACAATTGCCTGGTATTATCGACACTGTAAGAAACATGCTCGTATCATGAAAAAAATAATCCCTACAATTGACCGATCTCTGTTTGAAGAGGCGAATGAAGATCACTCTCGATTTAAGGCTGCACCAGGTGTGACCGAAGAAGTTGTTCGCAATATTTCATCAACAAAAAAAGAACCTGTTTGGATGCTTGAAAAACGGCTTCAGGCATTAGATTTGTATACCAACGCATCAATGCCGACTTGGGGGCCAAATTTATCTGGACTTGATTTAGAACATATTACCTATTTTGTTCGTCCTGACGCAATTGAATCAACCAAGTGGGAAGATGTGCCAGAAGACATTAAAAAAACATTTGATCGCCTCGGTATTCCCGAAGCCGAAAAGAAAGCGCTTGCAGGTGTGGGGGCGCAATATGATAGTGAAATTATTTATCATAATATTAAAGAAGATTTAAAAAAGCAGGGTGTTATTTTTGAAAACATGGATGTTGCTGTGCGTGAATATCCAGAATTGGTGCAAAAATATTTCATGACGCAATGTGTGCCGATTAATGATCATAAGTTTGTCATGTTACATGCGGCTGTATGGTCGGGTGGAACATTTATCTATGTGCCAAAGGGTGTGAAGATTGATTTACCGCTTCAGGCATATTTTCGTATGAATGCAGAACGTGGCGGACAGTTTGAGCATACTCTCATTATCGCAGACGAAGGATCTGAAGTGCAATATATCGAAGGATGTTCTGCACCGCGCTATGCGACGAGTTCGCTTCATGCGGGCTGTGTGGAAATTTTTGTGCATAAAAACGCGCGCGTTCGTTATTATTCCATCGAAAACTGGTCTAAGAATACATATAACCTTAATACGAAACGTGCGTTGGTGGATGAAAACGCGGTGATTGAATGGATTAATGGAAATATGGGAAGCGGGGTAACCATGTTATACCCTTCATCTATTTTACGTGGACGTGGTGCAAAATCGGATAGTCTGGGTGTTGCTTTTGCTGGTCCAGGACAACATCAGGATACTGGCGCAAAGGCGATTCATGTTGCGCCTGATACAAAATCCACTATTCGTTCTAAATCTATTTCTGTCGGCGGTGGTGTAAGTACCTACCGAGGGTTAGTCAAAGTAACCAGATACGCGGATAATGCCGATGTCTCTGTTGTCTGTGACGCATTGTTGGTTGATGAGAAATCCGAATCGCATACACATCCAGTCATGAATATTGCAAATAGCGATATGACTATTTCTCATGAAGCAAGTGTGGGGAAAATAGGGGATGATGAATTGTTTTACCTTGAATCACGTGGTATTTCACAGGATCAGGCAATGCAAATGGTGGTTGCCGGATTTATTGAACCAATTGTAAAAGCATTACCGCTCGAATATGCGGTTGAGTTGAATCGACTTATTGAAATGGAAATGGAACATGCAATTGGATAATATGATGATAGATAAAGAAATAAAAAAAGCTGTTTTGTTTATTACCGTCACTCTCGAAGAGAATGAATCTGTTGTGATTGAAGAAAATGCATTGATTGAAGATGCTGAAGAAGTGGTTATTTCTATAGATGTACAGAATAGTGCGATATGTACATATTATATTTCTCAATCGAGAAAAAAAGTACAACGCAATGCAATTGTCCGCCAGAATGCATCTATGATATGGCATGAAACAGTCGTGGTAAAAGAGAGGGGTGAATCAGTTATTACCACTGATCTCGTGGCTCCGGGTGCAGATGGAAAAATCTATAGCGCAATATACAGTGTAGGAGAAAATCACTATACAGCATCTCAATCTATTTTTCACAAAGCACCACATACCACAAGTACTATGTTTTGCCGAGGCATTGCTCAGGATGCATCAAAAATTATTTACCGAAGTATGATCGATATGGATCAAGGGACAGATGGTGCCATAGGTAAACAAAAAGCAGACATGTTGATTGCATCACCAAAAGCAATGATCGATGCGATTCCTGACCTGGCGATTCGGCATCATATGGTAGAATGCAGCCACGGTGTATCGATTACCAAATTACAAGATATACCACTTTTTTATTTGGCATCACGTGGGTATTCAGAACAGGAAGCAAGAAACACATTGCTCCTCGGTCATGTTGTGCCTATCATCGAACACATATCAGATGAGGTAAAACGGAATGAGTATATTGCATCTATTGAACAGGCTATTACTGAACACTATGAATAATAATATTAAAATTCATTTTCCTGTATTTATCCACGAACCAACCTTGGCATATCTTGATAGTGCTGCTACCACACTCACCCCGCAATCCGTGATTGATGTGATGAATGTGTATTATCAAGAATGTCCGGTAAATGTTCGTCGTGGCATGTACTCGCTTGGTGAAAAGGCGAATATTATGGCCGTAGAAGCTCGTAAAAAAGTGGCGGATTTTGTTCATGCGATACCAGAAGAAATTATTTTTACCTCAGGAACGACACAAAGCATTAATATGCTGGCGAGAATGCTTGAATCTCGTATGACGGAACAATCAAATATTGTACTTACGAGAATTGAACATCATGCAAATTTAATTCCATGGCAACAACTGGCAAAGCGAACCAATGCAGAAATTCGATTTATTGAATTGACTGATGATAATGATATTGACCGTGAGAGTATAAAAAAAGTTATTGATGAACATACGGCAGTCGTAAGTATGACACTAGTGTCGAATGTTTTGGGCTCTATTATTCCGGCGCAAGAAATAATTGCTGCCGCAAAAACAGTTCACGCAATAACAGTCATTGATGCGGCACAGGCAGTGGGACATATGCAAGTAAACGTTCAAGAACTTGACTGTGATTTTATGGCTTTTTCTGCGCATAAGATGTACGGTCCAAAGGGGATTGGTGTGTTGTACGGAAAAAAAGCACTATTGGATGAATTAGATCCGTCTGTATATGGTGGTGATATGATTCGTGAGGTAAATTATACTGATGCAACATGGGGTGACGTGCCATATAAATTTGAAGCAGGTACACAAAACATTCCTGGTATTATCGGGTTTGGTGCCGCAGCATCTTTTATTACGTCAGTTGGCTGGGAACAGATTGAATTTCATGAACACGACCTTACTGTGTATGCGCTTGATAGATTGCAAAGAATTGATGGAGTACATATTGTTGGTCCGAGTGCCATAGAAAAGCGATCCGGAGTTATTTCATTTACGGTGGACGGTATTCACCCCCATGATGTGAACGAAGCCTTGAATGCAAAGAATGTGGCAGTACGAGCGGGACATCACTGTGCTATGCCTCTTACGCGCCGCCTTGGGCTTCCAGGAACGATTCGCATGTCCTTTGGGGTATATTCTTCCAAAGAAGATATAGATTGTGCTGTAGACGCAATTAAAGGGGTAATACGGGTATTTGCCAAATAATATGACTGAAGAACTAGAACAATTGTATAAAGAAGTGATTTTGGAACTGTATCGCCATCCATTGAATAAAAAAGACATTCCGGATGCCGAGGTGAGGTATAAAGAAATAAATCCAAGTTGCGGTGATGAAATCGAAATCATGATGACATTTGATAATGAGCATCGTGTTTTTGATATCGGTCATACTGGAGAAGGCTGTGCGATTTCTCAAGCAGCTGTTTCATTACTTACTGATGCGGTAAAGGGAAAAACAAAGGATGAGCTATATGCTATGACTGAGTCTGACATGCTATTACTTTTACCGGTAACAATTCCCCAAACCCGTATTAACTGTGCTTTGCTGGGTTTCCGCGCATTAAAACATTCAATTCGTTAATTGTGTATCTTGTATGTCTCTATCAATAAAAAATCTCACTGTTACGACCCAAGGATCTGAAATTATTCAGGATATTTCTTTTACCATTAATCCGGGAGAAGTTCATGTGCTTATGGGGCCAAACGGATCTGGAAAATCAACACTTGCGAATGCTATTGCCGGTCATCCTAAATATACCGTTACAAATGGATCAATTGTATTGGATGCTGAAGATATAACGAATGAAAAACCAGATATGCGTGCTAAAAAAGGATTATTTTTATCCATGCAGTACACGCCAGCAATTGAAGGGGTGAGTATGACGCAGATGTTGCGTGTTGCGAAACAATCCATTTCTGGCACACAAATAAATCCAGTGACATTTCATAGGGAATTAGTGCAAAAAGCAAAGGAGCTTGGTATTGAATCCTCATTTTTATCTCGTTCCGTAAATGTAGGATTTTCTGGTGGAGAAAAAAAGAGATTAGAACTGCTTCAGCTTTCCATGCTGAACCCTGCATATGCATTGCTTGATGAGACAGATTCAGGACTTGATATTGATGCATTAAAATTAGTTACAGAGACTATTAATGAATTGAAGAAAAAACAAAAAGGTGTGCTGGTGATTACCCATTATACGGAATTACTTGATACAATTAACGTCGACAATGTGCATATTATGGTTGGTGGTCGTATTGTCGCATCTGGAGGTAAAGAATTAGTAAAAAAAGTAAAAGAAAATGGGTATACTGCATTTTAACAATTACACATATTATGCTTACCAAAGAAATAATTATTGAACAATTACAAACTATTCTTGATCCAGATATCTGTATTGATATTTGGACAATGGGTCTTATTTATGATATACAGATTCGGGAGGAGTGTGTTGATATACTCATGACATTTACCACTCCGTTTTGTCCATCAGCCTCTGTTCTTCAAGAGCAAATTCGTGATCAGTTGGAATCAGTGGGAGCAGAGAATGTAAATATTATGGTAACATTTGAACCACCTTGGAAACCAACAGATGAACTGAGGGCTATACTGGGGATTTAGACCTAACGGAATTACGGATAATGCAGAACTACGGAGCAGCGGGCAATAATATTAGTGACTTTGCATAATCCGCAATTCCGTTATATCGATTATATTAATATGAAAAAAATACGGGTTTGTTGCAGTCGTGCGTGTACCGCATTTGGTGCAAAAGACATTATTAAAAAAATAAGTGAAACGACAGGCCTAAAACCAGGCGAGAAAAATGATAGTATGGATCTCGATTATTGTGGCTGCCTCGGATATTGTGCACGGTCACCAAATGTATTGATTGATGATAAGAATATTGTGTTTAGTGCGAGTCCAGAAACAGTTATGCAAGAAATTGAAGCGGGTGGAGAAGATATGACGGGAAATATTACGATCCTTGATCAAAGAGCACAAACGGATGAGCCGCTTGAAGGTATGGACAAAGATTTTTTACAGGACCTTTAAATTTTTTATTCGCAACCTTCCATTTTTAAAAGAACCTATGTCAGATTATCTTGCCACTAATATTGATCAGTTTCCTGAAATTGTCCTTCCTGATAATTTGCCGGAGGATATTCATCAAAAAATTCGCAAAGGCGGAAAAATACGTCGTATCGTTGTTGATCGTCAGGGGTGTATTGGCGCCCGCTCCTGTGTTTTGGTCGCTCCCGGCGTATTTCAAATGGATGATCAAAATTATGTCTATGTGGTGGACCCTGATAGTGAAGAAGAGGATATTATTTTGATGGCAGCACAATCCTGTCCGGTATTGGCTATCTATCTATTTGATGAACGTGGGGTAAAAATTTTTCCTGAGGAATAAATAAGCAGAACACTGCTACAAATAAAATTGTTTGGTAAGTTTTATTAAACTCCTGTTTTTTGCCAACATATAAAATTATTAATAATAAATTAGCTGTTATTACGCAAACGCTATGAGATGTATAAATTGTAACAAATCTATTGTTGACGGTTCGCAAATTTGCGGCAGCTGTGGAGCAAAAGTTATAGTGCCGCCAATACAGGAAGGGAGAATGAAAAAAATAAACGAAGAAAATTTTTTGGAATAATTTTGATAGTTTTTCTTGCTTTAGTTTTTTTTATTGGCGCCTATGTATTTCAGGGCAAATCCTCGCTGGATGACATGGTCAAGGAAATTACGAGTAATGACAGCGTAACGCAAGATAATCTAAATGCTGTTCTTGATATTGGTTGGCAGGAGTATATCGCACCATCGGGTAACTTTAGTGTACAATTTCCGACAACACCAACATTTACAACAGAAGATGTAACTATTGATAGTTTGGAAAATCCATTGAAAATGGAGAGCTACAAAAGCGTTCAGTCTGATGGTACGGGATATGCGGTAGTTTTTACCACGTATCCAGATGAGGTGGACATGTCTGTTCCGGAGGACAATTTACAGGGATCTGTTGAGGGGTCTGTTTCCGCACTGAATGGAGAATTAATAAGCTCAACTTTTGGAAATTTTGGTATATATAAATCGGTTGATTTTACAGTGTATATAAAAGAAACCAATACGTACTTTCAAGGCAAAAATATCATAGTTGGAAACAGTTTATATGGACTGGAATTCATCTACAAAGCTACAGGTTTGCGGTCTTCTCAATTTGATACATTCACAAATTCGTTTACGTTGCTATAGCTAGAAAAAAACCTCCCCATAATCGGGGAGGTTTTTTTGTCTTGTAGTGTGATAAATTTATGGCTTCTTAATAAATCTCTCAAAATGAGTAGCACATTTTATGTGAGGAACTTATCGGAAGGGGAGAATGGTGAGCGGTCTGTAGTGCTCATTTCTCCCAATCCCTCCATCCTCTTCGATCTCCTCAACCGGAGGCGGAGAAATGTGTCCGATGTTTTGTGTTGTCAGGTACACTTTTGGCACGTCGGAAGGTGTACCTCGTTATGTTCAGATAATTGACCAGCACATGTTGACTCCACTATGTACTGAACCATGTGCACTTTATTTTGTAAATAGAGATATGCACAGCTGGACAGTGTTATTTTTTCTATGAATAATAAAACCCGTTTTCACGGGATTTATTATTACTTTATAGGTACTATTTTTTTTTCAAAACTATTTGAGCATTTTTGTCACAATCAATAAGAACAGTATCTCCATCAGTAATTTTTCCTTCCAAAATTTGTATCGCTAATTTATCAAGAACTTCACTTTGGATAAGACGTCTGAGTGGTCTGGCACCAAGGTTCGGATCATATCCCTTTTTACCTAGATGATCTTTTGCTTTATTACTTACGGTAAGCGTGATGTGTTTTTCAGTCAGTCGTTCACGAATATGCGCGAGTTGGATGTCGACAATTTCGCGAATTTCTTTTTTATCGAGTGGATGGAAGATAATAACTTCATCTACACGGTTTAAAAACTCTGGTCGGAAATGGTTTTTTAGCGCTTCCATAACCTTTTCTTTCATGCGATCTTCTTTCATGTGTGCGCTTTTATTTTTGTTTTCTCCAAATCCGAGTTCTCCACGATGACCGAGTTCCATGATAATGTCGGATGCGATATTGCTTGTCATAATAATGACCGTGTTTTTGAAATTTACTTTCCGGCCTTTGGCGTCAGTAAGATGTCCATCTTCAAGAATTTGGAGCATGATATTAAAGACATCGGGATGCGCTTTTTCAATTTCATCGAAGAGAACTACGGAGTAGGGGCGTCGTCGAATTTTTTCTGTAAGCTGTCCACCTTCTTCATACCCGACATACCCTGGCGCGGCACCGGTCATTTTACTTACTGAATGCTTCTCCATATATTCACTCATGTCTACGCGGACAATGGCCTCTTCATCATTGAACAAAAGAGTAGCAAGTGCTTTTGCAAGTTCAGTTTTTCCTACACCAGTCGGTCCCATAAAGATGAAGGAGCCAATTGGACGTTTTTCTTCGGCAATGCCTGCGCGTGAACGGCGAATGGCATTTGAAACCGAAGTAAGAGCTTCATCCTGTCCAATAACACGGGTACGAAGCTCATCTTCCATGTGAGTGAGCTTTTCCATTTCATCCCGGAGCATTTTTGATACCGGAATACCAGTCCATCGGGAAACAACTGCGGCAATATCTTCTTCGGTTACCTCTTCTTTAAGAATGGCTCTGCCTTTTTGAATATCCTCTAACTTTTTTTCATCTTCTTTAATTTTTTCTTCCAAAGAGGGAATAGTCCCATAGCGAATTTCGGCAACCTTCTGTAGGTCACCACGTCGTTCAGCAATTTCCGCTTCTTGTTTTAATTGATCAATTTTCTTTTTTGATTCACGAATTCCCGTAATAACTTCTTTTTCATTTTTCCAATGCACTTCAAGCGCATTACTTTTTTCTCGGAGATTTTCCAGTTCTTCTTTGAGTTTTTTTACTCGTTCTTTTGATTCCGTATCTTTTTCTTTTTTCATTGCCTCGAGTTCGATTTCATATTTCATGATTTTTCGTTTCATCTTGTCGAGTTCATCTGGCATGGAATCTATCTCCATACGAAGCGCTGATGTTGCTTCATCAATAAGATCGATTGCTTTGTCTGGTAAAAAACGATCAGTAATATATCGAGATGATAGTTGTACTGCGGCAACAATAGCAGGGTCGGTAATACGTACCCCATGATGGACTTCGTATTTTTCTTTGATACCACGCAAGATTGCGATCGCGTCATCCGTACCCGGCTCAGTGACAAGTACTGGTTGGAAGCGCCGCTCAAAAGCCGCGTCTTTTTCAATATATTTTTGGTATTCTTTTAATGTGGTTGCGCCGATCGTGTGCAATTCACCTCGCGCCAATGCAGGTTTCAACATGTTTGATGCATCAACAGCACCTTCGCTTGATCCTGCGCCAACAATGACATGCAATTCATCAATGAAAAGAATAATTTTTCCGTCTGATTCGGTAACTTCCTTTAAGACGGCTTTAAAACGTTCTTCAAATTCACCGCGGAATTTTGTGCCGGCAACCAGGGCACCCACGTCAAGTCCGATTAACTCTTTGTCGCGCAAGGTTTCTGGAATATCTCCATGAACGATGCGTTGCGCCAATCCTTCCACAATAGCGGTTTTACCAACACCTGGTTCACCAATGAGGACAGGGTTATTTTTTGTTCGACGTGTTAATACTTGCATGACGCGGCGGATTTCATCGTCACGCCCAATAACAGGATCTAATTTTTCTTTGCGCGCAAGTTCAGTAAAGTTTTTTCCGTATTTTTCAAGTGCCTGATATTTTGCTTCTGGTTCAGGAGAATCTACTCGCTGATTCCCGCGCACATGAACAAGAACACGGAGGACGTCGTCATACGTTGCTCCTCGATGAGAGAGCAAATCACTAATCGGATTTTTTGTTTTTAAAAAAGCAAGAAGAATATGTTCTACACTAATGTATTCATCACTCATTTGTTGCGCTTCTTGTGTCGCGTGTTGCAAAATGAGCATAGTGGCCTGGCCCATGAGTATCTGACCAAAACTACCTGGCATAGGCCCAAACTGGCGGGGAAGTGCGCTGATAAATTGCTGAACAGTCGTACGAAGTGGTGGAAGGGCAATATTTAATTTTTTGAGAACAGAAACGACGACACCATCTTCTTGGTTAATTAAAGCCAAAAATAAATGAGGCGGTTCAATCTGGGGTTGTCCGTTCTCGTGGGCCACTTCACTGGCTTTTTGTAATGCTTCTTGGGATTTATGAGTAAATTGGTTTGGGTTCATAATTTTCTCTTATTTACGAGAAATCTAAGGTAAAAGTTATCACTCTATATACTAGAGTGATAGTACTATACCATACTGGAAATGAGTGTCAATATATGCTAGACTAGTCACAATTCCTCTCTTTTTCCTCATTATTTTAGTATAGCATGGGAGTTTGAAGACACAATGATTGGGCTGAGGTACATTGCACTTGCTGTATAGGCATGGTATAACCTGGGACGAGCCATAGTATCGACTGAATGGGCATCAGTGTCAAGCAGAGAGGACCAAATATTTTTTTGATAATCTCAAAGAAAGATAGTATGACGCGTGTTGATATTCTCGGAGTAAGAATTGATCAGGGAACAAAAGAAGAAGTACTATCGCTAGTCCGTGATTTTTTATTATCACAACAATCTCATACTATTTTTACACCAAATCCGGAAATGATTGTTGACGCACAAAAATATCCAGCATTTAAACGTACACTCAATGCGAGTCATATGAATATTTGCGATGGCTTTGGTATTACGCTTGTGAGCATATTATCTTCTCACATCCCACATATTGAACTATATCATGGTATTGATTGCATGAGCGATATTTGTGGCGTTGCTGAAGATATGCAAAAGAAAGTTTATCTTATTGGTTCAGGAGATGAGGAAACGGTGATGAAAGCAAAAGCATATTTGCAAAAAAAATTTCCGAACCTTTCTGTTGTTGGCGCGGAACCAGGTCCATACATCGCATCGCTTACTTCCGATCCTATGTTTGCGGTTGGTGAAGATGAAAATGAACGAAGTATCGACCGCATTATTGACGCGGCACCCGATATTCTGTTTGTTGGGTTTGGACATCGAAAACAAGAATGGTGGATTCAGGAAAATATAAAACATTTACCGTCGGTAAAAATAGCCATGGGCGTTGGGGGGAGTATTGATATGTTTGGAGGGAAAGTAAAGCGTGCGTCTCGCATGTTCCGTTCATTGCATATAGAATGGCTGTGGCGTGTCATTCGACAGCCTTGGCGTATACGACGTATTTGGAATGCGACAGTTACCTTTTTATATATGTATTTTATAAAACACTCATAAGAAATATCACGTATGTTATCTACTTCACTCAAAACTCATATTGCCAAGCTGCAGCAAAAGAAATATCGGAAAGAATATCAGGAATTTTTAATCGAGGGAGTAAAAGGCGTCGAAGAAGCTTTGGAATATGGCAATGTCCTGGCGCTTGTTATTGAAGGAAATCGTCGCGATGAACCTGAATTGGGGATTCTTATTGAACTTGCCCATCAAAAAGGTATTACTGTTGAATTTTGTGGTCACAAAGATGTTGGTGTAATCAAGACAACAGAGACGTTTCCTGGCGTGATTGCCGTGGTAGAACTACCAGAGGTTGAATTGGTCGATTTGGAAGATGGAAATACGATTATTGCTATTGATGGAATAAAAGATCCAGGTAATCTCGGGACGATTATCCGTACCGCAGACTGGTTTGGTGTTCATTCCATATTGCTGAGTGAAGACAGTGTTGATCCATATAATGAAAAATGTGTCCGATCAACTATGGGATCAATTTTTCGTGTAAATATTTACAAAACATTCGATTTAAAAAGGATGCTTGAAGAGTTAAAAGCAAAAAATTGGCAGCTCAATACGCTGACTATGACTGGAAAGCCTATTACCCAATTAGAAAAAACCCAAAAATCAATATATATATTTGGAAATGAATCACATGGCTTAAACAAGGAGATAGAGGAAATTTGTGATGAACAATATACTATTCCTGGAGATACCAAAGCGGAATCCTTGAATTTATCCATTGCGGCTGGTATAGTCCTCTGGGAATTATCTAAATAATGCCAATAGAACTTATATGGTGAGAACACGATACGCACCGAGCCCAACCGGGTACTTACATGTAGGAGGACTTCGTACCGCCTTATTTTCGTATTTATATGCTCGAAAAAATGGTGGTCAATTTTTATTGCGCTGTGAAGACACAGATCGTGAACGTTTTGTTGCTGATGGCATGAAAAATATGCTCGACTCATTGGCATGGGCCGGAGTCATAATTGATGAGGGAATGTGTCTCAATGAAGCAGGAGAAGTAGCTCAAAAAGGGGACAAAGGCCCGTATGCACAATCAGAACGACTGGCTACGTATCAAATATATATCAAACAATTATTAGAAAAAGGAGATGCATATTATTGTTTTTGTGCCAAAGAACGATTGGAAGAATTGCGGAAGATTCAGGAAACAAATAAACTGCCGACTGGGTATGATGGGCATTGCCGTACTTTATCCGCAGAAGAAGGTGAAAAGAAAAAAGCTGAAGGCGCTGCTTTTGTCATCCGCATGAAAATGCCAAAGGAAGGAACGACCGTATTTGATGATATGGTTCGTGGAACAGTTGAATTTCAAAACAAACTTGTTGATGATCAGGTACTTATTAAATCCGATGGATTTCCTACCTATCATTTTGCTGTCGTTGTAGACGATCATTTGATGGAAATTACACATGTTATTCGTGGTGAAGAATGGATTTCTTCCACACCAAAACATATCATGCTCTATCAGATGTTTGGTTGGGATATGCCTCGTTTTGCACATTTGCCTCTCTTGGTTAATGAAAAAAAACAAAAATTAAGTAAACGTCATGGAGACGTGGCAGTTCTTGATTTTGCTAAAAATGGCTATCTTCCTGAGGCACTCATTAATTTTATTGCGTTTTTGGGATGGAATCCAGGAGATGAAAGAGAAATATTTACTTTATCTCAATTGGAGCAGGATTTTTCCATTGAAAAAATCAGCAAGGCTGCTGCGGTATTCAATCGTGAAAAACTTGATTGGTATAATCAGCAGCATATGAAATTCCTTTCTAACGCTGAATTGACCGACCGTGTACTTCCATATCTTTTGGATGCTGGTTTGGTGCGTCAGGAAGATCTCACTCCTCAATATAGAGCATGGGTAGAGAATGTTATTGGTCTTGAAAAAGAACGGCTGGTAACTCTCAAAGATGCTCCGGATCACACCGCTTTTATGTTTGCCGATAAACTTGAATACGATGGAGCATTACTTGTTTGGAAGAAAAGCACTGCCGAAGATGCAAAGCAAAAATTGGCCGAAATAAAGGAAAAATTAAGTGATTTCTCAGAAGAACAATGGAAAAAATCTATATTAGAAGAGAAAATTATTGCCTGGATAAAAGAAAGTGAATACGGGGTAGGGGATGTCCTTTGGCCAACCCGTGTCGCGCTTTCAGGCAAACAAAATTCTCCAGGACCGTTCGATATTATGTCTGTTCTAGGAAAGGAGAAAACAATCGTACGGCTTGATGCTGCGATGAAACATCTTCCATAAACTAAAAATGCCCCGTCAAAACGACGGGGCATTTTTAGTTTTCCCCAGATGGGGGATGGTTATTACCCCATATTGGTATTTGTGGTATACTCATCCTAGTATGAAGCGTTTTGTTTCCTTCTTTCTCATAATTTCTTTTCTTGTACCGGCTGCTATTATCAAGCCGTCCTTTGCCGCACCTCAACAAACGGCAAATGATCCAGAGATTGACACACTAAATCAGCAGATTACTGAAAAAAAGAATAAAATTAAAGAAATAGAGAAATCGATTGAAGTATACAAAAAAGAAGTTGAAAAAAAGCGTACCGAAGCTGTTTCATTATCAAACCAATTAGGTATCCTGGACAATCGCATTACTCAAACCGAACTAGATATTCGTTCTACTCAGGAAAAATTGGAAACAATTCAACTTGAAATTAAAATTTTAGAAAAAGCAATTGCAGAAAAGGAAGAAGCGATCGCTCGACATCAGGAAATTATTGCAGAATTTTTACGTAATTTTCAAACAGAAGGAGATAAAAATCTTGTGGAAATTTTGGCGATTTATGATACGTTTTCTGAATTTTACAATCGTCTCCAGTATCTCCAAACCGTTGAACAGGATTTGAGTAATAGCACCAAATCATTAAAAATTGCCAAAGCAGATCTTGAAGTGAGACAAAAAGAAACAGAAAGTAAAAAGGAATCATACAAAGAATTGAATGAAAATCTTGTTGGACAAAAAGATCAGTTAGAAGGTCAGGCAGATCACAAAGAAACATTGTTGACTGAAACACAAGCTTCAGAAATGAAATATAAAACATTATTGGCAAATTTAAAAAAACAATATCAGCAGGTAGAAAACGAAATCGGCGGCATCGAACGTGCTGTCCGCAAAAAGTTAGACGCAAAGAAAGTGTTTGATGAAGAGAATAAATTTGACGACGGAACGACATTTAGCTGGCCAACACAAAGCAAATATGTGACTGCTAAATTTCACGACACTGACTACCCATTCAGAAATGTATTTGAACATAGTGGTATTGATATTCGCGCTTCCCAAGGAACACCAATTCGAGCTGCAGGAAATGGGTATATTGCGAAAGCAAGAAAATGTGGAAGTTGGGAGTGCTACGCCTACGTATTGGTAGTTCACGCAAACGGATTATCGACACTGTATGGACATTTAAGCAATATTGTCGTGGCTGAGGATCAATTTGTCACTAAAGGTGATATTATTGGCTACTCAGGAGGAACACCAAAAACGGTTGGAGCCGGACCATTTGTGACAGGTGCCCATCTTCATTTTGAAGTACGAAAAAACGGAATTCCGGTGAATCCTCTTAATTATCTGCACTAGGCCTTTCCTTGACGGAGCGGCCTTTTTTTGTTACTATCCTGTTCTTATATAAGCAATGCCTTTATGGAAACAATGGAACCAGGATCTTTTCCGTATTCAGACAATGTTATTTTTTTTGATACTGAATTTACCAATTTAGACCCAAGAACAGGGGAGTTACTCTCTATTGGAATGGTAAAACCAAATGGCGAAGAATTATATCTTGAATTTGAACATACAGGACCACTTGATCCTTGGGTTGTGGAACATGTCATGCCTTTCATGGAGGGAATTACGTTCTCCAAAGAAGATGCGTGTACATTGATTAGGCAGTTTGTGGGTGATACACATCCATATCTCGTTGCGTATGTGAATCAGTTCGATGCGGTCTACTGGTATGATTTATTTGGTTCTGCACAGGATCACCCTGCTTTTTGGATTCCTATTGATTTTGCTTCTGTTCTCTTTGCTTATGGTTTTCCACCAAACGCAATGGGGAATCATAAGTTTATCAAATCACTCGGGATTAATTTGGATACGACTCACAAGGAACATAATGCGCTGGATGACGCGCGGTTACTTAAAAAGATTTACAACGCATTCTTTGAACGATATGGTAGGGGAGACGAGCATGCTAAATAGGGTGGTATGGGTTGTTCGTTTGTTAGTCAAAGATTTCAGTATTAGTTTTACAGCATATAAAACTAAACCAAGGTGCTATCCTTGGTTTTTTATTTTTTAATAAACACGATAATTGAATATCCTCTAGTGTCGCACAATATTATTTCGGGAAGTAGGGGTAAAAGGGGGTGACCAAAAATCCTTTTTTTTAAAATTTTGTATGATGACTGCGCTGCATCTTCTAAAGATATAATCCTTTGTTTAAACTATTTCTTTTATTATGGTTTAGTTGTTTTTTATTTATTAATATTTTTTTTGGTTTTTAAATAAACTTATAAAATTATATATAAAAAAGTAAATTTATTATGAATAATATAAC
>CAYGHM010000002.1:0-65792 GCA_964349825.1 uncultured Gammaproteobacteria bacterium
CCGTGTCATCCTCCACATCGATGGCGATGCATTTTTCGCAAGCTGTATGCAGGCAGTCGAGCCACAATACAAAGGTCTCCCTGTTGTTACCGGCAAAGAACGGGGCATTGCCTGTGCTATGAGTTATGAAGCAAAGGCACGTGGCATCACTCGCGGTATGCCTATTTACCAAGTACGCCAGGTATGCCCTGAAGCAATTGTTCTTCCTACCGATTATGAAACCTGCAGCCTATTCTCAAAACGCATGTTTGCTATTATGCGCCGTTATTCAGGCACAATAGAAGAATACGGGATCGACGAAGGTTTTGTGGACATTACCGGTCTACGTCGTGTTCACAATATGAGTTATCAAGATATCGCCGACACTATCCGACAAGAAATCGAACAAGAACTCAATATCACCGTGTCTGTAGGAATGGCACCCACAAAAGTCTTGGCAAAAATCGCATCAAATTCCAACAAACCAAACGGGCTCACCATTGTCTCCCCTAGCCACATCCCTGAATTCCTGAAACAAATGCCAGTAAGTGCAGTATGGGGAATAGGAAAAAATACCACGCAATATATGTGGCAACTCGGCATTCACACCGCACAACAATTTACTGAAAAACCATTCTCCTATATCAAAGAACATTTCACCAAACCACATCAGGAAATCTGGCGAGAACTAAAAGGAGAATATGTCTATCCGGTGCTTATGGAAGAAAAAAATTCCTATGCCTCAATTTCCAAAACTCGCACCTTTACTCCAGCAAGCAGCAACAAAGATTTTGTCTATGCGCAATTATTAAAAAATGTTGAAAACGCCTGTATTAAATCTCGCCAATACAATCTCGTTGCCAAAAAAATTGTTATCTTCCTAAAAACACAAGACTTTCAGATCCGTGCCCTTGAAGCAACTCTCCCACGTGCATCGGCGTACCCAAATGACCTTGCCCCTATTGTCAAAGAACTATTCGATGTCCTCTACAATCCAAAAACACTGTATCGCACGACCGGTATTACATTGAGCGAGCTCGCCGATCATGTTCAAATACAACAATCCCTTTTTGAACCACAGCACATACTTGAAAAAATGGAGGGTGTCTATGCCAGCATTGATACATTGGCCCAAAAATTTGGCAAGCACACGGTGCATCTCGGCAGCAGCCTCCCCGCTCACGCATTTGATGCCAAAGAAGAAAAACAACAGACAGAAACATCATGGAAAAAACTTTTACAACTGACCGGAGAAACAGCACGCATGAGATTAAATATACCGATGTTGGCATTGCAATTAAAATAGTCACAAGCATATATAAACACATACACAAACATATCAAAAGAAAATCACAGCTCTTTACAAGATGTGGCTATCTACAAAAAACTTCCCGATAATATCGGGAAGTTTTTTGTATTGGTGAATTGTATATGAGACTTACTTTATTATTTTTGTTTTATGCACAACAAAAGACCAACCAATATTTACCTGCCGTACCGATTCCAGTCCATATACTTTTATTGCCACAACCACAATATCCCACATCATGCCAAAACGGCGAATTAAGCCGAGTAATAATCCGTATTTTTTCTCCTTAATAATTTGACTCACCCCTGGCATCAATTCAAATCCCATTCCCCCTGGCATACGCTTCGAAAAATAATTCAATGCAATTTCAATCTGAAAATTTTTCTTAAAGCTTGTAGGTACTTTATACCACAGCTCTTTCGACAGAGCGCGTTCACCACCGAGAATTGGTGTAAAACGAAGAAGCGCATTCATCCAATATATTTTTCTTTCCCGAACACCAACATACATCGCATATTTCTTGGAAAGAACCGGAGCCAAAATTCGATCAATCGCCTGAACATGCAGTCCAATAACATCCGCATCGCAAAAAAATATATACGATGATTTTGCGGCAGACACTCCAGCATTCATTGCCGCAGATTTTCCGCAATTTCTTCGTAATTCAATAATTTTTATTGGCTTTTCTGATTGAGCCTTAAGTTCAAAAACCTCCTGAACCGTCCGATCCGTTGAACCATCATCAACGACAATCACCTCTCGAATCGCATCATGACATAATAAAGCGAGAATAACCTCGCGAATTGTTTTTTCTTCATTAAATGCCGGGACAACCGCAGAGACACAACGATACGCATTCATATATATAATGGACAAAATAATCATCTTTCTATTTTTGTTTCTGTTTCTCTATACAGCATAACCCCACTTCATCTTCTTGACAAGAGAAGTGATGAATAAAATCTAAAAATTTTGGATTATACAATAATGTTGTATTGACTGTCCTTATTTTTTTATAGCATTCATTAACCCAACAACCAATAACGTAGCCACACCGACCATAACGATCGTTGCTCCAGAAGGAAGATCAAAATAGTAAGAAAGAATAAGACCGAGGATAACAAAAAATATACTTGCAATCACGGAGTACCACTCAAACTGCACAAACGATCGAGAGAGCATTTTTCCTACCGTACTTGGCAAAATAAGAAGACCGCTGACTAGTACAATACCCACTACCTTGATTGATAACACAACCGTCACGGCAATAAGAATAGTAAGCAACAGTTCCAACGGCGATCTTTTAATTCCGCTCATTGCCGCTCCCTCTGGATCAAGCGTAAGAAAAATAAATTGCCGTCTCAAAAGAAGAAGCGTCATAAAAATAAGCACACCAACCACACCCATGACGTAAATATCAACCGTACGTATTGCCAGCAAATTTCCAAATAAATAACTCACGAGTTCCGGAACATACCCCTCATAAAACTGAAGTAAAATAATACCGAGTGCCATCCCGGTTACAAAAATAACACCAATGGCCGTATCCTGAGAAACATTTTTTGTTTTTCCCAAAAGATGAATACCCGTAGCAATAAAGACACTCGCAACCAATGCGACAGGAAGCGGTGACCATCCCAATAAAATTGCCAAAGCAACAGCAGCCAGCGACGCATGTGCTACACCATCCCCAACAAAACTCATTTTTCTTGCAATCGCATAAACGCCGAGCCATCCCAAAAGCACCGCAATAATAATCCCGGCAATAAACGCGCGTTGCATGAATGGGTAGGTCAATATATCAAACATAGATGAAGGTGATAGGAAATACAGAATAGAGAATGAAGAATAGGGAATAAAATACACACGCTCTTCATTCTATATTCTCTATTCTTCATTCTCTATTCTGTATTCTGTATTCTGATCAATGTTTATGCTCACAATCATGCGCATAATGTCTCACATGTCCGCCGTACATTTTTTCAATCACATCTGCAGTGAGTACTTTTTTGGGTAACCCGGTACAGAGCAAACGGCGATTAAGACAAATCACATTCGTCGCATATTGATACACAAAATCAAGTTCATGCGAGATAACAATAATAGTGGTGCCATCTTCATGATTCAAACGGTGTAATAATTCATACAATGCTTCTTCTCCACCAACATCAATACCACTCGTCGGTTCATCAAAAATTAAAATATCTTTTTTATGTAATAATGCCCGAGCAACCAAAATACGTTGCAGTTGACCTCCAGACAATATTCCAAGTCGTTTCTTTTCACTACCCGCCAAGCCAACACGAGACAATGCACGAGAAATCAATCGAGCATCTCCGCCTTTTGCCAATAACAGAAATTCTTCTACACTAATAGGAATCGTACGATCGACATTAAACCGTTGTGGCACATAGCCAATATTACCCATGAACGACACCGGATCTTTTCCATTGATCTGAATTTTTCCTTCGGTTGGATTTTCAAGTCCAATTAACAAAGTTGCAAGTGTCGACTTTCCCGATCCATTTGGCCCGACCAATGCAACAATATCTCCTTTTTCAATAGTAAAGGAAATATCTTCAAGTGCGACAAAATCACCAAATTTTTTGGTGACGTTTGAAACGCTGATAAAAGGAGTAGGCATATTAATGTGATACAGCGAGCGCCTGTTCCACTTCGCGAACATTTGCCGAAATTAAATCAATATAACTTTCTTTACCATCTTTTCCTCCCATTTCATCGAGCACACCAATCGCCGCACCAACATCGGCAGCAAACGCATCGAGTCCTGCTCGAGATAACTGTGGTTCGATAAACAAAACACGAATATTATAGTCTTTCACTACGCCATGTAGATCAGCTAAATATTGTGGACTTGGTTCTTTGCCAACGAAGGGTTCATACGTAGCGACGACATGTAGATTAAAATGATTGGCAAAATAATAAAGTGCGTCATGAAAGGTGAGAATATCACGCTTAGTAAATTCTGCCAATTGATTCTTCCAAAGAATATCTTGTGCTTCAAGTTTGGTAATGAACTGATCTTTGCGTTCAGTATATGCTTCTTGATGAGAAGGGTCCAATCGAATTAATTCATCCGTAATAGTCGCCGCCATAATTTTGGCATTATTCGGATCAAGCCAGTAATGCGGATCAACAGCACCTTGCTCTTCTTCGTCTTCGTGTTCATTACGAACGGTTTCACGAAGGGTAATACCTTTATCCATACCAATTACCCGCACATTTGGTATCGCCTGCTGAATTGATGCGATCCAATCATCCACACCATACCCAATATTAAATATAATATCAGCACCCTGTAGACCTTTCACTGTCTCCGCGGAAATATCAAATGAATGTGGACTGGTTCCAGGAGGGACAATTAATTTCACATCTGCATCCGGTCCAGCAATACTGCGTGTGATATCGTAGATAGGAAATATAGTCGCAGCAACAACGGTACGATTATTTTCAATAATTACATTTTTAGGAGAAAGAAAAACTACAGCAGTACCTGCGATGACTGCCAATATTCCCAAAATGATATATCCTGTTTTTTTCATAAAAAATTATATGGTGCAGGAAGTACACAACCCCGTCATGGTTAAAGAATGGTGAACATGGGAAAATCCTGAAATCTTTTTAGTTGGCATATCGCATGATATACAATCACTTGCAAGACATTTGGTACAAACAATGTGGTGGTGATGCGCTCCTTCTTGGTGCACTTCATAATACTGTTGTCCTTCAAGTTGTGCTGCCCCATGAATAATATCCAGATCAGCCAATAATTCGAGTGTTCGGTAAATGGACACTTTATCCATCTTGGGCATCGCTTTCAATATCTGGGCTGCACAAAAAATACCATCATGTTGTTCCACAAAAGCAAATATTTTTTCACGCTGGAGTGTTAATTTGTATCCCGCCTCTTTTACTTTTTGTTCAATCCAAGATTTGGTCATATTTTTTATTGAAACTCATTTGCATTTAGATTTTACCGTGAATGACCTCTCCTGTCAAGAGTCTGTACGTAAAGAGCAAAATATATGATAAAATAAAAGCAGTAGACACAGTTGTGACATTCTCTTAATCTATTACTTCTTTCTATGTCCTCCCCTTCCCTCAAAATTCTCCGCATCGGTCTCGGTATTACCTTCCTCTGGCTCGGATACCAAATTTGGATGGAGCCACTCGCATGGGGCAGTTTTATGCTTCCTTGGGCACAAGGGCTGATCCCTGGATCACTTGAATCATTTATGAAATCTACCGCGATTGGTGATATGTTCCTCGGTCTCTGGCTTATCATCGGCTGGCGCGTCTGGATTCCCGCACTCCTTGCATCCCTACACCTCATCGGCGTCCTCGTAACCACGACCGGCAGCCTTGAACTCGCCGTACCCCGCGATATTGGACTATTGGCGGGCACCCTTGCAATACTGGTAGACACATTACCAACCTGGATAAAAAACAAGATGATCAAGTAAACAACATACGAATTACGAATCCTCGAAGACTCGGTACGAATAGCGAATAATTAAAAGACGTTCTCCTAAGTAGAGAACGTCTTTTTTAGTTTAATTCGTTATTCGGTATTATTCGTAATTCGCATGTTGTCATCTCTGGCAATTCAGGGACAAAACAGGTAATATTGACAAAAGCAGGCAGTCATGATATACTCACCCGTTCTCAAGATAGTGTATCTGAGGTTCTTTGACAACTGAATACCCTCGTAGCAGGGAGAAACATGCCCACGGACCCCGTGGCATGAGGTTCAAACCCCCATGCCCATTCGCGGGCATTATGTCACTCTCTGTTACAGAACCATTTCCCCAACACCACGAGGACACCATGACGACGAAACGTACCCTCATCAGTGTGGCGACGGTCGCCATGCTCGCCCTCATCTCGGCTTCGGCATTCGCTGCCAAGCCCCCCAAGAAGGTCGCACCCTCGAGTGTGGCCGACAACAAGGAGGAGAAAGTTGCTGCTGAAGCGGCCCTGGAGCACCACTCCAAAGGAAACTTCGACAAAGCCGGCGCGCTCTACGCGGCCGCCTTCGAGAAGTGGAAGCGTGCCACGCACATCTTCAATGCAGCTCGGTGCTACCACAAAGGGAAGATGTTCGTCCGTGCAGTTCAGCTGTACAACCAGTATCTGGAACTCGCCGACGCGAGTGAAGAAGGCAAAGCTGAGGCGCGGCAGCATATCGCCGCGATCGAAGCTGAAACCGCCGTCACTACCCCGACCAAACCAGCCACCAGCAAGGAGCCGCCCACTCCGCAACCAGCAGATCCCACCACAACAACGGTGACGATCACCAAGCCCACGCCACCATCGGCTCCAGACCGAATTCTCACCTGGAGCATGATCGGCGGAGGCAGTCTCCTGGCCCTGGCTGGAGCTGGCGGTCTCATCACGGCAGAGGCCAAGATGACCGACCTCAACGGCAACGGCATGGACTGGGCCACACCCAATGCCCAAGCGACCTACAAGGACAGTGTCTCGGAGGTCAAAACCCTCCGCACCATGTCCATGGTGGGCGCCGGTATCGGACTCGCGGCTGCAGGCTGGGGCGTCTACCGGTTCTTTACGGAGCCAGAAGCACCTCCGTCGGGAATGCCGACGGTCCACCCAACCATCACCCAGGACGGCGCTCGCGTCGTACTGGAATGGAAACGGTGACCAAGACAAAACCAAGGAGCACTGAGTGGGGCGGCAGGCTGGATCATCCAGACCTCGCCGCCCCACTCGGAGATATACACAGAGAGTGACATACCCAAACAATAATATATAACGCATAATAGGCGTTTTTTTATTTGGTAAATTCTGGTAAACTAGATAAGAATAGAGAATAGTGAATGAAGAATAAAGAATTTAATATTAATAATATATGGCAAAAATTCCGGCGTTTTCGCTTGCTGATCAGGATGGGAAAATTCATTCATTGAAAGACTATAAAGGCCAATATCTGCTTTTGTATTTTTATCCAAAAGATAATACGCCAGGCTGCACCACCGAAGCACAATGTTTCCGTGACCGCATGGGTGAATTTAAAAAACACGGTGTACAAATAATCGGTGTCAGTATTGACGATGAAAAATCACATAAAAAATTTGTTGATAAATATTCATTGAATTTTCCACTACTTGCTGATACTGACAAAAAACTCGTATCGGCTCTTGGTCTCTGGGTAGAAAAATCCCTATATGGCAGAAAATATATGGGAACACAACGAGATTCATTCCTGATTGGACCAGACGGAACCATTCTCAAACACTATGAAAAAGTAAGTCCGGCGAAACATGTCGATGAAGTGATGGAAGATATAAAACAATTAAAAAACTGAGGCTATAACCTCAGTTTTTTAATTTATTTTCTAATGTGTTTTTCAATACCTTACCCAATGTCTCTCTTCCCCTACCAGTTTTGTAATAAGACTCCTGATCCCGAGCATCTTGCTCACTTAAAAAAGATTCAGCGTGAATTAACTGAAGAGGGCGTCTGCCCTTGGTGGATGTATTGAGTCCAGCGTTATGTTGCTCAATTCTTTTTGATAAATCAGTAGTGTAACCGGTATATAATTTTTTATCTTTTAAACTAAACAAAACGTATACATAATACCACATACACACCCCTTATTATACAAAAATCCGCCATAAAGGCGGATATGTGGGCCGGGCATGATTCGAACATGCGAAGGCGCAAGGCCAGCAGATTTACAGTCTGCCCCGGTTGACCGCTTCGGTACCGACCCATCTAACTCATTTACAATGACAGCTAGTGATTATTAGTTAACAACGGTTAGTTAGCAATCATTAAATGTCCATTAATTGTGGGCCGGGCATGATTCGAACTGCGAAGCCCGCCAACGTCGGCGGGCAGCAGATTTACAGTCTGCCCCGGTTGACCGCTTCGGTACCGACCCAAGATCAATATTCAATTTTCAATTTCTAATTTTTAATTGCATTCCACTTAGCACATAAATGGAAATTGAGAATTGAAAATTGGAAATTTCTAATTGGAGCCAACTCGGGGATTCGAACCCCGGACCGACGGTTTACAAAACCGTTGCTCTACCAGCTGAGCTAAGTTGGCATAAATTTTAATTGCACACTTCCGGTGTAACCATCGAAAGCTACCTGTCCCGATGTACTCATCGGGAAGTTGGCATGGTATATTCAAAGAAACAAAAAACGGTGGCCTTATCCCACCGCCTATATGCGCTAATGGAACTTATTTTATCTGCCGAATTTTATCCTTAAAGACATCCAATTTCTTGTTTTCTGGGTTGACTCGGCGCAAGCGCTGATACCCATCTTCTGCAATGTCTTTTCGCCCACATAATACACTAATTTCAATAAGTCTGTCAAGATATCTTGGATTTTCCGCTTCCAGCTCGACCGCCTGACTAATGGCCTCAAGAGCAGCTGAGTATTGTTCTAACTCTGAAAATAAATTTGCCAATCGAAAAAATCTTGGAGAAAGACCATCATTTAGCAAAATTGCCTCTTGAAGATATTCAACTGCAGCAGTCAAATCTTTTCTTTGCTCTGCCACATCGGTAAGACGCACATAGGTCAATTCATCGTTTGGATCAAGCTGCAAAAGAAAATTATACGTTTCTTCTGCTTCACGATATTGTTCTTGCGCAAAATAAACATCGCCAAGCCCACGATATGCATCTTTATTTTTCATATCAACCCGAATTGCAGCAATAAATTGCTTTTCAGCATCCTCATACCGTTCTTGTTCATATGCCGCCATACCTTCCTGGATCATCCAGCGCAACTCATCTGGAGTAGCAACAGATACTTCTTCCGCATTACCCTTCTCTTCTTTTTTTCTCTGACCTTCTTCCTGCACTCGTTTCTGTACTTTTCCCACGATACTTCGAAATAAATTCTGACCCCTCTCGGCGTGTTGCTTAATAGGATGAAGACGTTGTGACCAGGTGTCACGTGCTTTAGAAATTCGTTCCTCAGCACGACGTTTTACTAATTCATCTTTTTTCTTTTCTTCTTTAATATCCGGTGCATTATCAATATCAAGAAGAGTAAGTTGTGGATATTTTCGGACAACAATAACAATAATCGTAGTAAGTGATGCAATAATCAAAATGAATGGAAGCACAGTCGCCATAAATAAACGTTTATGGAAGCTTTTCTGCTAGATGAATAATACGAGTAAATGAGTCAATATGAGTAGACGCGCTCCCAATAAGTACCCCATCTATAGGATCTAGTGATAGATATGATACCACATTCTTTTCATCTACACTACCACCATACAGTACAGGAATCGTCATCTTGGTATATTGACGAAGTTCACGTTTGATGAACTGGTGGATTTCTGCCGCTTCGACAGAATCGCAGGCCTCACCTGTTCCGATTGCCCATACCGGCTCATAGGCAACTA
Source organism: uncultured Gammaproteobacteria bacterium (assembly GCA_964349825.1). Classification (GTDB taxonomy): domain Bacteria; phylum Patescibacteriota; class Patescibacteriia; order Magasanikbacterales; family UBA922; genus CAYGHM01. The sequence goes on from CAYGHM010000002.1 coordinate 9,704, forward strand.
TCACCGTTGCATGTTCAGGAATAACAAGTCCGTCAAATAATTTCATTAACTGCTTTTTCAAACGGTACTCTCGCTTCCCTGCTTCCCGATCCTCTTTTGTTTCTCCAATACAGACAACGGGAATAATGCCAGCATCAAACGATGCTTCTAATTTCTTACGAGCGGCTTCGTCTGTTTCACCAAAGATATGGCGACGCTCGGAGTGTCCAACCAATGCATACGAACAACCGAGCTCTTTATATATGTGCGCTGACACTGCACCAGTATAAGCACCCTTTGGTACCCATGCCACATTCTGTGCTCCTACACCAATTGCACTACCACGACACGTGGCAATGACATCAGATGATGCAATGGAGATAGGAAAAACAACAACCGTATTCGTGCTAGGCAAATGCTCTGTCACCAATTGCTTTGCCAACATATTGGTTTCTGAAAAATCAAGATACATTTTCCAGTTAGCAAAGATATATTTCATATTTCAAGTATTAAGAGGCGGATAGTTAAAAGATGATATTTTTTTCTTCTACATCTCCAATAATACCAACACGCATTTCTTTTAATACGAATAATTTTTTCGCAACTTTTTGTACATCTTCCTGGGTTACCGCATCAATAAACGCAATGCGTTCCTGTGGAGTATATATTTTATCCATAAATAAATGCTGTTTGGCATACCAACCTGCCTGCGCACTCGAATCTTCCATAGACAAGGTTAACCCGCCATGAATATGCGTCTTCGCATCAGCAAGCTCTCGTTTTGACACGCCCTTCTCCGCCATCCGTTGGACTTCTTCTTGAATTGCCTTTATTGCTTTATTCAAATTTTTTGCCTCAAGTCCAGCGCGGATAAACACATATCCTTTGTCACGGAACGTATCCGATCCACTGCGAACACTATACGCTAGTCCTAACTTTTCTCGAATACGGACAAAAAGACGTGAACTCATAGAACCACCCAGAATCGTATTCATGACGGAAACAGCTGGATTGTGTGGATCAGTATGAGAAAAACCAGGAAATCCGAGCATGAGCTGTACTTGATCCGTCTTTTTATGCTGGATAAACAAACGCTCTTTTTTTCCACTACTTCCAAAACGAGCCGGCTCAAAAGGGCGGATTTTTGGCGCTTTTCCAACATGACCACCAAAATATTCTTCCACAATCTTTTTGGTTTCTTCGGTAATACGTCCCGCAACCACAATAGTCATATTTGCAGGATGGTAATACTTATTATGAAAAGCAAGGACCTCGTCACGCTTATACGACAAGACATGTTTTTCTGTTCCAGCAATATCTGACCCAAGCGCTCCTTCAAACATAACTTGTTCAAAGACGCTATCGATATTCATGAGTGGATTATCATGATACATCCGAATTTCTTCCACAATAACATGTTTCTCTTTCTCCATTTCTTTTGCATCAAAAACAGAATGGAATAACATGTCTGAAAGAATATCGCAAGAAATATGCGTATATGATGCGTCAGTTTTAATATAATACCCCGTATATTCTTTTCCCGTAAACGCATTATACTCTGCACCAAGCCGATCAATTTCACGGGTCAAAATAAACGAGTTTTTTCTTTTTTTTGTTCCTTTAAACATGAGATGTTCAATATAATGAGAAACACCTCGCATCTTTTCTGTCTCATAACGCGATCCAACCGGATACATGATCATGACCGTCGCCGAAGCAGTGTCTTTTTGCGCTACCAAAATAACATTTGCTTTGTTTTTTAATTGATATTGTTCGTAATGCATACTGAATAAACATTATTATTTTCTATCCTCTTATCATAACATGGATACCCCTCTTCCAAAAGAGGTGCGCATGCTCCAGTGATATAACGTCTTATCGGTTCAACTTCTCAGCAACGTACGCAGAAAGATCAGCAATAGCAATACGCTCCTGCTGCATCGAATCACGTTCACGAATCGTAATACTCTCATCATTGAGAGAATCAAAGTCAACTGTCACACAGAATGGTGTTCCGATTTCGTCTTGTCGGCGGTAACTTTTTCCAATATTTCCACTCGCATCAAATTCACACATGTACTGCTTTTTCAATACATCAAAAATACCACGCGCTTTATCAACCAACTCTGGTTTATTTTTAAGAAGCGGCATAACAGCAACCTTGATCGGTGCAAGCGATGGCTTCAATTTCAATACAATACGTGTTTCATCCCCCACCGCTTCTTCTGTATAGGCTTCAGTAAGGAGTGCCAAAAACGTTCGTCCTACACCGACTGATGATTCGATAATATGCGGAAGATACTTTTCACTTGATTGTGAATCAGTATATCGTAAATCTTTACCGGAAAATGTACTATGCTGCGTCAAATCATAATTACCACGAGCATGGATACCTTCCAATTCTTTGAAACCAAATGGGAAATTATATTCGATATCAAACGCTTCCTTTGCATAAAATACCAAATTTTCATGCTTATGCCAGCGTAAATTTTCTGGTTTAAACCCAAGATCAAGATAATACTGCCAACGATAGTCCTTTAATTTTTCATACTCAACCATTTCCTGATCAGGTTGTGTGAAATATTGCATTTCCATTTGTTCAAACTCACGAGTACGGAAAATAAATTGACGCGCAGTAATTTCATTACGAAATGCTTTTCCAACCTGAGCAATACCGAATGGAATTTTGACACGTGAAGAATCCATAACATTCTTATAATTCACGTAGATTCCCTGACATGTTTCACCGCGCAAATACGCCGGCTCTTTGGTCCAGTCTGAGGTAAAATTACCCAAGTTTGATTTTACCAATAAATTGAATTTTTTTGCATCACTAAAGTTGCTCGTCCCACATTTTGGACAGGTAATTTTTGCTTTATGTTCATTGAACAATGTATTTATTTCTTCTTCGGACATTTTTTCATCTGCCGCCACATGAATATCCTCAAGCAAATGATCAACACGAAGACGGCTATGACATTGTTTACACTCTGCCAAAGGATCGGAAAAACCACCAACATGTCCGCTCGCTTCCCAAATCTTTGGGTGCATAAAAATTGCGGAATCAAGACCGACAATATCATCACGATATTGTACCATCCATTTCCACCATGCCGCTTTAATATTATTCAATAATTCAACGCCGTATGGGCCGTAATCATACACAGCAGCAAAACCACCATAAATTTCTGATGATGGAAAAACAAAACCGCGGCGTTTGCACAATGAGATGAGTGTGTCGATTGATACAGACATAAAAAAATAAAAAAGACCCTTACTAAAGGTCTTGGGGTCCCTGAGGTTATCGGGACGGTTCCACCCAAGCTCCCCCCGATTACACGTCGGGAGACACTTTTATGATTGTCAGACTACTCGGAAGGAGCCACCCTTCGTCACTGCAGTCACTTATTACTATAGAGAAAGCAGAACAATTTGTCAACTTTTCTTTTCGGTATCAAGAATCAGTGTAAGTGGCCCATCGTTCACTAATGCAATATCCATATATGATCCAAATCTCCCAGTTTCCACCTTTACACAGGTCTCACGAAATCGACGCACCATGTATTCATATAATCGATTCGCTTGTTCAGGTGGAGCAGCATTAGTAAAACTTGGCTTTGTTCCCTTTTTACAATCACCATACAAAGTAAACTGAGAGACAACCAAGAGATCCCCGCCAGCATCAATAATATTTTTCTCCATAAAACTATCTGATTCAGCATCAGAAAAAATGCGCAATTTTATTATTTTTTCAACCAGCCAATCAGCGTCTTTTTCCGTATCAGCATGAGCTATCCCTACAAAAAGAAGCAGCCCATGGGAAATTTTCCCTATGACAGAATCATTAATAGATACTGAGGCATTTTTTACTTTTTGCAATACGATCTTCATAAAAATGGAAAAGGCTAAAGTAAACACTTTAGCCCACAACTCTTTTACTATTACTTTAAATCGTAGTAATCTCTATCTCCTTTTCCTCTCCGATCGCCCTTACTTTATCATTATATTCTTTTACTATTTTTTCCACAGCATCCTGCATTTTAAATTTCTCATCCTCACTAATCTGTTTATCTTTTTCCGCTTTTTCAATTGCTTCGCGTACATCTTCGCGTACTTTGCGAAGCGTGATGCGAGCTTGTTCCAATTTCGTATTTAATACTTTAATCAATTCCTGACGTCGTTCGTGAGACAACTCTGGCAACGGCAGACGAATCATTTTTCCATCATTTACTGGATTAATACCAAGATTTGAATCACGAAGTCCTTTATCCAGGGCCTGGATAATACTTTTGTCCCATGGCTCAATAGCAAGTGTTTTGGCATCAAGAACAGAAATTGATGCAAGTGCTTTTACCGGCTGACGCATACCATAAGCTTCAACAACAATATCTTCAACAATTGCAGGTGTTGCACGGCCGGTACGAAGACTTGTGATATCATGTTTCAAATGATCGATTACTTTATCGAACTCGGGTTTATGTTGATTGACAATAACCATATAAAAAAATTTAAGAGATGGGAAGCTGTAGATAGAAAATATAGAGAAAAATCACCGTGTTGTCAAGTAGAACGCAGAAATGAAGAATCTGAGGAAGGCTCCCCAGATTCTTTCTTCTTATAGGTATGTTCTTTCTTATTTCCTATTTTTTTGGCGGAATAGCAAAACCTAGGTAAAGATAATCTTTCACTGGATGTGTTCGCATGGTAATCGGAACTTGTCCGGTTGGAAGACGTTTGGTGGTCCAATTCTTGCCACCATCTATACTCCGATAGAATGTTGATCGACTAAGATCTTTCAATGTTGCGGTATAGTACATTTCCTGATCATTTTTTGGATTGACCGCAAACGAGTAAATATTTACGCTTCCTGGAGGAGTAATGAGATCAATAGGTTGCCACGTATCTCCCGCATTAATTGAATAGAGAATACCGTATGTAGATACCCAATAAATAACATTTGGTTTTGTCGGATGCATGACAAATCCGCGGTATTCAAGTGCGCCTGAATAATCTTTGAGCGTATCAGCAAGCGGTACCCAAGTGACGCCACTGTCTGTGCTGCGGTACAAACCATTGTCACGAGTCACAATATATAATTGTCCTGCCTTAAGGCGATCCGCTTCAATATGGGTAATTCGACTGTCAAATCGCTGAAGCACAGTCCAACTTTTTCCTCCGTCCATACTCTGCAACAAATTTCCATTGTCTTCACCCATGAACAAACGATATGGTTCAGCATGTTCGAAACGGAGTGCTTGAATCAACACACCACTTCGTGATTCGCGATATACTTCTTCATACGTACGACTGCAATCATTGCTACGGAATACCTGATTTCCATTTGTTACATAAATCGTACATTTATCTTTTGGATGTACGGCAACACTGTAAATAAAACCTGATTGTAAAATAGGATCAGTTGGCCGTTGCCATGTACGCCCATCATCATAGGTATAATACATTCCCTGCGCACGCGTTGTGAGATACATCGCATTAGGATCTTGCGGATCTTCAAACATGCGGTAAACATTTGCATCGGCAATACTTTTTATCCCATCTGCTTCTGGAAGCGCAGTGAGATGATTCCAATTTTCTCCTTTATCCGTTGATACAAATACACCGGCCACCCCTTCGGTGGTTACTTTATTTCCACCAAGAGATACACATCCCTGACCAACAAGTAAGAGCATGCTCATCATAATGACGAGACTTTTCCACGTCGACATAGGCCTAAAAAATTATGGTATACGCAATAAAATTTGTTCAATAAGGAGACGAGGATGAATATTTTTTGCAATCAGACGTTCCGCACTCACGATACTATTATCAATATCGAGTACTTGGCTGCGAGATACACGAGGCACACCCTCTATCTCATGAATAGATCGGTCATCCTCTTTTTCTTGGTGCATCAATATGTCTCTCAGAAGTAAACGCCAGGTACGAAGGACGTCTTTTATTTCCTCGCGAGCCTGAATCGCATCAGTCTTATCCCCAAACAAGGAATCAACTGAAGACAATTTGTCATGAAATGTTTTTCCAAACAATTGCATGAACCGATGTACCTCTTCTTTGTAGCGCGCAAATTCATCACTAGTATGATACCACGAAATTGCCAATCCGGGGAGGCCTCTCGATAAACGAGCAATATCTTCCGCTTTGTTTTCCTCTGCGCCCTCTATTTTTATCTGCTGTGCAATCAACATTGGGTCAACCGGAGCAAATCGAATCATGTGGCAACGAGAACGAATGGTAGGAAGCAAAAGCGCTTCGTCCGTGGTTAAAAGAAAAAGATGACTATTTGGGGACGGCTCTTCTAGCGTTTTTAATAATGCATTCGATGCACTTGTACTCATTCTATTCGCCTCGGGAATAATAACAATTTTATGTCCATGTGCTTTCAATGCACTCCGCGCCATAAAAAGCGCAACGTCTTTCATTTGATCAATAGAAATATCTTTTTTTGTTTTTCCTGTTTTTTCATCTTGCAATCGTTCGACTATGAGCGCATCCGGAGATGCCCCCACGCGATCACTCGACGTGCCAAGAAGTACCCCTGCTAAATGACGGGCAACCCGTTCTTTTCCCACATGCTCTGGCCCAATAAAACAATACGCATGACCAAACATCCCCGCTTTCTGCGCTTGTTCCAATAATCTAATAATTGTATCGTGGCCGATGATAGTATTCATAATAGAGACATCATAACATGCGAATTACGAATAATACCGAATTACGAATATATATACTTTGGTAATTCGTTATTCGTCCCCATTCGTAATTCGCATGTTTTTTACATACCAAGCAGTACTTTTTTTGTCGCATCTGCACTAGCGCGCCAAGAAAAACGCGTAACTTCTTTATATCCTTTTATTATTGCAGCCTGCTGCAGTTCACGATCTTGCATAAACATATGCATTTTTTTCATTAATTCATGCACATGAAATGCATCGACATACGCAATAGCATTTCCTCCCACTTCTTCCAAACTATTCTCACGTGAGGCAATCACCGGAACCCCCACTGCCATGGCTTCCAGAATTGGCAACCCAAACCCTTCATACAAACTGGGAAAAACAAATACTTCGGCTCCAGCTAACAAATAAGGGATATGAGATTCTTCCACCCATCCAGTTTTAATAATATCAACGCTATGAACGCTTCCATTTATTTCATCCACCACTTTTTTATATCCAACACCCGGTTTCCCTGCCAAGACAAGCTGCACGTCATTATTAGGATATACACTTCTCATCTGGTCAAACGCTTTCACCAACCGCCACGTATTCTTTTTTTCTTCCAAACGGCCAACAGTCAGTATATAGGGTTTGGTAATGCCATATATTTCTTTTACCCGACGTATTTCTTCGACATCATCCTTCACCTCTTTTCTAAATACGCCCACATCATACGCATGTGGTACAACATAAATATGTCCAAATAATTTTTTTATTTCTTCGGAGACAACATCATATCCTCTATGAAGCGAAGCGTCTTTGCTTTCATGTTTTATTGCTTTAATGGTTTGATGACGACAAAGTCTCACCAGCTCATCGCGAGTAAAATAACTTGGTACAATAATACGCCACAAATTTCTCACCGCCACTTTTGCCGACCAAATACTGTACCATCGTTCAAACCATGTATACACAATTGGAAAACGAAAAGCCGCGACATCATGAACGGTCATGACTGTTTTTTCAGGATGAATAATGGGTGCCACATGCGCAGGAATAAATAATACATCTGGGGCATGAAATACCATTTCCATACTCAACCGTATTTGTGTCCAAAATCTTTTTGGCGGCCATACGAGTACTTTCGATTGCCAATTTTCTGGTAATACAGCAAGTTCACCCACAAGTGGTTCTCTCGAATATAAAATAACCCGTACAGTGGACGGGATACTTTTTTTCAATTCCTGAATTATATGAAATGCATAGACTTCCACACCAGTCTTTTCCGTATGGTTTGCCCGAGATGCATCAATACCTATTATCATAGAGTGGGGAAGAATTTAGAATAAAGAATGAAGAATCAAATGTATTTTATTCTCTATTCTAAATTCTTATCTCGTTGCCATAATACTACGCTTATAATTCTCAAGATTTTCAAGCGCAATACCCGTCCCCTTTGCGACACACAATAATGGTTCGTCTGCTACGTAGCACGGAACGCCTGTTGCCTGAGAAATCAATTCATCCAAATTGCGAAGTTGAGACGATCCACCACTCATGATAATTCCCTTATCAATAACATCGGCAGATAATTCCGGCGGTGTTTTGTGAAGCACGTCTTTCACCGCTTCGATCAATCCTTCCAAATCATGTTGAAGCGCTTGCGTCACATCATTTGAGGTAACAGAAATCATTTTTGGCAAACCGCTTGCCATATCACGTCCTTTTATTTCCATTTTTAATGGGTTATCCATATACATGGCTGACCCAACCTTAATTTTTAAATCCTCAGCCGTTCTTTCTCCGATGGCAAGCCCGTGCATACGTCGAATAAATTCACCAATTGATGCATCAAATCGATTACCACCAATACGCACTGATCCACAAGACACAATACCACCAAGAGAAATAACCGCAATTTCGGCAGTTCCTCCACCAATATCAATAATCATATGTCCGCTTGCACTTCCAATAGGAATATCAGCACCAATCGCTGCAACAATAGGTTCTTTAATAATGTATGCGGCGCGTGCGCCTGCCATCATGGCTGCATCAATAACAGCACGACGTTCTGTGGAAGTAATTCCCGCAGGAACCGCAACCATTACTTCTGGACGAAATAAACGAATACCACCAAGCGCTTTGTTAATAAAATAACGAAGCATGGCTTCTGTTGTGTGATAATTCGCAATCACCCCATCTTTTAATGGCCGTTCTGCGATAATGGTATCTGGCGTTCTTCCAATCATCTCTTTTGCTTCTGCACCCACCGCCAATACTTGTCTGTCATCTCGAGAAATTGCAACGACCGACGGTTCATTAATCACAATACCGCGCTTTGGAATATGTACCAAAACATTTGTCGTCCCAAGATCAATTGCTACTTTTTTAATCCACATAAATATTTCTAAAATTGTAGTGATCTACGGTCTATTCTACTCTATTTCAACCCCAAAACGTCTATCCATCCGTAAGTCAGTATCTACCCTATATTCAGCATCACCCCAGTATTTTTCTGCCTCTGGCGGATTTGCCCCCCTAATACTTGTACCAAAATTGAGGCGGAGCGTCAAACCATGAGCAATAGTTCCTGCCTGTTTTTGAATAAATAATTGATAGTCTTTTTGAGCAATTTTTGTAGTCAATGCGTCAGGAAGCACATAGGTAAAGCGGAGTGTCTTGGTCTGCCCCGGTTCAATGGAGATAAAAGTACCAAACCACGTTTTATTCAATTCAACTCCCTGATCGACACGTCCTGCTTCGGAAGATTTATCTTTGAGCATGGACCCTTCAACAGATACCAGCTGTGCGCCCTGTGGTACATACACTCGTGCATATGTGCGATATCGCGATGTACGCCAATCAAATGACCCTGTATTCACATAGGTCATCGTTGCCACAGCCACATATTTTCCTTTTCCGTCTGGACGTAATTCATAGGCAAGCGATCGTTTCATTGCATGATCAGTTTTGAGTGCAGCCAAATTGGCATCTACCCACTGAAGATAGTCCCCATCAAATTCTTTTACTTTTCCAGACCACCCAAATTCATCTATCTTTTTTTGCACGTCTTTTGTGTCTACTGATAAAACAATTTGTTTTTCATCAGCCATTTTTTTCATTTCTGCAATAAAATCATTCAAATCAAAAAATGCATGCAATCGAACCTTGTGGAGTAATTCTGTCATGAACGGTTTTAGAATTTGTTTCCGAGTTTCAAATGGAATATCTCGATCACGGTATCCATATTCTACTTCATATTCCAATTTTTCAGTTACGTTTTCTGCGGTAAATGTAATATCTTGTATGGTAATTGGTCCGGTAATGCGAAGCAAAGCCTCAACCACGGTTGGAGTAACAGCAATAACGCCATCAATATCTGCCGCGGCAACACCTGTTTCTGCAGCATATAATTCACGCACTTTTTTTGCGCTTTCACTAAAATCAGGCGACCAATTTGCATCACGAAAATACCACTTTGACACACCAAGGTGTTCTGTAAGTGGAAGTGGTGGAACAGGCTTCCACTCCGGCGGCGTCCGTCGATCCAATTCTTCGCTTCCTTCTACTGCAAGCATGTCCATTTTTCCCTTATCAAGATGCACGGCTGCATAGGCGCCGATAAAGCCACCACTTGGACGCATTTCGGTATTATTTTGAAATAAAAACAAATACGTTTGTGGTTCAGTAAAACCCAAAAGACGTGGCATAAGTGCTACCACCTCATTGTTTTCTTCTCCTGCGTATTTTTTTATCGTATCAGACGCAACAATTTTTTCTACCGTGAGTGTGCGCAGTCCGGTATACACCATCCATACACCTACCCCGACCAATACCAATAATACAAGTAGTGCCCATGGCCAAATGCGTCGTTGTTTTTGGTCAATAAACATAGTTAATGCTTTAATATTTCCGAATCTACAAATTTGCCCCAATCAACGAATTCTACTAATCTACCAATTATAAAATGCTGAATATCTGTAGTTTTGTAGAATTTGTAGGTTAGGAAAAATTTGTAGATTCGGACGTATTACTTTCTTTTTTTCTTAGAAACATTGAATCCTAAATATTTACCAAACATCATATGTGTTACCGCATCAATAGCGGGAATTGCACTTACAAAAATCATAGAAATAGGAACTAGTACCCACTGTAATGCCATAGTAATCATTTTATAGCGCGGTTCAGAATCGGGCATTTTTGGCAAAAGTGGAAAACTCAATACAGCGGTCATAAACAGTCCAACCATAGAAATAGTCATGAGCGTTTCGAGCATGTGTGGCGCATTAAAATATAATGCCGTTTGGCGAACTTCCTCACCGGCCACCCACATAGGCAGACGACCAAGAATAGTAATGATAATTGCCACCAAACACCATGACCATTTTCCTTCCCATTCCAAAAAAATATATTTTGCTTTTTTCCACAGAGGAATTTTATTTCCTTTTAAACGGAATTCCCACAATAAATACGGCACGTGTTCCACGCCCCACGCCCAACGGCGTTGTTGTTTGTACAAATTTTTAATACTCTGCCACCACGAATCATCACGCGGCGTATCCATAGACACAGGAAGATACATCGGTGTAACAGAATAATCTCCATTATACGTCAAAAGACATTGATAAAAAATACGAGAATCCTCACTCACAATACGCTTATCATGAAACCCGGCATCAACCAGTGCGCGAAAACTCAATGAATGCGATGAAAATGTCACTAGTCCGTCCTGACGCGCAAGCGAGGTAAGCATCCAGAAGGTGGTACCAAATGCCATAATACGCAATACCGCAGGCGACTCCCACATATTATTATTATACAAAGCAATCGGCTGATAAGAACTTCTCGTTGGATTTGAATGCGTACAGTATAAATACGTGAGATACCCAAAATACTGTGGATGGCACACGGTATCAATATCAAAAATAGTCGCAATAATATCATCGTATTCCCAGCCTTTTTTATCAATATATTTTTTTGCTTCCCGTTCTGCATAATGAAGATTGGATCCTTTGCCCGGAATTTCTTCTTGCAAATGCATAGGATGACAGGTGCCAATAATCGTTCCAAAGCTATCGCCGTAAGTCTGTTTTACCAATTGCAAAATATGTTCATGATGTGTTTTAGCCCGTTCTTCACCAGCAATGACAATTAAAAACTGTTCTTTGTCATACGCGGCGTCACAAACACTTTGTATCGCAGTATGCACAACATCCCACGTCTCATCATACAATGTCAAAAATACAACATGTCTTTTTTTCTTCCAATCCGGAATCTCATGAAATAATTTATCTTTCCAATCAAGGCGTCTAGCCACACGGAAACGAGTCCAGGCAACCGTAAGATAAAAGGCAAAATTAAGTACTTTTAATACCCAATAAATATCAAATACAATAATAAAATAGATCATCCATAGAGGACGAACGTACGCAAGAAATAAAGACAAAATAAGAGTCAACCAAATAGAAAGACCCGGGAGCACTTCGTACAACCGATACCGATGATAATCCGACAACATAAAAAATTATGGGTAGCGACGCGATTTATCGCGCCGTACCCAAAAATAACAACCACTCTTAGAAATAACGTAGATATCATACGTTAAAATCGCCAAAAAGTCTATCACATGAACACCGCCAATTCTTGACAAAAAACAATGTTCCTGATATGCTCTTCGATTCAGATGGCAGATCCAGGCCTATTGCCTCATGTCTCTGAAAGACAATTAAAAAATGATTCGTGGCATAGTACAAAAAAGGAGGTACTCTCCCGCGAATCATGTCGAAACGCGGTCATCCTGACTCATTGACCCAGTCCAAGCAAGGATACACCATGTACACCAACCCCAGTGAATCTCTCGCCCTCATCCTCCGTACCATGGGAGGTATCGCCCTCGTGCGCCCTGCGCTACCTGTCGACAATATCGACGTTGCAAAGTACTTGCGCCAGCGTTGGGCAATGACGACGCCATCGGTAGAAATCGTCGTGGCGAACGCCTCGGAAAGCGGTATCGAAATCACGATGGCGGGGATTGTCGGCAGGAGCCCACTCACCGCCTCGGTGGACATTATGCCGCTCCCGCAGTGGCAACCGATCCAGTCAGCAAGCACCATCCTCGCACGATGGCATTCGCGGATCGACGAACTCATCCTTCGGCTACATCCATCTCCCGTACCGACTGATCGGCTCGTCGCCGTCATCGACGACAAGCAAGCGCTTGTCGAGCTGGCTCGACGGGTGATGTTCGAGCTGAATCTGGAGATGGACTTCTTGCACAAGGCCAGCGATTTCCTCGACCGGCCTGGTGATGGTCTCATCATCGACCGCCATGGCAATATCACGGACATGCCCGTGATTCCCCGCTGCCTCAAGCACGAGTCGGTCCTTGCCTTGGGCTAGTAGTACTCTGTACTAGCCCGACCACCGCTCCTTCTTGAGAGTAGTTTCCCAACCCAGTGTCTTTTTTCCTGCCCTACCCTCCCGACGTAATGTCGGGGACCAAGGCGGACGTTCTACCCCCGGTATGCTTCATCGCTGCCGGGGGTTCGTCATTTTTATGCTTATTTTAGCGTAAATATGGCAAAAGTATTGACAAAACTGCCGAATTATGATACACTTTGCCGTTCGGTAAACAATGAAATTACCCCTTTGGGAGACCTTTCTTGTACCCGATGATCTTTGACAAGAGAATAATGTGTGAAAAATGATTTGTGGGATTTTCAGTTTCTTAGGGAGATTGAAAAACCCACAAATCGACGCAAGGCGCGTCCGAATGTGGTAACCCCTGCTGATCCGTTAAGTCGGATTGGCCATTGCTCAACGGAGCTCATCATGAACGACTTGCAATTCGTCCTCAGTCGCGGCAACAAAATCTTCTTCGTCCGCCACAGCCTTGCCGCCCCGGCCGCTGAAGGCCAAGAAGATTTCAACCGTCCACTGACCCAGAAAGGCCGAGAGCTCGCCAAAAAGACCCGCAAGGAAATCGACCTGAGCAAGGTCGTCTACGTCGCCTACAACCCGGCCATTCGGTGCAAGGAAACGGCCGACGTGCTGATGGACGGCCTCAAGACGTCGCGTCTCTCCATGCCGCTCGCCTATGGCCTCCACCCGGATTCACCGGGACGGGAGGTGATTTTCCCGGTCTTCCTCCAAATCCGGGATTCGTCCCTCGCCGACTACGCCAAACATGGCTGTGCGGAAGCCTTCACGCTGCATGCAACCACGATCCTCGGTTACATCAACAGCGTGTTGAACGACCTGCCCGAGCTGTACGGCGATCTCATGATCGTCACCCACGGCACCATGGCCGCGGCCCTCGCCCTGCACCTGGGCCAGGCGCTGAAATTCAACACCGATGAGGTGATGAACTTCAAGCCGACGGAGTGCATGGTGATCACGGTCAGCAAGGACGGCATCACCTGCCACGACTCGCAACTCGTAGACTAACGACATCATTAGTCTGGGTAGATACTCGCCTGACTACAATGATGATTGTTCACACAATCCCCCTCTTGTCGAACACCCCTGGTTGCACATGCACCCAGGGGTTTCGCTTTTTTAGAGACAAAAAAATATCACCCTAATGTTTAGGATGATATTTTTTTATTTAAAAACAAATTTTTTATAGAATAGTAACACATCCATTATTCGCATCGACTTCAACATACATACCGCTCTCCAATAATTTTGTTGCCACTTTGGTGCCGATCACACATGGCTTTTTCATCTCTCTCGCAATAATTGCTGCATGGCAAGTAATACCACCTTCATCAGTGACAAACCCAGCAGCACGTTCCATGGCAGGCACCATATCGGGTGTCGTCATAGCAGCAACAATAATATCGCCAGCTTCAACCAACAAAAGATCTTTTTTATGTTTAATTTTTTTCACCTTTCCTCTCACGAGACCACGATACGCGACAGCCCCCTTAATTTCCTCTATTTCTTCTGCTTTATGGAGATATGTTTCACGCCAAATTACTTCATCCTCTTTTCTGTCTGAGAATTGTACATTCCCCGGTTCAAGAGCGAGTAACGCAAACCAGTCATCACGACGAGATTTTACATCTAAACCAATTGTTTTCCACTGAGCAAGTTCATCCGCACGCAAGGCAGAAATTTCCTCAAGTGTCACCCCCATTCGTTTTGCAATTTCTTCCAAAAGAGGTACGATCCGAGCATACGCGCATGCGAGATAATCGGTACGGCATGTACGAAAATAAACTATCTCTTTGGCAATCGTTACCACATGTCGAATGTCATCATCAGCATGCAATGTGTTGAGCAACTCTTTCGACCGCTGTAAATGTATATTTACGTCCTCCTTCATTTCATGAAGTACTTTTTCGCAATCATTTTCCAATACCTGATTTAATCGCACGCGAACATCAGAAACATCCCACGCTGTACCACTTCCACCACGAATATTTGTCCACCCAAATTCCTGAGCATGGTCTTGTAAAAGCTGATCTAACTTATCAGATGGATTTTCCAACTCGCCTCGCTGAATCTGAGCGCCAATCTCAAGTAATGCATATTTTTCAACCGTCTGCACATTTACCTTTTCAGGAAAACTAATAATTGCCAATTCCTCCTCAAGATCAGCTCTGTTTTTCAAAAAATCACGCAAACGATCTTCTATCGGAAATTGCAGGCCGTATCCTGGCAATGTAACCGCAAACGTCTGAAACATTGTGAGAAAATTATCCCACATAGCCATGAGTTCACTGTCTTTTTTCGAAGTAAAATCATTTTTTTCTATCTCTTTCGCATACGCAACCATCTTTTCACCATAGGTATATATTGTATCAAATACACCAGCAAGAAATCCCCGCTCCTCGGTTTCTTTTTTGAGTAATTTTTCAATAAGCTCAAAACTTTCCGGTCCGTACCACCATTCACCATTAAAATATCCGCAAGTAATATACGTATTATCAAGATGATACAGTGTCTTATAATGTTCAGGCGTTGAAAGTCCCCGAACATAAATGTCCGCAATCAAAACAGTGTATGGACGAGTAACAATAAGATTTAATTTGTTGTGCATAATTAATTTTTAGTAAGAATGGTAATTTTTCCTATATGCGCATCTACCTCGACCAGGTCTCCGTCCTTCAAAACTTTTGTTCCAATCTTTGTCCCAATGATACACGGCTTATTCATCTCTCGAGCGACAATTGCTGCATGCGATGTAATACCACCAATATCAGTGACAAATGCCGCAGCGCGACGCATACCCGTCAAAAAATCAGGTGTTGACATGGCAGCGACGAGAATATCACCTTGTTCAATCTTCGCGCATTCTTTTGCATGAAGCACTACTTTTACTTTTCCAACTACTTTCCCCGGCTGCGCGCACATCCCGGTGATTTCTGTTGGCCGCTCTTCTGTGCTCTTCACTTGTTCCTCTTTTCCTTCAAATAATTCAACAGCGCTATCAGTAATTTCCAAAATAAAATTATTGCGTGTATCAAATTTCGGCTTGATGTACATGCGGCCGTGCAATACATTTTTTACCTCCTCAATGCGCATGTGTAATAATTCATCATACTGCACAATATCGGCAAAACATATCATGACCATTTCTCGAAATAAATATGTGCCATAACAATTGGCTTCCCATTTTTCCGTACGCAATCGAAGAAGTTGCTCAGCATACCGGACAAATGGTGAATCAACTGCTTCCATTTCTTTTTGTTCTTCGGGTGCATGATGAAGACTATCACGAAGCATCACATACGCTTCAATAACGGTCCATGGATGGCCTTTAAAATATTTCATCCCGAGGTATCCATATTTTTTACAAAACGTTTGCAGATCTTCTGTAAGAGAACTCGATAATTCATGTAATTCTTTTCCTTCCGTATCAAGCAATTCATCACGATATCTGTTTGCCAACTCCGTCAACAGCACTGATGCGCGTGTCGTATCTGTCACAGCAGAACGCATCGCATGCGGTGGAATACCTTGTCTCGTCAATTCAGCGCTCAACCCGGACTCCAAAACAAATCGCGCAATAGATCCGGTAGCTCGCATTGCTTCATCGAAATATTCATCAATAAGTTCGGGATGCTGACGCGCAGTATGGAGTTCTGTTTCAAATCTTTTTAAAAATGTTTTGAAGCGATCAAAAATAGTTTCAATCTCATGAATAAGATTAGTATATTGTTCATCCGTAAGAAGTTTCGTTCCCATTTCCGTATACTGCGCCAATGACCAATTGATATCCCCATTAATATGATTGTACTGAATATACGGATACTGAAATGAAAAACCTAATTTCGTAAAATCGGTATATGTATAAATACCACTCAATACCAAATCCTGGGTCAATAAATCAGACCGATGGTTGACAATAATTTCCCAATCTCTTTGCATATATCTACGCTTTAGTCAGCACTTTAATAGTCCCTTTACTCGCATCGACTTCTACTATATCCCCATCTTTCAATATAGTCGTCGCCACTTTGGTGCCTACAATACAAGGCACACCAAGCTCGCGAGAAACAATCGCCGCATGAGAAGTAAGTCCGCCAGTATCCGTGACAACGGCGCTTGCCTTTTTCATGATAAAAACATATTCAGGTGTTGTCATGGAAGTAACCAATACATCTCCATCATCAAACCCTACCACATTATGCGGATCAAGCACAATTTTTACTTTCCCTGTCACCAGACCCTTTCCTTTACAGGCAATAATACCACTAAAATTTTCAGTACTAGCGTCTACTTGCACATCCACATAAAGTTTCCAGCCGTCGAGTGTTTCTGATGAGCCCAAAAACTGAACGGTGTTTTCACTTCCGTACACACCAAAAGCTTTCTTTCTCTCATTCGGATCAACAGCGACCGTACGACCATTTAGTAGTTCAATAATTTCTGCCCCGGAACAATTCAATAACGTGTTCACATCGAACTGTGGCAAACGCTGTGCTGCCTCAACAAGCAAAATATGCTTATAATGCAAATAAATCCAGATATCTTTTTTTCGTGTATCCTGCCATACGATTGCGTCGGTAATCGCTTCTGCAATTGCCATAACTGAATCAGGCAATTTATATTCTTCCTGTGTTTCAATTTTTTGCTGACGCACGAGAGCCAATCTTTCCTCTACCTCTTTTCGTATATCCAGAGAAAGTGTTTTTTTTCTTTCTGCAAAAAATTCTACTGGCAATACTTCTACATTGGCATAACTATTTCGCAACCAAAAATATTTTTGTTGATGTACAGCAATATCATCCGTCTCGACCAAATCGATTTCTTCTTCCTGATAAAATGATTTTCCTTCAGGGGCAGTCAATATTTCCATGACATGCATCATCTGTTCTTCTGGAACAAACGGAACAAGCGAACGACGCAATACATCACTTGATCCATAGTTTGATAATTCTGGCAGAATGGCATATACCCAAAATGTCTTCAATAATTTTCCAAAACGTAATAACACATCTTGAAAGGCTTCGAATGATAAAAGGGACAAGTCAGTAGCGCCAATCTCTTGATTAAGCATGGTAAAATCATGATGTGCCACCATCCACTGTGCGCGAACAGACTCTCGTTTCTCACGTGGAAGCATCATTTCCAGAAACAGTTTTTCTCCATTTCGCTGCAATGCATCAGCTTCATGCATCCACACCATTCGATTCTCTTTAAATAAAGCTAAAAAATCTGGCCATCCATATCCAGGAAATTCCTCTGGATAGTCAATAAAAAAAACATCAAAACAATCTGCATAATAAATGTAGAATGGCGTAGGCCCCCATTTGAAAATTTCTTTATGTGGATCAAGGTATTGTTTCATAAACTAAGTTATTTTTCTAATAATTCCTCTGTTCGCATCAACCTCAATAATATCTCCATCTTTCAACAATTGCGTTGCAATCTTCGTTCCAATAACGCAAGGAATCTTCATCTCTCTAGAAACGATAGCGGCGTGACAGAGTAATCCACCCTCATCAGTAACAAAGGCTCCGGCCAATTTCATTGCTGGTAAAAAATCCGGAGTTGTCATTGGCGAAACCAAAATATCACCCTGAAGTACTTTTGATAAATCTTCCTTGGTATACACAATTTTTACCTTTCCTATTACAGTGCCTTTATACCCTATCTGTCCGCTAATTTCTTTTGCATCAACAACGTCATCAGATGTCAATTCAAAGGCTTTTTCTGTTGCAAGTTTTTCTATACTGAGAGGATAAATATTTGCAGCACAATCCTCCACAAATAGATTGCTTACATCTGAAATTCTAGAAAATTCTATATATTCTATTAATTGTTTTACCTGTATAACTTTTACCTGTTCTAAGGGTAACCCGCTTGATACAAGAGATCTTCTTATAAAATCATCAGCGAGGCTCCAAAGATCATCTCCTTCTCTCTGTTCTTTACTCCAGCTACGTATATCATCCGGCCATTCTTCTGTCATTGAAGAAATAAACATGACGTGATTTGAAAAACGAAGGTCGTTAAATAGTCGACACATTTCCAAAACGTCTTTTGGATATACATCTTTTTTTTCTGAAAGTTTTCTTATGCTTTCGGCGATTCGTGTATAATCTTTTTTTGTTTGTTCAAATAATACACTATCAGTAAGTAGGCTATCTTTTATCTTATTATTCCAGTAATCAAACGATTCCTTGTTTAACCAAAATTCAACAACTCCATTTTTTACATACTTCAGGACCGGACTACTCAACACCGGATCAAAAGAATCAACCAAGGCTTCTGGAAAATGATAAAAACCAGAAGATGCTAGTAAAAATGTAATATCTCTGGAATATGTTTTTTCAAAAACAATTTTTTTATTCACACTGTTTGAATCTTATTCAATCAAAATTAAATTACACTTCTCCTTCATCGTATTTTACAAATAACTTTCAAATATATTTGGATATAAATTTTACCCCAAAGTCGTAATTGGTCGACTCTGCACAACATAAATAGTACTGTTCTGCATTGCCCATTCAATATCACAAGGGAAACCATAGTGCTTTTCAATGCGCATAATCACATCCGACAATTCAACAATCTGTCGACCGGATAATTTTTGCACTGCCTTTTTATTATCTTCAACATCTACCCATTCATTACCGCCCTCTGACTTTCGTACCATCATGCGTTCCTGATCAGCAATATTAATATCGAGAATATTACGTGGTTCTTTTTCCAATACATAACTATCTGGCGTAATCTGTCCGGACACCACTGCTTCTCCCAATCCCCAACCCGCTTCGATAATCATTTGATTATAATCTTGTGTTACCGGGTGAACAGAAAATGCGATACCAGAAATTTCTGACTGAACCATCACTTGCACCACAACCGCCACTGAGACGTGGGTTTCACTAAATCCTTTTTCAAATCGGTAAAAAATCGCACGCGGCGTAAACAATGATGCCCAACAACGACGAACATTCGTAAGTAAATTTTCTTCGTTTGTATTTAAATAACTTTCCAACTGTCCTGCCCACGCAGCCTCTGCTCCATCTTCTGCTGTCGCACTCGATCGAACCGCGACATATTCAGCATTCAATCCGTGAAATGATTCAATAATTGATTTTCCCAAATCTTCAGGAAAAGCCACATTCAAAATAAGCGCATGGATCTGCTCAGAAGCGTTTTCAATCGTATGAATTTCTTGAACATTTACCTTGCCTAAAATCGCATTGATCTCTACATTCAAATCAGTTTCTTCAATAAAACGATCAAAAGCAGGAGCGGTAACAACAAATCCTGGAGGTACTGGAATGCCTGCTCGAGTCATTTCTCCGAGAGAAGCACCCTTTCCTCCGGCAATATCAACATGATCTTTGGAAAGCTCAGTAAAAGGAACTACGTATTGCATATGAATAAATAGGTATAATTATAGATAAATAATAGTAAATTTAGCGAAATTTGTCCAGCTCACGGCTCAAAAATAAAATGACGAGGTTTACCCCGTCATCCTTCTATTTCTTCTTCGTAATATTCGGCTCGGCACTATACTCCGGCAATATATACATTCCCGGCTTCTGTCGGAGTAATGTTTTAATCATATCCTGAGGCATTTTTGCCTGTTCTCCGGTTATGGCAAGAAGTGGCATATGAAACACATAGCCAAATGTATTTGCCACCGTCACCGCAATACGGGTACTGCTAAATCCTCCCGCCCCCACGACTACCAGTATACCTCGAATCTCTTCGACCTTCCGACCTAGTTCCGTTAAAAATAAGTCAATACAGGTAAGCACTTCACGGTTCATCACCTGATACATTTTTCTCTCAATTTTTTGCTCATCAAAAAAAGCCAGGACAATCTGGTCACGCACTGAGGTGTCAATAACTAGATACATGGGATTTTAAGAGAATGAAGAATGAAGAATAGAGAATAGAGAATAGAGTAAAATGCATTTAATTTATTCTTCATTCTTTATTCTCTGTTCTTAATTCTCTGTTCTTAATTCTCTACACTAAACATCAAGTTTATTCACCACTTTAAAATTCTTCCCCTCAAACATGCTGAATAAAAACTTATCCATCATCTCACGACGGTCACGAAATTCACGTTCTGTCATGAGGGTATAACGGATTTCATTGCCGCTTTCTTTTTCATACTCTTCGATCATGCGGGCAATAGTATTTTCTTTGAGGTCGCCAACGATAAGCATGTCACTGGTGGCATCGTATTCACCTACGAACCTTCCGGCGAGAATGAGAAGCAATACAGAACCGCTCTTATCTTGAAGGGTTCGCAAAAATTGCTGTTCTTCCATAACCTGCGCCTTCATAATAAGCTGGTGCAATTCCGGATGCATAAGAGACCCAGTATTGAGCTGATAGTATTTTCTCAATGTCGATCCTGCTTTATATTTGTCTGACCGTTTCTGATCTTCCGCTTCAATAATAATATCAGCATCAAGAAGAAGCTGCAGTTCACGACGAATCGCATTGATCTGGGTATCAATCTGACGCGCCAATTCACGAACAAAAAAAGTCTTCTCAGGATTGTGGAAGAAGAGCTTCAATAACTTAACCCGGGTTTTTGAACCAAAAAGGTGTTCAAGCATACTAAACATGCGAACTACGAAAAATACGAAAGTACGAACAATACAAAGCGAAAATGATTCTGAACTGACAAATTTACAAGTTACCCCCATTTCGTAATTTCGTCCCATTTCGTAATTCGCATGTTTGTCTATCACGATTACATAGAGTATAATACCGCTAGGCCCAAAAGTCAAAGTATCATTATGAGCCATCTTGAACTACAGGAGTTTTTCGTTGAAGGGCACGAACAGCGGACATCCCACGTCCTCCTCCATATTACTGAACCGAGCACAGCCGATGAATTGGCCAAAGGCTATTTTTTTGCGTTGATAGAAATTAATAGCGCAACTATCGGAAATATAGAGAAATTTCAAAAGATGATTGATGATATTGAAAAGGGATATTATGAAACCGATCACGGTGATGAAAAAGACCCTTTTGAAGCAACTCTGGAATTTATTAATCGACGTTCAGAGCAATTGCTCGAAGAAAAAATTGAAGTAAACGCCCTTATCGGCGTTATTCGAAACAATACTCTCGCCTTCGCAGTACATGGAAATCCACATGCCTATCTCTTTTACCGTCAAAAACAAGAGTTTGGCAGTGTAAATATTTTGGAAGGTAATGATGCACAGCATACTCGTGAATTATTTCCTTCTGTTCTTCAGGGCAATCTCAATGCAGGTGATTTCCTCTTTGTAGGAACTCCACATGTTATAGAATTCATTGCGCCAGACCGATTACAAAAACTCATCACTTCCCGTTCCACCAAACAAAGTTCGGAACATATTCAAAAAGTATTATCAGATACTAATAGCGAATATTCTTTTGGTGGTATTATATTCCGTATTCTTCCTCATTCAGAGAAAATACCGCCAACATTCCAACAAAAAGCAAACACCCCACAAGGGTCAGAGGCATCACTGAATAAACTCATGCACGCAAAACAACAAACAGCAGAAACACTGTCCCCGCCCGTATTCCGTCAATTACTTCGTCGCATCAAAGAAAAAATGGGGCAAGAAAAACAGACCAATACCACCTCCACTCATACCACCAGACACTCGTCTGCCCCTTCCATTGCTAAACAGCATCAATATGACGAATCAACAAAGCATGTGCCAAAACATACTGGACCAGAAGAAACAATTTCCAACGCTCTTCTCATTGGTTTCGGTCGTGCAATTGTTATTGGCTTGGTTGGATTTGGCAAAACAATCAAATACATCGTCCTCACGCTAGTAAAACTTCTTATCGGACTCTTCATCCTTATTACTAATAAAAACAATAGTCGCAAAGAGGTCGTCCGATCTATGCAAACAAAAGGAAGAAACCTTCTTGATATCTTTGAAAACCTTCCTGTAATCAGTAAATTCCTATTTGTTCTTACCATATTTGCTGTTATTATTTTTAGTATTAGCCTCAGCACGCTGCATATTCGCAGACAATACGTGGTGAAACAAGAAACATACAAAAATATTATCAGCGCTGTGCAAAATAAAAAAGATGCAGCTGAAGCAAGTATTATTTACGACGATAATACAACTGCCCTTACCCTTCTTACCGAGGCTCGCGATCTTCTCAACCAATTACCAGAAAAAGACAAAAAAGCTGATGAACAAAAATCACAATTTGAACAAAGCATTCAAGAAAGTTTAAGAAAAGTACAAAAAATGAAAGAGGTATCACCAGAACTCATTACGTCTCTCGGAAGTCCGGGAAAACAAGTGGGTACAGAAAAATTGGTTCGTATAGATGATACACTCATTGCGTATGGACCAAATGATCCTCTCTTATACCGTGTTAATGTAAATACAAAAGCAATGGAAGAAACAAATCACGAAACAATGACCGGACTTCGCATTGCCTCGACACCAAAAGAACAGGATACCATTGTATTTATTCATGCAGACAATCGTATTGCTACCTATCAAAAAGACTCTGGATTACTTTCACCAAAAACAATTGGCTATCCAGGAACCACTACCAATATTGTGGATGCGTTTATCTACAATGTAAAACTTTATACACTTGATCAGAGTACCAATCAAATATACAAGCATAGCAAAACGCAAACTGGTTATGACAAAGGAACAGCATGGTTAAAAACAACAACTGACTTATCACAAGCACAATCATTTGCCATTGACGGTGATATGTTTATATTGAACAAGGATGGCAACATCCTTAAATTTACCAGTGGCGAACAGCAGACATTTACCATTTCTGGACTTGAACCAGCGCTCGATGAGCCATCACAACTCTGGACGTACAATGAGGTAAAAAATATCTACATTCTGGAACCAAAAAATAAACGTGTTGTTGTGCTTGATAAAACAGGAAAGCTCGTTCAGCAATACACCTCTTCTTCTTGGCTTAAACCTACTGACATGGTGATTGATGAAACAGGTAAAACAGCATACATATTAGACGATAATAAAATATATTCCTTTGCTTTAGAAAAATAAACACATGTTTATCTATCGGTGTAAATCTTCTATCCTTGACAAAAGGACCTCTTCATCTAAGAAGAATTCAAGAGAACGGAACTCCGTTCTCCGAAGAAGTCAAACAATAGATACAGGAAATGATCGTCGTTGGAGAAACCCAAATCCCCTTTGATGAAATCAGATCTCTCACAGCTGCGATAAAAAACGCCCGGCAAAGCGGTCGAGGAGTTTGAAAGAGTGTTGCCTCGCTCTCTCCCCTACCAGTGTATATAACATGTCATGAATACCAATGTCGCAAATACAGGCACATTAATAAATTAAAAAACCTCTCCGATATTCTCGGAGAGGTTTTTTTATCGATTGAACGATTATTTCAAATTTACTTTTCCACCAGCGTCTTCGATTTCTTTCTTCAAAGCTTCTGCTTCTGCTTTTGGAAGTCCTTCTTTGATCACTTTTGGAGCAGCATCAACGAGACCTTTTGCCTCAGCAAGTCCGAGACCGGTTACGTTCTTTACCACTTTGATCACAGCGATCTTGTTTGCACCACATTCAGTAAGTTCAACATCGAATGAAGATTTTTCTTCTGCTGCTGGAGCTGCCGCACCTGCTGCTGGAGCCGCCATCATCATTGCTGGAGCTGCTGCGCTAACACCGAATTTGTCTTCAAGAACTTTTACAAGTTCTGAAAGATCAAGAACAGACATTTTTTCAACTTGCTCAACGAGCGCCTTGAATTTCTCTGGTACTTCTACCATTGTTTTTTCTTCTGACATAAAAAAATAATTATATTCTGTTAGTATATTTAGCCGTATTATTAGGCTGGTTTCTGATCTTTGATCGCATTCAAGACGTTTGCAAGTCCACGGAGGTTACCAGCAAGCACATTCACGAAGCCGGATACCGGCGCGTTCAATGTACCAACCAATTGACCAAGGAGCTGCTGTTTGCTTGGAAGTGCAGAAAGTTGTGACACTTTAACACCATCAATAAACTGTCCTTCAAGAATACCACCAAAAACCTTCACGACATCATGACTTTTCGCGAATTTCGCGACGATCTGTGCTGGCGCTACTTCATCTTTCATTCCAAGAAATACTGCGACACCACCTTCAAATTCTTTGGTATCAATATCGTATCCAGCATTCTGGAGTGCGATTTTTACCAAGGTTTTCTTGCTGGCAGCGTAGTATACGTCTTGATCTTTACAGATGCCTCGGAGCTCGTCAATATCTTCCATCTTCAATCCTTGAAAATTCGCAAATACTGCGGATTTTGCAGATTGGAGATTCTGGGAGATAATGTCTACCGCTTCCTGTTTTTGTTGTCGGGTCTTTGCCATATTGTAACCCAAAAAAATAAAAAATCTCTGGCACTACCAAAGACTAAGTACAATCGACCTAAGAGAAAAATCTCTTAATTTTGCACCTCGGTAGCACTTATCCCCGAAGGGTGGCTACTGTCTTCAGTAATGAGTTGTGAAGACATAATACTATATATGCTGGCCGCTGTCAAGAGTAAGAACTTTTCACCTCTTTTCTCTAAAATAAGCAAAAATCCCCATTTCTGAGGATTTTATATTACGCAAGTGAAACCCGTTCTTTCAATTGAATTATATCCCGGCCCATAGCATTCAAATCCTCAAACGTGTTCTTTTTTAAAATTTTCACATCCGTCTCAATTCGCTGAGTTCTCTCATCAATAACACGCACTTCACCACGAAGAGAGCCGACTTCGTCACGAAGAGCATTAAATTCATCCTTTGTAGCAAAATTCTTTAACTCTTCCTTGAGATCATCCTTCAAAACAATATTCTCACGCAAAAAATCATTAAACTGAACCTGATCATTTATAAACACACGAACCTCAGCTGCGAAACCCCGCATCTCGCTCATGAATTGAGGGAGCTTAGATAATACATCCTCCTTTGGCATATATGTATCGTTAAGATAATAATAAAATGATTATACTCCATCGAATATATTCTCTGTCAAGAAAATGCAACAAAATAGGGATATTTTAAACAAAACAGTTAAAAAACACCCCGACTGAGTCGGGGTGTTTTTTGGTAGCGCCAAGGGGAATCGAACCCCTGTTCCCAGGATGAAAACCTGGTGTCCTGACCACTAGACGATGGCGCCATAACAATTTTGTAACAACGAGATTATATAAGAAGTAGACATAGTTGTCAAGTGTCATTTTTCTAATATCGTTGACTCCATACCACATTTCTGGTATAAATCTCTCAATTCTCTTAACCATGGTGGTGTAGGGAAATACAGTGCAGATGCGGTCAAAAACCGCATGCGAGGACAAGATGAAAACTACCGCCCAAGGCCATTCGATCGTCAATGTTCATGACATGATGCGGCTGATCCGCGAGCATGCAGCCACGCACAGGGCGCACGGCTACGCGCCTGTGTTCTGTCTGGACGTGGACGGTCTCCTGATGGACAATCGACACCGGACCCTGGCCATCCTGCGCGAACTCGTCCTGGAGGCAGACATCCCCTGGTTCACTCAGGCCATGAGCCAGATGACCCTGGAGGATATCGGCTACGGCGCAAAAGAGACGGTTCGGGGCCTGCATCAGAAATATGGCTTCGATCCCGTCTACACGTCGAAGGTGATGGTCGAGGAACTTGCCAACACGGTCTACAAGTTCTGGTTCGATCGGTTCTTCACCAACGAGTATCAGGTCCATGATGTCCCCATCATCGGCGCCCTCCGCCTCGTACAGGAGCTTCGAGACGCCGACATCGGCATCGTGTATGTCACAGGCCGGGACGAACCGGGCATGGGAGTCGGGTTCCGAAACTCGCTCCAGCAGCATGGCTTCCCTCTCCCCGGCACGGAGGGGGTGCGCGCGATCCTGAAACCCAAATTCGAGATGAAAGATCCGGAGTTCAAGAAGAACACGCTCGAACTGCTCCAAACGATTGGTATGCGCGTCATTGGCCTCCTCGACGACAACACGCACAACGTGAACATCGTCGTGGACCTCTGCAACCTGCCCATTCTCTACGTCAGCTCCTCGGTTTCAACACTCACCAACCTCCACCCCGGAGCATTGGTGCTCGAGAGTTTCACCACCAGCTAGTAAGTGTTCCCGACTGGATGTCGAGACACTTCGCACAAGAGAACGCCCGCCCAGCCTTTTAGGTTGAGGCGGGTTGTTCATTTTTATAGACAAAATAAAATATTCTTTTTTAAAGATACGCCAAACAAATCTACTTTGTGATAAAATATAGACTAAATATTATGTGGAAACTCTATTTAATGACGATCCGATCTTGGTATGCTCGCCACTGGTGGTTAACACCACTGACTGTTTTTGTTATCTGGAGAATTATTTTAGAAATTATCGGACAGTCTGCCTTCATCCTACATCCAGACATAATAATACCTTGGAAAGATAATCCCAATCCTCCAATTTGGGCTCGATGGGATAGCGGTTGGTACTACTCGATTGTAAATGACAACTATCACCTAAAAGAAACAGGAGCAATGTCCAATGTCACCTTTTTTCCACTCTTCCCTCTTTTGTGGAAATTTATTGAAATTATTACTCCCTTAAAAGGTTTTGCCGCAGCCCTCTTTACGACCAATATTCTCACCTGTTTAGGATTTATTATCTTTTACCGCTGGATGAAAGATAAGTGGGATAAACTAATTGCGTTAAAAGCGTTAATAGCTCTAGCAATTTTTCCGACCTCTTTCTTTTTTATCAGTGCCTATAGCGAATCAACACTTTTTCTCCTTATAGTAACAACACTTTTACTCAGCTCAAGACAGCAATGGAAGCTCGCAGCAATAACAGTTGCACTAGCGAGCGCGTCGCGTCCCACAGGTATTTTTTTATGGCCGCTCTTGCTATGGTTCTGGTGGTTACACTATGCAAACAAGTCAAAACCACGGCATGAATTTTTCACAATATTATTTATTCCACCAGTTGGACTTATTATTTTTTCCGCATATCTCTATATCAAAACAGGTAATCCTCTTGCATGGTTCACCAGCCAATCAGCTGCTGGACGAGATTTAGTATTACCTACTAATCTCTTGTGGGCATATACCAAAAATATATTTGTCAGAGGAGATTATTGGTTAAAACATGTGGCAGAAATGGGAGCATTACTTTTTACAGTAGCCCTATTACCCACATTGAGAAAAATACATCCAGCCTATGTATTCTATACTATATTAAATCTTCTTCCATCACTTTTTAGTAATACGCTCACAAGCATACAACGTTTCGTCCTAGTGATAGCACCTTTATTTTTGGCAGTTGTGATGCAAAAAAAATGGATATATGCGATATATTGTACAATTTCTGGTATTTTACTCTTATACAGCATTCTTTGTTTTATTACTTTTCAATGGGCAGGTTAATGGTTTAAAAGGGCTATTTTTATTTAGTATTGACAAAAAACTCAATTTATGATAAACTTCTTTGTTATTTATGTTGGTATAAATAACGGATATTTTGCTTATCTTCTCTTATGGAAGGTTATAAAAATACCCGTTAGTTTCCAAACACACTCAATACGGGTTGGAGGTGCACATGCGAAAGTGGACTCTCGTCGTTATCCTCTGGGATCACGGCAGCAGCTACGAAGCGACCACAATGAAGCTGGTGCGGAGGAAGGACGTGGAAGGATACCTGAAATCCGTGACAAAACACGGGCAAACACAGGCCATCCCGGGGTTCTTCCAACAGCAGAAGGTGGCGTTCCGGACGTTTTCCGAAGCGTTCCCTGGCCACGTCATCCCCCTGAAGGAGGAAAAGCGTCCCAGCTGGAAAACGCCGCTGGCAATGCTGACACTTTCCGTGGACAGGGAATCAGTGCTGCGACTCGCGGCCATCCTCAAAGACAGGCCAATCGCTGTCTTCGAGGGTCATCGCCGTCAAGGTGCCCCACCAGTACAACTACTGTGCGTGTAATACGCAAAATACCCCATCTTCCACCATACGGTGGGGTAGAGCGATATCTGACTTTATCGCTCCATCTGTTTGCAACAGATGTTCTCGGCTTCACAGCCTGTGAGGAAGGAAAGGTCAGACAACTTGGACCGCCCGCAATCACTTAAAATTATAAAACATTATAATTTTAAGTGACGGGCGGTCTTTGTGTTTTTACCTATTTCACAAAACTATTTTTATTTATCTTGATTTTCCCCCGGTTTCATGTTTTAATGCTTTAATGTTTTATTGTTTTCATATCACATGATCATCCTCGCCATCGAATCCTCCTGCGACGATACTTCAGTCGCCTTACTCGACGCCTCCGACGAGGGTATTATTGTGCTCGAACAAAAAACTGCGAGCCAGATTGATATTCACAAAAAATATGGCGGTGTTGTTCCTGAAGTGGCAGCGCGCAGACATGCGGAAGTTATTCTTCCTGTGGTCGAAACTGTCATGACATCTCTTTCTGTGGGATCATACCCTGGTATGATCCACTCTCCCAACAAACCGGATGCCATTGCCGTAACCTCTGGTCCCGGTCTCATCACCGGCCTTATGGTTGGTATTGAAGTGGCAAAAACATTGTCATACACATGGAATGTGCCGCTTATCGGCGTGAATCATATTGAAGGACATATACACTCATCAATTCTAAATGACAAATTTCAAATTTCAAATTTCAAAAAAAATGCCTTTCCTGCGGTGTGTTTGATAGTAAGTGGCGGACATACGGAATTAATTTTGATGAAAGACTTTGGTGTATACGAAAAAATTGGTGGAACTAGGGATGATGCGGCAGGAGAAGCATTTGATAAAGTAGCAAAATTACTAGGATTGGAATACCCAGGCGGACCAAAAATTTCCGAATATGGAAAAACAGGAAATCCCCATGCGATTCGCTTTCCCCGCCCCATGGCGGATAGCGATGATTTTGATTTTAGTTTTTCTGGATTAAAAACAGCCGCACTCTACTGGTTGAGAGATAATTCTCTCCAGGAAATAAACACAAATCCATTTGGTGCGATTGCTTCGTGGTTTGGAACAAAAAAAGATGGCATTACCAAAAATGATTTTTGTGCATCTATCGAACAAGCCATTGTAGACGTATTGGTAAAGAAAACCATGAATGCCATTAAAAAATATAAACCAAAATCTCTCATTCTCGGAGGCGGTGTGAGTAATAATACAAAACTCCGAGAAACCTTGGTGTACGCAGCAGCACCAGAATTAGGAAAAGAACATATTCATATTCCGGAACGCGAATACACGATGGATAATGCAGCAATGATCGGCGCTGCGGCATATTTTAGACTGAAAAAAGGTGAGCACATTTCTCGGAAAGACATTCAGCCTGATCCAAATTGGAAAGTATACGATAAAAAATAAAAGAGAACCTACGTAGGCTCTCTTTTTTGTTATTCAACCACAGATACTGATTCTTCCCCCACCATTTCTTTCAGAAAACTCTCCACATCTTTATTCCATCCTATCGTTGCCTGGGCACGAATCACATCGTTACCAACACGGATATACACCGTATGCTGTCCTGGGTAGCGAGAGAAGACTGTTTTCAATCCTTCGCTGCATGCTTTTAATTGATCCCGTGTCATAGTTAGCGTAATCGTTTTTTCCGGAGCGGCATTTTTTTGTTCTGTTACTTTGCCGAGCGACAACTGTCGCGCAAGCATCTGAACATTATCTTTATTCAAAACATGAACATTTTCTACAAATATTTTATTATCCCCTTCTTCTTTTGGTGTTTTTCCGACAATACACACGACTGTATTTTCTTTCCACAGTGCCTGAGTCGTTTCATAAATTTTTGGGAATACCAGTACTTCCATAGTTCCACTCGGATCTTGAATTGTGACAAAAAGCATCACGTTCCCCTTCTTGGTAATTTTCTTTTTTGCGCTATCAATAACACCACATACAACAACCCACGCATCACGATCACACGCCTCTATATCTGAAAGCGGAGTAACGGTTCCTTTCATTTGGGACAAATACACTGCGCATGGATGTGATGATACATACAATCCGAGTAAATTCTTTTCCCACGTTAATTTCTGGTCCATGGTTGCGACGGGCGCATCTTTCAGAATCAATTTATTTTCCATTTCAATCGCTGTGCCAGCAAATAAAGAAAACTGGGTTGTTTCTCGTTTGTCTCTCGTGTGCTTGGCAAATGATAGAATATTTTCACTATTGGTAAGCAAAACACCACGATCATGACCAAAACAATCGAGCGCTCCCGCTTGAGCCATGCTTTCGATCGATTTTTTATTTAAATCTTTATCCTGCACACGTTCCAAAAGATCTTGTAAACTTATATATGTTCCATGTTCTTTGCGTTCACGATACACGACTTCACACACATGAGTTCCTACATTTTTAATTGCATTCAAACCAAAACGAATACGCCCTCGCTCCCCTGGTTTTGATACCATAGCAAAGTTTCGGAAACTTTCATTCACATCCGGAGGAAGTACCTCAATATTCATGCGATGACATTCATGAACAATGGCCGCAACTTTCTCTGAATCGCCAAATTCCGCAGCCAAGACAGCTGTCATATACTGTACAGGATAATGTGCTTTCATGAACGCAGTCTGATACGCCACGATACCATAACTTGCCGCATGGGCTTTATTAAATCCATAGGCAGCAAACGGTTCGATTGCCCGCCACATTTCATCAACGATATCTTTTTTCAGTTTTCCATGATTCAAACAGCCATCGTAAAATTTAATTTTCTGCTGCGCCATTTCTTCTGGAATTTTTTTACCCATGGCTTTACGGAATTTATCCGCTTCCATCCAGTCGTACCCCGCCAATTCAATAGCGGTCAACATCACATCGTCCTGATATACAAGAAGTCCGTATGATGCCTGTAAAATTTTCTCAAGGCGAGGATCAAAATATTTTACAAATTCAGGATTGTATTTACGCTTAATATATTCAGGGATAGATTCCATCGGACCAGGGCGGTATAAAGCAACCATGGCCATGATATCATCGATATTACTCGGACGAAGTTCCTTGAGCCAACGAGTCATACCGGAACCGGACAACTGAAACACACCCATAGTTTCTCCACGCGCGAGCATCTCAAACACCTTAGTATCATCAAGCGGCAAATTATAAATATCCACTTCTTCCCCTGTTGTTTTTTTTACAATTTCGACGGCATTTCCAAGAATCGCCAAATTACGAATTCCCAAAAAGTCATTTTTTAATACCCCTGCAGTTTCAACGGCTTTCATTTCATACTGTGTCGTAATCCTATCCCCACCTGTTTCACGTTGGACGGGGGTATAATCCGTCAATGGTGTCGGGGAAATAACCACACCTGCCGCATGAATAGATGTGTGGCGTGCACAGCCTTCTACTTTTTTTGCCAGATCAAGCAATCGTTGTGCATCTTCGTTTGAATCATACAATTTTTTCAAATCCGGTTCTTCTTTGAGCGCACGTTCAATAGTCATAGGAAAACCTTGCGCGCCTTGGGGAATCATCTTTGATACCTGATCACAAAAATTATACGACAAACCAAGCGCACGACCCACATCTCGAACACTCGCGCGTGCAGCCATTGTCCCAAAGGTAATAATTTGAGCAACACGATCTGCACCGTATTTATTGGTAACATATTCAATCATTTCATCCCGACGATCATCGGCAAAATCGGTATCAATATCCGGCGCACTCGGACGAAATGGATTTAGGAAACGCTCAAACGGCAGTTTAAATCGCAATGGATCTACCGTGGTAATACCCATAACATACGATACCAGTGATCCGGCAGCCGAACCACGAGTAGACTCCACGATACCTTTGCTTTTTGCAAAACGCACATAATCCGCTACACACAAAAAGTATGGAGAATATCCTTTTGTTCTAATAATACCCAATTCGTATTCCAAACGTTCGCGAATTTCATCCGTTAATTCTGGATAATACATGGAAACGCGAGCATACGTTTCTTCCTGAAGCACATCATCTTCTGTTTTTCCTGGCGGCAAATCAACGGGCGCAAAATGCCATATATTCAGTGGAATTTCCAGATTAATCCGATTGGCAATGACAACCGTATTTTGTACTGCTTCCGGAATATGTTTAAAGCGTTCAGAAATTTCTTCGGCAGAACAAAATGACCGATCAATATCGCGATAATCAGCACGATCAGTATAACTTACTTTCCATCCCTCACGAATACAGCATAAAATATCCTGTGCTTCCGCATCTTCGGTATTAAGATAATGTACATCGCGACTTGCCACAAGCGGAATCCCCGTTTCTTGTGAAATCCGAATAAGTTCATTATTCACAATAGACTGACCTTCGAGCGCAGGATGATCTTGAATTTCCAAATAAAAATTTCCTTGTCCAAAAATATCATTGTATTCTTCTGCAACGCGTTTTGCCTCTTCTAATCTTTGTTGTAATAATAATGAAGGAATTTCTCCATTCAAATCTCCCGAAAGCGCAATAAGTCCTTTTCCGTATTCACGAAGCAATTCTTTATCAACACGCGGTTTGCCATTAAAAAAACCATCCAAATGACTAATCGACGTCATTTTCATCATGTTTTGATATCCCTGAAAATTTTCTGCAAGAAGAATAATTGAAAAACGATCTTTATCAAGTTCCAAGTCTTTATCATAGAGCCGACGTGGCCCCAAATACATCTCTGTTCCAATAATCGGTTTGATGCCTTCCGCAAGGCAAGCCTGGTAAAACTCAATTGCACCATACATCGCGCCGGAATCAGTAATTGCCACAGCCGAAAAACCCCGTGCTTTAGCGGTTTTAGCAAGATATTTTGGCTTCATCAACCCATCGAGCAGCGAATAATGGGAGTGAACGTGAAGATGAACAAATTCCATAATAAAGAGAATTGGAGGGGTAGTGCGGCTATCCTACCACTTCCGCGCGCCAAGTTCAAGATTTCACAAAATAGACCACTTCAACTATAATAAGATGCAGGCAATAAGTATTTGACTGTTGCTTATAACTTATTTACTTACAGCTTTTTATTAATAATACTGTTTTATGAAGTCATTGACAGCATATCTTCTCGTTCTTTCTACCTTGGTATTTATCGGCGCAGGGTGCAAATCTACTGAAGTAAAGAAAACCGAGGTGTCTGCTCCTCAACCAGAACCGATTGTTCAGGAGGAAAAACAAGATGCTAAAAATCCAGCAACTACAGATGAAAAAAATGATGATGAGGTAAATACACAAGGTGAAGTGAAGACTGACATAAAAACCGTATCCCCTATCACAAAACCACAACCTACCCCTGAAAAAAAGGAAGAAACGCAACCAAAACCAGTCGTGTCAGCAGTAAAAGAATTCACCATGGTTGCCAAAAACTGGAACTTTGAGCCATCAACCATCACGGTCAAAAAAGGTGATACAGTTAAACTTCATATTAAAAGTGTCGACGTTGATCACGGATTTACCTTAAGCGATTTCGGTGTAAGTAAAACATTGAAACCAGGCGAAACGGTAACTGTCGAATTCATTGCTGATAAAGCGGGCAATCACTCCTTCTTCTGCTCAGTATTTTGTGGCGCTGGACACAAAGAAATGCGAGGGACACTCGTGGTAACCGAATAACCAAAAAAGACCTGTCCAGCAAGACAGGTCTTTTCTTTTTAAAGGGGTTGGGCTAAGATACCATTACTATGGTAGTTATTATCATTATCTTATTAATCCTTATTATCATCCCACTTATGTCCCACGAAACTGGCGCATCACCAAAACATGTATTCATGTACCTGCTCCTCATCGCCATGCTTTACGTAAGTGTGGTCAGTTTTATTGCAATTATTTTTCAATATATTAATGTTCTTCTTCCTGATCCACTTCAATACTATTTACCGGGAATTTACGATACCATTCGATTTGCCTCATCCTCACTTGTTGTGGCCTTCCCAGTATATTTACTCAT
Organism: uncultured Gammaproteobacteria bacterium; assembly: GCA_964349825.1. Lineage (GTDB taxonomy): Bacteria > Patescibacteriota > Patescibacteriia > Magasanikbacterales > UBA922 > CAYGHM01. The sequence continues at coordinate 44,762 of CAYGHM010000002.1, forward strand.
GTCTTGGCTTCTTGAAAAAGAATATATCCGTGTCCCCGAAGCAAAACAATTAAAAAGCCGAAAATGGCTTGTCTACCTCACTCTCTTTATTGCGGCAATCACTATCATTGTTGACTTGGTTCAATTGGTAAATAACTTTTATCGTGGTGAACTAACATGGTCATTCACATTGAAAATAATGACTGTTCTTATTGTGGCGGCCACAGTATTTGGTTATCACTTATGGGATTTACAAAAAGACCTAGAAAGTAAAGTCAAAAAAATGATTGGAGGAATCATCTCAGTCGTTGTCCTCGCAACACTTATTGCCGGATTCTTCATTGCTGGCTCTCCACAACACCAACGAAATGTACGATTTGACCAGCAGCGCACGACAGATTTGAATACTATTCAATATCAAATTCTTGATTATTGGCAGAGAAAAAAAACATTACCTGCCCAATTGTCTGATTTGGAAGACTCCATTACTGGATTCCAAGTACCAAAAGATCCGGCAACTGGTACAGCGTATACATATGAAATAAAAGGAAACCTTTCTTTTACTCTCTGTGCTGATTTTGCAGCGGAACAAGAAGGAGGAAAGGGAGACTCCCGCAATATTGCCCCCATGTATCCTATGAATGAATTTGGCGCGAACGACAACTGGTCTCACAAGGCAGGCCGCACCTGTTTCGACCGAACTATCGACCCGGAGAGACATGCTTTGCCACAACAGAAAATATAGTGAACATGCGAATCCCTCCTTCGCTAAGAAGCTACGGTCCGACGTAAAGTATGGACTCCGTATCGCAAGCATCGGAGCGGGCACGTACGAATAATACCGAATTACGAATTATAATAAAAAAGACACCCTCTACTAAGCAGGGTGTCTTTTATTATTCGCTATTCGTACCGAGTCTTCGAGGATTCGTAATTCGCATGTTTGCTATCGTCGTGCTTTTTTCTTTTTCCGCTTTACCTCTTTTTCAAGGTCGATATCATCGAAATCCATAGAAGAACTTTTGTCGATCTTTCCAACAATATATTTTTCGATGACGCTTGCGAGCATAGAACTCATTACACCCATTTTTCCAGATACACCATCCATTTTATCGCGGATAAATTCAACAGCATCGGAAATCATTTCCAATTGATTGGTGAGCTTTTCAATAATACGGTTTGCATTACGCAAAACTCGCGCGGCTTGATAGAGGAGCCAGCAAAGAAATACAGTGAACCATACGATCGATAACGAAAGAACAATATAAAATAAATCTTGACTAGTGGTAAACATACAGGCAATGTTTAATTTTGATAGAGGTAGTATATCACATTTTTATTTGCAATAATATATTATAAAAAAAACGGCGCGATAAATCGCGCCGCCACTGGGGAAAATACTTTCTTATAGACCTCTACATTTCTTAATAATGCTACACACGAATTTTTGCACCAAACATTTTTGTAAGCATCCTCACTGCTTCTGCATGGACCTTCTCCACCTCTTCTGTTCCTAATGTTCTTTCAAGTGATCGGTAGACAATATGATACGCCATACTTTTCTTTCCTTCTTCAACATGTTTTCCTTCGTAGACATCAAATAATTCTACTGATGCGATAAGTGGATCATGCGATAATAGGGTTTGTATAATATGGGTGTGAGCAATAGATCGATCAACGATAAATGCCACATCGCGAGAAATTGATGGGTAAACAGGGACAGCTTGATATTGAACCCTGTCCGGCACCTCAGCAGATAAAAGATCAAGATCAATTTCTGCATAAGCGATCCGTTCAGAAACACCGATTTGCTCTTGTGTTGCCGGATGAATCTCATATATCTGCCCCACTTCTCTTTCCCCACAAAAAATACTTGCAGCTCGTCCGCTATGCGCAAACACAGGGGGATTCTCCAGTTCTTTTATCACCAATACCGCATTCATATGTCGAGCAATAACATCAATTGCATGGCGAAGAACAAAAAACGGTGTCTTATTTCCTTTTTCAGAAAAAATAATTCCCAACATTTGCGCTTGGCGAGGAAGGAGTTCATCACTATTTGGTGTTGCGCGCTCCCCTGCTTCCTCGATCTTGTACGTGCGGCCGATTTCAAACAAAGCAACACGGTCAAAACGGTGCGTATTATCTTCAACATTTTCTAAAAGTCCGGACAATAATGTACGTCGAAGTAATGGACGATCTTTTGCAATAGGATTATCGAGCTCAATATGCAAGGCTTCATTCAGACCAATCTTTTTTATCCAATCACGAGAGACGAACGAATAATTATATACTTCGGCACTATGTAATTCTTGAGATAAAACAGTACGAACAAGACGCTCAGCACGATGAACTGGTTGCTGAAGCGGCGGCGCAATAGAAAAATCAGGGAGTGTAGCTGGAATTTGATCATAGCCATACATGCGAGCAATTTCTTCAATCAAATCTTCTTTTGCAACGACATCTTTTGTTGCTCGCCACGTCGGCACCGTAACAGAAAGTACATTCTTTTTTTCTTTAATAGAAAAACCGAGACGTACCAATATATCTACAATAGTTTTTTTATCAATAGCAATACCGATTTTCTTTTCCACCACGTCAAGAGACAATTCAATCGGCCCTTGTGAAACAGAGAAATTTTTTTCATCCGCAATATTGCTCACCACCGCTGCTCCAGGACAGGACAGTGTAATCATTTCTACTGCGCGCCGAAGTGCGAGATCGCAGAGATGAGGATCCAATGTTTTTTCAAAACGGCTTGATGATTCAGTGCGCAAATTTAATGCCTGCGCCGTTTTTCGAACCGATACTGCGTTAAAATTTGCAGATTCAAGAATAATCGTTTTTGTTGTATCGGTAACACTTCCCACTTCTCCACCCATAACACCTGCAATCGCCAGAGCCTTTTCAGAACTTGCGATCACAAGCATGGCGTCAGATAATATGTAATCTTTTCCATCCAGCGCCTGAATGGTTTCTCCCGCTTCAGCATGCCGAACTGTAATATGAGCATTGATACCCTCTTTTCCTACGGCCACATGACTCGCGTCAAACGCATGGAGCGGTTGACCAATATCAAGCATGACATAGTTGGTAATATCAACAATATTATTGATAGGACGAATACCAACAGCAATCAAACGTTCTTGTATATGTGCAGGCGAAGGTTTTACTGTTATTCCATCAATCATTACCCCCATATAGCGAGAACAAAGTGTTTTTTCCTTTACCTCAACACGTACAAGACGACCCTTTGCCGCTTTTACTGCGGCAGGTTTTGGTTCAGATAATTCTTTCCGATAGATTGCAGCAATTTCACGAGCCAAACCAAGATGACCCCACAAATCAGGACGGTGGGTCATGGATTTATTATCAATTTCAAAAATAACATCATCGAGACCAAGTGCTTGTTTGAGAGGTGTTCCTGGTTTATTCTTCAAATGACTAAGATCCAAAATTTCTTTCTCATTTTTTTTGGGAAACATGGTGCCAAGGCCAATTTCATCTGCGCCACAAATCATGCCGAATGATTCAATGCCGCGAATTTTTGTTTCTGCGAGCACTACAGGTTCTCCTTCCCCATGCCACAATACTTTTGCACCGATTTTTCCAAGTGCAACTTTCATTCCTTCCACAACGTTCGATCCACCGCAAACAATTTGAATCTCTTCATTGCCAATATTTACTTGGCATACTTGCAATCGGTCTGCACTAGGATGCTTTTCTGTTTTTTTCACCAATCCCACGACCACATGTTCTAAATATTCACCCTGGGCAGTTATTCCTTCGACTTCAACGGTGGTAAGTTTTAATTTTAATGCCAATTCAGCCGGATCAAGTGAATCAGGAAGGAATATGTAATCTCGTAACCAGTTTTTGCTTATTAACATATAGTAAGTATCTGTGAAAGTCGTGTATTTAAATTCTAAGAAGTTGGGCTCTATGAATTGAACTGATTCAAAAATCTCAAATCCCCGCTCTGTAAATGGCGAACATCCTCAATCTTATATTTCAACATAACCAATCTGGTCAATCCAAGTCCAAACGCAAATCCCTGATATTCCTCTGGATTCGCTCCGCCCGCATTCAATACATTTGGATGAATCATGCCCGCACCAAAAATTTCCAACCAACCGGTAAATTTACATAGTTTACAACCGTTCCCTGCACAAACGTGGCAGGTAACTTCTCCATTCATACCTGGTTCGACAAATGGATAAAACTTGGGACGAAGACGGACTTTTGTTTCTGGTCCGTATAATTTTTTTGCGATCGTTTCAAGCACACCTTTCATATGACTAATGGAAACATCTTTTCCAACGACCACGCCTTCAAGCTGATAAAACGTATGTTCATGACGAACATCAGTTGCTTCATTACGAAAACAACGACCAGGCGCAATCATACGCAATGGTACGCCATATTTTTGCATAGCGCGCACCTGAACAGAAGACGTGTGTGTACGCATGACCCAATCGGAATGATCTTTAATATAAAAGGTATCCTGCATATCACGTGCAGGATGATCAGCAGGGACATTAACACTTTCAAAATTATAATAATCACTTTCGAGCTCCGGCCCGTCTGCGATAAGAAATCCCATGGAGGTAAATAAATCCTCAAGCTCTTGTTGCACAATAGTATTTGGATGCAATGATCCATGAGGTGTACCCGGCAATCGAGGCTGTGTAACATCAATATGTTCATCCATCAACTGTTGTTCCCACTCGGAACGTTTTACTTCCTGTTTTTTGTCTTCAAATGCAGTGTCAATCGCCATTTTTATTTCATGCACTTCTTTTCCAATCGTTTTACGCTCGTCTTCACTCAATTCTTTCATTTGTTTGAGGAGTGTGGTGATGGCACCAGATTTACGAGAAAAATATTCTTGTTCAAGAATATCGAGGTCGGCAACAGTTTTTACTTTCTTAAGTGCTGCTAAGAATTTTTTTTGTAATGCAAGAGCGTCATTTACCATACAGAATAATTAAAACAAACGTGCAATATCGCGATAGGTCACGACAACAATTAAAAGCATAAGAAGTAAAAAACCAATCGAATGCGCGGCCTGTTCATATTTTTGTGAAACAGGACGACCAATAACTTTTTCAATAATGACAAATAATAATCTTCCACCATCAAGCGCTGGAATTGGTAAAATATTAATCGCCGCAAGACTCAAAGAAATCATCGCTGCGACATTAATAAGATACTGGATTCCCATACGCGCACTCTGTCCTACTATGGTCGCAATACCTACCGGTCCAGAGACATCAAAAGCAAGACCTTTGCCAAGAACGAGCCCCTTAATAAGAAGAAAGAACGCAATAAAAATATTAATAAGACCAACACCTGATGCGATAATTCCTTTATATATTGCCAAATACCATGGATAACGAATAACTCCTGCATCTGCAAGCATGACACCAAGACGCGGCACATTATCTTCTCCAATATCAGTAGGCGTTAGTTCAACGGTTTTTATGACCCCTTCACGTCTGATCTCAACGGAAATTGGAACAAAGCCATATTCTTTAATACGTTCTCGCATCTGCTCGGATGAATCCACGGGCACCCCATTTAACGAAAGAACTGTATCACCAAACTGAAACCCTGCTTTTTCGGCGGGAGAATCTTTTTCCACTTGCTGAATACTTATTTCAGGAGGATGAACGACAATAGCTTTTTTATCCACCCCACCACTAAAATCAGTAGGGAGACCAATCATAAACCCAATACTGAGAAGAACCGCAGCGAGAATAACATTCATTGTTACTCCGGCAATGAGTACAAGAACACGTTTCCAAATTTTTTGTGCAGCAAAACTATCAGAGGCATTTGCATCTTCACCATTTTCTCCTTTAATTTTTACAAATCCACCGAGTGGTAACCAATTCACCGAATATAAAGTACCCGAATATTCTTCCTGGTGAGCTTCACCACCAACGGTATCTTGAAGACCACCTTTTCCTTTGCCCCATACCCACACCCATTTTTTTGTTTTTGGGTCTTTATAGGCGCCAAATGCCCGAGGTGGAAAACCCCAGCCGAATTCATATACCTTCATGCCGCTTTTCTTGGCAACAATAAAATGACCCCATTCGTGGGCCAAAACCAATACACTGAGAACAATAAGAAATACAATAAGAGTCATCATAATTGACGAAACAGACAGTAAAAAGTACAATAGACGTATATCGAGTATGCCACAGGTAAGGGTGTTTTTCAAGTAGGCCCGAGGCGCTGCCTCGGGGCCCTTATAAGAACAGCGCCCCACATCACTTATTATTTTATTCATTGTCCCCTCAACTATGACAGCAGTGTATATCCTTATTGGTATAATTGTCCTCCTCGGCCTGTGGATCATTGGCCTATACAATGGCCTTATTACCCTACGAAACCGTGTAAAAGAAGCATGGAGTGATATTGATGTTCAATTGAAACGTCGGCACGATCTTATTCCAAACTTACTAGAAAGCGTAAAGGGGTATATGACCCATGAACGCACTTTGCTTGAAAACATCACAAAAGCTCGTTCCCAAGCTATGACTGCACAAGCAAGTGGGAACACAGCCGAACTCGCAAAAGCAGAATCCGCCTTATCCAGTATGATGGGAAGTTTGCGTATTGCCGTTGAAGCTTATCCAGATCTCAAAGCAAATCAAAACATGGCACAGCTCATGGACGAATTATCCGATACAGAAAACAAAATTCAAGCATCACGTCGCTTCTACAATGGACAGGTGCGTGATTTCAATACAAAAGTTGAACACTTCCCAACAAATATGATCGCAGGATCATTGAAATTCGAAAAATTTGGATACTTCGAGATTGAAGATCCAAAAGAACGCGAAAATGTACAGGTGAAATTCTAAGAATAGAGAATAATGAATAAGGAATATCGAGATGAAAAAAATTCTTCATTTTCAATTCTTCATTTTCAATTCTCAAAAAAAATATGTACAATCAAATAACAGAAAACAAAAGAAAGACCCTCTTCCTTATTTTTATCTTCCTTGTCTTCATTATCGGCATCGCATGGTTTGCCGATGTCTATTTGGGATATGGATACAGCCTGGTAAGTACTGCGATTGTTATTTCCGGAGGAATGACACTTATTAGTTATTTTGCAGGAGATAAAATAGCACTCGCATCAACCGGTGCAAAAGAAATTCAGGCAAAAGACAATCCTTATATCTGGCGCATGATAGAAAATCTTGCAATCACATCTGGATTACCCATGCCACGCGTCTATATTATTAATAGCCCGGCACTCAATGCCTTTGCTACTGGTCGAGACCCTAAACACGCATCTATTGCTGTTACTACCGGACTCATTCAAGCACTTGAGAATGAAGAAATGGAAGGTGTACTTGCTCACGAACTATCACATATCCAAAATTATGATATTCGTGTCATGACCATCGTTGTTGTCTTGGTAGGCGCCATTGCTATTCTTTCTGACATGTTCTTTCGTGCCCGTTTAATGGGCCATTCCGATAATGACAATAGATCATCAGGGCAACTTGGCAGCATTCTTGCCATCTTCGGTATTGTACTGATTGTACTGTCACCAATTATTGCTGAACTTATTAAACTATCCATCTCTCGCAGAAGAGAATATTTAGCCGATGCTTCCGGAGCCTTACTCACTCGCTATCCAGAAGGATTAGCAAGAGCGTTGGAAAAAATTTCGACATCTGCAACACCCTTACAAACAGCAAGTACGGCAACAGCACATCTATTTATTTCAAATCCATTGAAGGGAAAAACGATATCACATCTCTTCTCTACTCATCCGCCAATTGAAGACCGCATCAAAAAACTGCGGGAGATGGCATAATCCTATTCTATGACTGAACTACTTTTCGTCTATGGCTCCCTGCTCGAACGCTCGGTGCAAGAACAAGTAATCAGTCGATTTGAAGAAGGGGTAGATGATATTCTTGACCAGCATAAAAAAATTCCCGCTTTTGTCGAAGGACAACAATACTCAACCGTTATCCCGGACAAAAAAAGTGAGACAAAAGGAAAAGTATTATCACTGACAGAACAAGAATTGGAAAAAATTGATATGTATGAAGAACCAGAATATTCACGAGAAAAAATAAAACTCAAAAGTGGTATTCTCGTATGGATATACACCTATAAAAATACGAGATCAGAAGGTTCTTGGGTATAACAAAAACAGACAAACAAAAACACCCCTCTTACGGGGTGTTTATTTTTCTAATATGGCCAGCCCTGAAAACACTTGTGGTCATATCAGGGCACTTGGCCGGGCACCTCCTTGGGGTAGTTGATCGGGCGCAGATAACCGCGCCGGGTGACGTAGTTCGTCAGGTAGCTGCTCGTGTAGCTGAAAAAGACGGGCGACACACACGACATCAGGAGCTCAGGCGAATCATTCCACCAATGGCCTGTGAAACTCATCGCAAACGTGAGCGATCCAGCAGCAAGACTCCCCAAGAAATACGAACGAAACGCATTGCGAATGGGAGAAAAATGCTGGACAAGCCGTGCGGATACACCAGTTGACAGGAAGCTCGCACATGCCTGGGCGAAGGCAGCAGAAGTGGCCAAGCCTACCCCATGCTCCCAATTCACACAACAGGCAATTATTGCCTGAAACACAGCGGCCGCACAAGCGAACTTCAGGTTGAACAGGTTGTGATACATCAAACGCCAATTCACTCGTCACCTCCACTTTGTCGCTATCAGTATAGGCATGGAAAGGTGTTTACGTCAATACTATTCTCCGATTAATCCTTTTATTTTTTCTACTTCTCTCTCCATTACTTCTTTCGTCTTCGCTTCCAAATTCAATCTGAGTACTGGCTCTGTATTACTTTTTCGGAGATTAATCCATCCCCAATCACATTTCATCCAAATTCCGTCAATCGTAGACACTTCTTTTATCTCGTCTTTATATGCTTCTTGAATACGTGCAATTGCTCCATCTTTGTCATGGACTTCAAAATTAATTTCACCTGAGTGGAAATATTTTTTAAGTGGCGACGTCAGCTCACTTAATTTTTTGCCTGATTCTGATAAAAGTCGAACAATATAGAGAAAGCTCAAATCACTTGACTCAATATCATACAGATCATGATAATACAGATGCAAAGACAATTCGCTCGCAAAAATAGCTTTCTTTTCTTTCATGGTCTTTTTAATTAAGGCATGGCCGACAGAACACATTTCCGTCGTCGCTCCATGCGATTCCCATGTTTCTTTTATAATTTCACTGGAACGTAAATCATAGAGCATGTGTCCACCTGGATGAAGTTTTAATACCTCAAGACCTAGCAATGTTCCCACAAATGACGGATCAACAATTTCCCCATTCTCATCGACAAGACCAATGCGATCCGCGTCCCCATCAGTCGCAAACCCAAAATCTGCACCCAATTCTTTCACTTTTGCTTGTAAATCTTTTAATGTTTCAGATTTTAATGGATTTGCTTCATGGTTCGGAAATGTTCCATCTGGTTCTTGAAATAAAAAAGTGGTTTGAAGAGGTAAACCAGCAATAACAGCAGGCATAATCGCGCCACCCATACCATTTCCAAAATCAATGACTGCTTTAAGCGGTTTAATTGTATCTTTATTTACCAGCTCATATAACCTCCCCATATAGTCCGGCATAGTATCTCGCGTAGAGACTGACCCTTTTCTTTCTGATGGTTTCCATACTCCTGCCTCTACTTTTGCCCGGATATCATCCATGCCATTATTTTTTCCAATAGGAAGACCGTTTTCAAGCGTCATCTTGAATCCATTATACTCGGCAGGATTATGACTTGCTGTTACCATAATACCCCCAGCGTATTCTGGAAAATGTGCACAGGAAAAATTAAATACAGGGGTAGATGCAAGTCCAATATCAACCACATTGATACCCGCATCGGTAATCCCCTCAATAACTGAGGCTTGATATGTAAGACTGGTATCACGCATATCATAACCCACCACCAAAGATCGGCCGTCAACTGAAATTCCTTTTTCACGAATGGTTTCGGCAAACGCCCGACCAATACCATAAGCAAGCGAGGCGCTCAATTCCCCCACTACGAGCCCCCGAATATCATACGCCTTAAAAATATGTGTAGGAAAGGTCATATTTCAACAAAATGATTAATAAACCCGTACATAAGGTAAGATAATTGAAAATAAAGCAGATTACCTATATACTAATGGTAGATTAGAATAAAGTTCACAAGATAGCAAGTCTATAAATAAACTCTGATATGGAACCGAAACAAATCCTAGAAAACTTCTCAACCCACTTAAAAAATGTGATTGCTCGCGCAATTTCTCTCGCCGCGCAATTTAAGCATGAAAAAGTACTTCCGGCGCACCTCCTTCTTGCCATAACAGAAGAAACAGGGTGCGTAGGAGCTGAGCTCCTCAAAAAGAATAACTTTACCAATAAATCAATTGTATCATATTTAGCTACTCTCAAAACAATTGATTTGGAAATAAGTTCTGAACAAGGAAAATCAGCTATCGCAACCTTGCCAGAATTACATGAACATGCAAAACAAGTGTTGGAAAAAGCCATGCTTATTGCCTATGAGTATGCGCACAACCATGTAGGAACAGAGCATCTTTTGCACGGAATTATCACAACAGAAAGTCCAGATTTGTATGACATTTTTATTGCAAGTAAAATAAAAACAAAAGAAATTGAAGAACAGCTCCAAACTATTTTTCAAAGTACTAGTAAATTCCCTGATATAGAAGAAATTTCTGAGGTAATGAATCATCTTGATGATATGGGAGAAGATATGGAAGACGGACATGAGATGCCGGGACCGCATCCACGACATCCGCCTGAAAAAACAAAAATGAGAAAACCGGGCCCAAGTGCGCTCGACATGTTTGCAACCCGACTTACTGACGAAAAAATTCAGGAAACCATCGACCCTGTTATTGGTCGGGAAAAAGAAATCGAACGCGTCATCCACGTATTATCTCGTCGCAATAAAAATAATCCGATTCTTATTGGTGAGCCGGGTGTTGGAAAAACAGCGATTGTTGAAGGGCTGGCAAAACGGATTACTGCCGGTACTGTTCCGGCAGTACTCAAAAATAAGCATATTTTTTCTCTCGACATGACCCTGCTTATCTCCGGGACAATTTACCGAGGGGAATTTGAAGCACGCATCAAACAACTGATCGATGAAGTATCTGCCCATCCTGACTACATTCTTTTTATTGATGAAATACATAATATTATCGGCGCAGGATCAAACCAAGGTACTATGGATGCAGCCAATATTTTAAAGCCAGCACTTGCTCGTGGTAAATTACGCTGTATCGGCGCAACTACATTTGATGAATACAAAAAATATATTACCAATGACCCGGCGCTTGAACGACGATTCCAGTCTATCCGCGTGGATGAACCAAGCAAAGGTGATGCTACCAATATTCTTCGCGGGATTAAAAAATACTACGATGCATTTCACCATACCGATATTACCGACGATGCAATTCAAGCATCGGTAGAATTAAGCGCGCGCTATATCCATGATAATTTCTTACCCGACAAAGCGATAGATCTTATTGATGAAGCGGCTGCAGCAGTCCGAACAAAACAAAAAATAACACCACAAGAAGAACAACTCTTTTCATTACAACAACGTGTGAATGATTTATTAAAACAAAAAGAAGTTGCGATTGATGAAGAAAAATTGGAACAAGCAATTAAACTCAAAGAACAATTAAAAAAGATAGAAAAAGAATTGGCAACAATTCAAAAAAAGGCCAAAAAACCAACCAAAAAACGAGCGCTTGTCGGTCGTGATGATATTATTCGTGTTCTTAGTACACGTCTTAATATTTCTCCAGAAATACTCGCGCAAAAAGAATGGGATCGACTGAGAACGCTTGATACTCGCTTAAAAAAGCATATTATTGGACAGGATTCTGCACTCACTACTATCTCGACCGCATTAAAACGTTCTCATTTGGGAACAAATCCAAATAGCCGCCGGCCGATTGCTTCTTTTCTCTTTGCTGGCCCAAGCGGCGTAGGAAAGACAGCATTAGCCAAAGCGCTCGCAGAGGAACTCTACCAAGATCCAAAAGCCTTAATTCGTCTCGACATGAGTGAATTTTCCGAAGGCCATGGTATTTCAAAACTACTCGGCTCCCCTGCTGGATATGTGGGATACAAAGACCGCAATCGTTTTGTTGATGAATTAAAACAACGCCCCTATTCAGTTGTTCTTCTCGACGAAATTGATAAAGCACATCCGGATGTGCTCAAACTCTTATTACAAATTCTTGACGAAGGGACATTGACTGATAGCGGCGGAAAACACTTATCGTTCCAACATACTGTCATTATCTTGACCACCAATATAGGTGCTGAATTATATAAAAGTGCAGGTATTGGATTTGGGAGTGTTGGGAGCGATGGAAATGCGCAAGTAGAGCGACGGACGTCAGCCATTGAAGCGCGGTTACAAGACGCTTTCGGTACCGCCATACTCGGACGCCTTGATGCCCTCTGTGTCTTTAATCCGCTCACACACGATACGGTCACGGCTATCGCCAAAAAACATCTTGAGGCACTCTCAGCAGCGATGAAAGAAAAAAATAATATTGCCATTCATATTACGGAACCAGCAATTGAACAACTCATCAAAGACGCAAAATACGCGGATATGGGGGCTCGCCAGATTGAACGCGTTGCAGACCGAGTAGTACAAGATCTTCTTGTCGACATACTTATGAAAACAAAACATAAAAAACAATATAAGCTTGTTCATACTGATAATACCTATAAATTGGTATAACTTTCTCTATGCCAACAGCCGACCAGGAGCGTTTGTGGGCGCATCAATTGCAAAAGAATAAAAACCAAGAGCATCAAACAAATGCGACCGATTGGGGCCTAAAAGCAGCCTCAATTGTTCAAGATATGACACAAACAAAAAAATATCTAAAACAAGCACTAGAAGAAAAAAATACAAAAAAAATTCAGGAATACGCAAATACGCTTATTAATCTTCGTGCAGAACAATTTACTTGCGCACTACATCAATACAGAAGAGATGTACAAAAAACTGATCCTGATTTTATATCCCGAATGGTTGCTCAGTATAAAAAAGATTGCTCCAATCTTCTTGCAGCAATTACCACATTGCACACATAATCAGCTCCCATGTCTGAAGAACCACTCGATCTCAATTCACTAAAAACGGGAATGGATAGCGCGCTCCGGAAAGCACTTCCTGATTTTTTGTCTTCCGATGAAAATGCCGATATTATTTCGAGACAAATTGAAGAGATATTGAAAAATAGTCTACCAAACATGGTCGCGGAATCCGCGCAATCTGGCATGGCGCCGCAACAAGCAGAAGACATGCTCAACCAATTTGGTGCAAGCCCTCAAGAATCATCACAACCACAAGAAGACGATGCCCAAAGTGGGGCATACGAGGCAGCAGAACCAGATGAGTACGGCAAAGAAAAAAATGACGAAGAAAATGCGGAAGACAAAGACTCCACTGGTGAAGAACAAGGTAATGAAAAAGACGAAGCGGGAGAACCAGGACAAGAAGAAGCTGCCGCTGAACCAGAAAATAATCCACAAGAACAAGAACCCCAAACAGAAGCTCCGGCAGCACCAGATAAAAACCCCCAAGAAAATCCCTCTTCTCCAGAAGGTGAAACAGAAGAACAACCACAAACAAAAGAGGGAGATTCGCTTGGATTTGATAAGCCCACGACAGAACACCCCATGTACGACGAGGCAAATGCAGCGACCAATCCTGAAGAAAAAAAAGATACAAAGCCAGATGAACAAGAACGTGAAAAAAAACAAGCCGAAGCGCTCCAGCAGGAAAGAAATCAAGCACGTGCACAACAAACACAAAATGCCCAACAAGGGCAACAGGCAGCCAATATTTCTTCCCAAAAAAAACAACTTCTTACGAATGCTTCCCGTCTTACGATCAAAGGGTTGTTTGCATTAAAGGCGGGATATATCGTGACCGACTCTATTGATGTTCTTGAATCTATAGACGGAGCCACAGTTTCTGCCCTCTTCAATATCTTTACTGTTGCAACTACTGCCAGCATATTTATGGCACAAAATGGAGAAACAAAAAAATTTATTCTCAAAAAATATGCACTTAAAGCATGTGGAGCAGCAATTGCAGAATCCATTCCTATTGTGAATATCGTTCCATGGGATACAATAAACGGTTTTATGCTCGCACGTGCTGTCAAAAAGCAAAAAAAAGAGTATACTGAAGAAGCAAAACGCCTTGAATCAGGAAATCAAACGTCATCATAAAAATAAAAAATTAACTTCCTTAAACCGCAATTACCCATTTGTCATTTCTCCCTATGGACAAAAGACGTATCATTATTATCACTATCTTCACGCTCGTGTGTATCGGCATTGGCTATCTTCTTTATCGTGTATTCTTCTATACGGCACCCAAACCACTTATAACAACAACAGAAGAATCAACAGAAGGATCTCAATTTCCTCAAGCGAATCAAGGTGGCCCTAAACCAGGAGAAATTACCGAAACAGGAGCACTCCCAGCAAGTGAAACGCAGCAATCTGGCTCAGAAGAAGGCGGACCTGGAACAGATTTCACCCCAGGACAAGTAGACCAAGTAGTAAGCAATGCCATCACTGGTGTATCCAAAGATTCCACCTCTGGCAATCCACGTTTTTATAATAGCCAAGATGGAAAATTCTATCGGATCGGCGCAAATGGACAACCTGAAGCATTAAGTGACCAAGTATTCTATAACGTTGACGATGTTACCTGGTCTCCAATATCCGATGAGTCAATTATTGAATATCCAGATGGGGCAAATATTTATTATAATTTTGATACAAAAAAACAGGCAACGCTTCCAAAACATTGGGAATCATTTTCTTTTGCTCCGAGTGGAGATAAAATTGCCGCAAAAAGTCTTGCCTTCTCACCTGAAAATCGCTGGCTCGTTGCATCTGATCCAGACGGCAACAATATTGAACTTGTTGAACCGTTAGGAAATAATGCAGACAAAGTTATTGTGGATTGGTCACCAAATAAACAAATAGTTGCCTTGTCTACTACAGGAGAAGATTTGGGAAGCGATCGTCAAGAAGTACTTTTTATTGGAAAAAATGGAGAAAATTTTAAATCAACCGTAGTCGAAGGACGTGGTCTGATAACAAACTGGTCTCAAACAGGAGAAAAATTACTATATAGCGTACATAGCGCGCGAAACGAATTCAAACCTGAGTTATGGATTGTCCACTCTGCAGGTGATGCAATTGGTGAAAATCGCAAACCTATCCAGCTCAATACATGGGCAGACAAATGTACATTTACTGATGATCGTTTTGCGTATTGTGGTGTGCCAAGAGAATTACCAAAAGGCGCAGGCTTTGCCCCATCACTTGCAGACAATATTCCTGACGATCTCTACAAAATTGATGTTGAAACTGGTATAAAAATAAAATTGCCAATAGCAACTGACCACGTCATTGAATCCATGTTTGTCGGCAAAGATGGAAAAACGATTTATTTTACGGATAAAAACCAACCAGGTTTATTTACCGTATCCCCATAATTGCTATGGATACCAAAAAATTACTCCTCATTTTTATTCCTGCCCTTCTCTTTGTATTACTCGGGTTTGCTTTTCGTGTGTACCAATACGAACCACTGATCCCAAACAAAAAAAATACGCAGGAAGAAAAAAAACTTGATCTTGTTCCCCTTCTCGCTGAAGATCCTATAATCGGAGAAAAAAAAGCTCCTATTACCATAGTAGCTTTTGAAGATCTCGCTTGTGGCGGCTGTCGCGCACAATCAGAAATATTCGACGCGCTCATTGCACAATACCCAGGAAAAATAAAAATTATTTGGAAATTATTAAACGTCACCACATTTCCTCACAATACTGAGTTGGCACATGATTATGCCTTTTGCGCTCACGAACAAGGAAAATTTGTTGAGTTTAAAAAAGCTGCATTTGCCAATAGTACAAATTTATCTGAAAACATACTCAAAACCATTGTTTCATCTAGTGGTTTAAACGAGAAAAAATTCCTTGCGTGTCTTGCAACTGATCGACCAAAACAATACCGAGAAAAAAACCACGCTATTGCCTCCTTACTTCATATTCAGGCAGTACCGGCATTGTTCATGGACAATAAACAAATCCAAACACCAGCTACTATAGAACATTGGAAGACACTTCTTAATCTTGAATAAATAATTCTGGCTTTATGCGGATTGGCAATACATCTCTCTCCACTTTGAGCGCAAGAGTAATCGCGGTTTTTTCTGTCCTCATTTTTTTCTGTTTACCAGTATCAGCATTCGCAAAAAATAAAGTCGCAGTTATCGGCTCATCGAGCTATGCAGGAGGCTGTAGTTATTCGTACGGTTTTGTTAATAAATTAAAAAAAGCCTATCCAGACACTGAATTTGTCTGTTTTACGAAGAGTGGTTCATCGGCAAATTTTTTCCTAGAACAATACAATGCCAATGTGAAAGGAAAAGGCTATAACGATATTATTGTATTTGGCGGATTAAATGGACTTGGTAATGCAAGTGGATTAAAGAGCACTCAACAGCATTTAAAAAGTATTTTTATTGCAGCCGAAGCAGAAAAAACTCGTGTGATCGTGACAGGCAGCCAACCCTTTAAAGGATACAGCTCTTGGACCCAAGAATGGTCTGATAATTTGAAAAAAAATAATGCGTGGCTTGCGACAAAACCAAACGGACTTGATATTTACATAGAAATATATCCACTCGTTGATAAAAACAATGATGATGCGCTCGACAGTGAATTTGATTCTGGGGACCATTTGCACATGGGTTCAAAAGGACACGCCCTTCTATTTGGACTCATTGCCAATAGCGCATATGGTGCCAGTGTCCCTGCGCCAGCAGCAGGAGCAGCAACAGCAGCAGAAGCAGACACGCCTCCTTCTGGACCACCCCCTGTTGCATTAGAAGAAATCAAAAAAATTATTGAGGTACCACAAATAAAAATAAAAATCCCAGGTGTTAATTTTACACCCGTCGATGACATACCCAATCTGGTTAAAAAAGAAGCGGGACTTAATGGAAAAGAAGGTGTCTATATTACCCTTCCTTTTATTGGAGAATACCTTGCAAGCATCTACCGTTTTGCTGTCGTTGCAGCATCTATTCTCGCTGTCATTTTTATTATCATTGGTGGATTTATTTGGACCACATCTGCTGGAAGCGCTGACAAAATCACCTCTGCCAAAACCATGATCCAGCGTGCCCTTACTGGCCTTGTCCTTGCTACAGGTTCCTATGTTCTTCTCTTTACTATCAATCCAGAACTCGTACAATTCAAAAGTCTTAAAATTTTATATATTCCTACGTCTGATATAGACGGATTAGTTTTTGATGGAAATGATGATAATACACCTGAAGATAATTCAGGAAAACCGTATGGTTCAACAGCTTATGATGAAACATTTAAAAAATTTGCAACCTGCTCGGGTATGAATTGGGAATTATATAAAGCAGTAGCACATCATGAATCTGGTCTCAATCCATCCATCGTTAACCCAAGAGGGACAGCAACTGGCCTGTTCCAGTGCATAGATGGTAATGCGCATAGAACATGTCGTCGTGTATTAAAAGGTATCGGATGGGATGACAAATGCGATAATCCAGGCCTCAAAGATCCTGAAGTTAATACTGCATATGCGACACTCCTCTTCAGATCTAATGCCAAAACAATTAATGGCAGATGCAGCAGCGCTTCATTTGATGATAAAGTATTTATGTTATATTTTGGACATAGCAGCGGTCCTGGTGCCCTCACGGCAGCAGTGCGTTTGTGGGGATGTGATATTGATGATTGGGCAAAGGAAGGAGAGTGGCCAAAAGAAGCTTTATACGGTCTAGGAGGAAAGAAAATTTACAATGGCGCCTCTCGTACCTATATCGAAAAAATCGTAAAAAAAATTAATAAATTTGATATTAAAAATTTCGAAGGACCAAAAGATAGTTCCTGCCCTATTGGAAAGTAATACTATTACACAAGCAATTAATTGTCACCGGTAATCGATACACATAGATACATCACCATTACCGCTTTAATTGCTTTTTTCATCTATGAAAACAAAACATACTCTCCTTAAAAAAATACTCTTCCTTGGTGGAATTATTCTTTGTACGACACTTCTCTTTTCTACGTTACCCGCACAAGCAGAAACAAATTTGCAAGATATTATTTCTGCGCCACAACCTCGTATTAAAATTCCTGGACTTAATTTTAGTAGTAATGAAACCGTAATTAACAGTCTCAAAGAAGAGGATGGTCCAGCAGGTAACGGACAATATATTAGCATCCCCTATATCGGAGAATATCTTGGTACAATCTATCGATTTGCAGTTGTTTCAACATCTATCATTGCTGTTATCATCATCATTATTCAAGGTTTTGTTATTACTACGTCTGCTGGAAATTCGTCTCGTATGTCTCATGCCAAAGAGCGAATTGGACAGGCACTTACCGGTCTTATTATTGCTGCAGCATCGTATATAATTTTATTTACCATTAATCCGGAATTGGTGAAATTTAAAAATCTCAAAGTATTATATATAAAAAGACAGGATATCCAATTATCCCAATTTGATTCTTCTGATACATTCGATGGAACTCCCATCTCTGTTCCGGATGCAAAAAGCAAGTTCAATTATACTATTACTCAATACAAACAATTTGATGGACGGTGGGCAGAAAAACCAATGGAATGTAAACCTCCTTTTGCTGGAAACTTAGATATAAAAAGTAATGGGTGTGGATTGGTCTCCAGCCTTATTATTCTTAATGCATTATACCCAGATAAAAAGATGGACCCGATCCAATTTATGGATTTTTATCATTCGCATAGTGCCGGCGCTGGCGGAAGCTGCAATTCTAGTGATTATATAAGTCCTTCCTACTACAAAACAGAGTGGATGCAAGAACGGTATCCCGGATTAAACGTTCGTCTCAGTCGTACCCAAGGAAATGCCACTGCAATGACAGAAGAATTAAATAAAGGTAATCTGATTATTGTGCTTGTGGGTGCCAGCGCCCTTACGAAGGGTGGACATTACATTGTCGTATATGACGTAAGTGAAAAGGACGGACGCTATTGGGCACATGTATCTGATGCTGGTGCTGGCCAACCAAAATGTGTCGTCGATTTAGATGGAAAAAATTTAGAAAAAGATCACGAGATAAAGTTAAAAATAAAATCAAATCAATGTGGAAGCGGCAGCCAATTAGAGCGATGTAAGACTTGTGGTGGTACCACGCTTATGGGACCAGATGTCTATCCACTTTCTTATGTATTACAAGCAGAAAAAGGATCGCGCATTGTATTCGAACCGCCAAAAAAATAAACACCTATGTCAAAAGAAACTATTTTATTTGCCTGTAACGGCTGTGACGCTCAATACCAGAAATGGATTGGGCGTTGTTTAGAATGTGGAAAGTGGGGCACAATTACAGAAATAGAAAACGCAAAGTCAAATAAGCAAATAAGCAAAAATAAAACGCCAGGAACAAAAACACAGACATTACAAGACATTTCTGGAAAAGATATTGCGAGAAAAATGACCCACATGCCAGAATTTGACCGAGTACTTGGCGGTGGTATTGTACCAGGAAGTTTGATACTCCTTGGTGGTGAGCCAGGTATTGGAAAATCAACGTTAACGATCCAGCTTGCATCCGCCCTAGCAAATACCTTGTATATTTCTGGAGAAGAATCAGTGGAACAGGTAAAATTGCGCGCTGACCGGCTAGGTATTACATCCACGACATTGAAACTCGCGAATGAAACTAATGCTGAAATCATTTGTGCGACCATCGAACAAGAAAAACCATCGATCGCAATTATTGATTCAATACAAACTATTAGTTCAAAAGAGGTCGCAGGTGAACCAGGGAATGTGACGCAGATCCGTGCTTGCACAGCACTTCTTCTTGATTGTGCAAAAAGAAACAATATTGCTGTTTGTATTATCGGCCATGTGACAAAAGACGGGACCGTTGCCGGACCTCGCACACTGGAACATTTGGTAGATACCGTTCTCTATCTGGAAGGTGAACGCTACCATAGTTATCGTGTGCTCCGCGCAGTCAAAAACCGTTTTGGCGCGACCGATGAAGTGGGTATGTTTGAAATGACTGAAGAAGGATTAAAAGATGTCGTAAACGCCTCTGCGCTTCTTCTTCAAGAACGAGGAGAAAATGCCCCTGGCAGCATTATTACTTGTCTCATGGAAGGAACACGTCCTATCCTGATCGAGATTCAAGCCTTGGTAAATAAAACAGCATTTGGATATCCTGTAAGAAAAGCGAGCGGCTTTGATCTGAACCGTGTCCATGTACTTGCAGCGGTGCTAGAAAAACGCGCTGGACTTCAATTATCACAATATGATATTCACATCAATGTTGTGGGCGGTATCAAAGCAAACGAACCAGCGGTAGATCTTGCTGTCTGTCTTGCTATTACAGGCTCCTACAAAGATAAAGCACTCGGTAAAGATCTCGCTGTTTTTGGTGAGGTCGGTCTTGGTGGCGAAGTCCGAAGCGTCTCACATGCGGAAAGAAGAATAAAAGAATGTGAAGCAATGGGGATGAATAAAATTATTACAGCGAAAAATACCCGAAATACCGGCGCGATTAATCGCGCCGCCTCCCAAAAAAACATTAAAGTAATTTCTGTAAATAATATACAGGATTTAATTACACATGCCTAACCCCACCCGGACTTCGTCTCGGCCTCCCCTTGGCAGGGGAGGAACAGCACAGGGATAAAGATAGTTTATCTTAGTATTGACGTGTCTCGCCCCTGCCAAGGGGAGATGCCCGAAGGGCAGAGGGGTGTCGGCATGATAGGCAAGTCAAACAAAAAATCGCCTTCTCTGGCGGTTTTGTTTTTTATATAAATTGAATGTCCGTCCGCCCTACCACCTCATTTTTGCCGCTTCCCCGAAAGGATGCGACGAAACGAAATGTGGTAGGGCGGACT
>CAYGHM010000002.1:65892-83197 GCA_964349825.1 uncultured Gammaproteobacteria bacterium
CAACTATAGCACAAAACACAAAAAAAGTCAAGAGTGTATAGACAAACTTGACTTTATTAAATATGGAGAGGGACTTAGCGGAATTACGGATAATAATGCCTAACCTCTCCGTAACTCCGCATTATCCGTAATTCTATTATATCTTTAAAAACCTACTCGAGATGCACCACCCGCTCCCACTCGCTCACCTTTTGTTTTAACGATGGATATTTTTTAATATCAGTATCTTTGACAATATCGCGTGCCAATTTGATCAATTCCGTATCCTGCAATGAGGCAAATCGAAATTGCGTCATTCCGCTCTGTGTCTTTCCATATACCTCACCAGGGCCACGCATTTCCAAATCATACTCTGCCACTTTGAATCCATCCGTGGTACTCTCAAAAAACTTCAATCGTTCGGCAGTCTTTTTTGAATCACTATCAGTAAATAATAAACAAAATGACTGATGAATACTTCTCCCTACACGACCACGAAATTGATGCAATTGTGCCAATCCAAACCGATCTGCACCCTCAATCATCATAACGGTTGCGTTTGGTATATTCACCCCTACTTCAATAACTGAAGTAGAAATTAAAAGATCTGTCTCCCCTGCTGCAAATTTACCCATAACCTCATCTTTCTCTTCTGACTTCATTTTTCCATGCAAATAGGCAACACGAAGATCGGGAAATATTTCTTCAGAAAGTTTTTTATACTCGCTCAATACTGATTTCTTATCGGTTGTTGGTGTATTATTACTAGCACTTTCAATATTATCAATAAGTGGGCAAATAACAAATACCTGCCTTCCCTCTTTTATTTGATCACGAATAAACTGATATGCGCGATCACGAAATTTCGGTTCCACCAAACGAGTTTTAATCGGCTTTCTCCCGGCCGGCATATCTTTCAACATGGATATATCCAAATCACCATAGAGCGCCAAAGCAAAAGACCGAGGAATCGGTGTTGCGGTCATGCTCAAAAAATGAGGTACGAGTGATATATCTCCTGATTTATCATGCAATGTTTTTCTTTGTTCAACACCAAAACGATGTTGTTCATCAACAATAGCAAGTCCTAATTTATGAAAATCAATTCCTTCACTTAATAATGCATGCGTACCAACAACAATAGGAATTCTTCCCTCTTTTAATAAACGGGTAAATACTTTTTTTCTTTTTGAAAGTGATTTTTTTTCTTTTGACGACTCATCAATATCTTCGAGCTCATGATTCACTTCCACACTTCCGCTCGTCATAAGTCCAATAACCGTCTTCTCCCCGAGCATATGTATTAATGATTCATAATGCTGCTTCGCTAAAATCTCCGTTGGCGCCATAATCGCAGCCTGATATCCATTCAAAATCGTATTGTACATCACCAAACCACCTACGACCGTCTTTCCCGATCCCACATCACCTTCCAGCAATCGATTCATCGGCTCAGTGCGTGACATATCCTGAAGCATTTCCCAAGCCGCAATTTTTTGTCCTTTTGTCAGAGTGAACGGAAGAGAAGCGACAAATTCTTTTATTTCCTGCTCATGAAAAGTAAGTGATGGCGCAGATAATCGCTGTAATGATTGTCGGATCATTTCCGCACGAAGTTGCGTCACAAATAATTCATCAAACTTCATGCGATGACGCGCGATAGATAAATGTTCTTGTGAATCAGGAAAATGTATTCCTTTAATCGTATCAGCAAAAGGAATAACTTGAGCCCGTTCACGGATTTTCTCTGGCAGCCAATCTTCCATTTCTTTTAATGCAGGTAAAGCCTCTTTCACGAGAAAACGTAATTGCTTCTGCGTAATACCATTGGTCAGCGAATACATAGGAACAATACGTGCCGTATGAACACTTTCTTCTTTTTTTACTTTTTCATAGGTTGGACTGGTCATCCCAATACCAAACATATCTTTGTTCGTTTTTCCGGAAAAAAGCACTTCATCCCCTACTTGCAACTGCTTCATAATAAACGGCTGGCCAAACCACACAATGCGCATTTTTCCCGTTTCATCAGATATAACAGCCTCAGTAATCACTTTTCTTTTTCGAAAACTGCGCTTACTCGCAATCATTTCTATTTTTGCACGGACAGTTATTTGCATTCCTTCTTGCACCTCCTCAATATTGAGGGTCTGACTATAGTCTTCATACCGAAAAGGAAAGTACAATAATAAATCTCGGGCTGTTTCGAGTCCGAGATATTTCAATCGCTCACGCAATGTTTTTCCTACTGTTTTAAATGCTGATACAGACGTGGATAAATTCATAAGCAGTATGTGTCGATAAGGCAGCACTACGGAGTATCAAATGACCCTGTATCTTTTCCTTCAACCATAACATTCACCTTTTCTATTCCTGGAAATTGTTTAACCGTGGACTGGATCTGAGCGATAGCACCTTCCATGTGACAGGGATTGGTCACCGCATTAATTTGTTTTGACACATTAACAGTTGCAAGACCCTGTTCAATGGATAAAGAGTATAACCACACATCGTCAGGAATCATCGACACAAAACCCATCTTCTTTTCTTCCGGAGTAGGACCTGCGAATAATTCCAGTAGTGCGGATGTTCCTATCTTGGGTGTTTTTACGACACCACGCACCAATCTCACGGTACTCGTACATGTCTGATTATCAGAAGCATTGGTATCAATAAAAAAGACATCGATGTCCTGAAAAATCGGTCTCTCGCTGGTTTTACCCACTGCCATATTAAGTGAAGTAATCACACTTTTTATTTCTCCGCTGCTTGCATAATACTCCGCCACAATAAATCCTGGCTCACGCTCAAATACCGCCCACTCTTTTTGTCCATTGGAATACATAACCAAATCTTTTGATTCACCAAAATCAAGTGTGGGATTAATCCGTTTACAGTCTTCACACAATTTCATTTCCTGCCAAAAGTGTTGAGTGGAAGTAAAACCGGCAGCACCATTATAAAAAATAGTGATAGTACTTATTTGATTATTCTTTTTTTCGCGAATAGCAATTTTTGGCCCATTCGACTGAAATGCTATCACATCTGGTTTATACTTCAGCTCATATGCAATAGACAGCATATCTTCCTCAAAACCGGTAATATAAGAGTCACTGTAGATACTCAGTTCTGGCTCAGACGGTTCGTTTGTGGATGTAGACGTCGCAGCCCCCGTTCCCGGCTGCCTTACGATAGGCTGCGCAATCTGATCTTCATAGGTTCCCCGAAATTTTGTGGCAAAAACAATACCGCTCGCACCAAGAAGAAGCAGACAAATTAAAAGTATTCGTCGTTGAATCATTTTATTGTTCATAGAAAATATAATATAGAGATATAGTACTCCACCCCTCCCATATTGACAAATATCACAGATCAAATTATAATACTGCCGCTTCACTAAACGCGCCCGTCGTTCAATGGATAGGACATAAGTTTGCGGAACTTAAAATCTAGGTTCGATTCCTAGCGGGCGCACATTAAACAGCCAAAATGGCTGTTTTTTATTTTTATAAGTTTGCGGAACTTAAAATCTAGGTTCCCTGCCTGCCGGCAGGCAGGGATTCCTAGCGGGCGCACAACTTTACTGGTTAACCAGTTTTCTGGTTATCTGGTCTACTGGTTACCACATAAAAATAACATGCTGTACAGCATGTTATTTTTATTAACTAGACAACTAGTAAACTAGTTAACCAGCTATTGTATGCGCCACCATCTCGCTAATTTATCCGAAGCAGGCTCCTCTTCCTGAGTAAGATCTTCACTCATATATTTACGGAGTTTAGAACGGAGTTCAACAGGATTGTGTTCAAAAAGTGGAACACGAAGCATGGGGCGAAGTGCGCTCTTGGTTTTTATAAAAAGAACTTTTACATCTGGCGGCTGGTAGACAATAAAAAATGACTCGAGTTCTTTGTACGGATAAAATCGATTTCCTACGACAACCCCAAGATCGGTAATAGCAACCGGCACGGTTTCTGCAGGATGATTATTTTGTAAAAATAAAATAATGCCAGACAAAATAATAATGGCGGAAAAAAGTAAATTTCCTGTGATAATACTATAAAGAATAAGCAAACCTCCCAAGGTTCCCATGATGACATACCACGCACGCGGACGGTGGAAATGCTCATACTCTTTTACTTCCCACTCTTCGATAATATCACCAATAAGCGTATTATCTTGTACAATTTGAGGCATAAAGAAAAAATAACGGACTGTATGAATACAGTATACCATACTTTTTGTCGACGTGATACAGACAAAAAACAAATGAAATAGTCACGATTGTTGTCCACTTCGGATCTTTCCAATACAAAAGGTCGAACATTGTAAAAAAGAGAAAAATATCCTATACTACGTTTGTTATGAAGTCTTAAGCATATAGTACAGATACTGACGATATGGAGCATAGACAAATCAATTTTCTCCCTGAAGAAGAAACACCAAAAGCCATTGAACCAAAACCACGGAAACGCTCATGGGTTTTTTTATTCTTGGGCATATTTATTATTGGCTTTCTTGGAATTGGCACGGTTCTTGCATTCACCTCAGAAAAAAAACCAAATGAACCAGACGCCTACGATCCAGTCACGCTAGAACCAAAAACGCCTGATGGATTATTACGCAAACTGACCAATTTTGTATTTAGCAAAGATATTACTCTTGATGGGCAAAGAGAAGATAGAATTAATTTTCTTCTGATGGGTATGGGTGGCGAAGGACATGATGGCCCTTACCTAACCGATACTATTATCCTTGCCAGCGTGAAACCATCAACCGGTCAAATCGGCATGGTCTCCATACCTCGTGATTTAAACGTGCGAATTCCAGAATATGGACAAAGAAAAATCAACCACGCAAATGCTTTTGGCGAAAAAGACAATCCGGGAAAAGGTGCTGAATTTGCCAAAAAAGTAATTGAGGATGTTTTTGACACAAGTATTCAATACTATGTTCGTGTTGACTTTGCTGCTTTTGAACAGATCATTGATGATGTAGGTGGCATTACCGTTGACGTGGAGCGATCATTCACTGATTCACAGTATCCGGCAAAAAATTATTTATATCAAACCGTTTCTTTTACCAAAGGGACAGCCAAAATGGACGGAGAAACTGCGTTGACCTATGCACGATCACGGCACGGAAACAATGGTGAAGGATCTGATTTTGCCCGCGCGCGACGCCAACAAAAAATGCTTCTTGCGCTCAAAGAAAAAGTATTATCATTCACTACCCTTTCCAATCCAATACGCATTCACAATATGTACACGACCATGTCGAAACATATTAGTACGAACATGGAATTTGCTGATATTATTACATTAATCAAGCTTGGAAAAAATATTCATTTTGATGAAATAAAAACAATTGTTCTCGATAGCAGTCCAAACGGCTATCTTGTAAACGGACAAAGCCAAGATGGCGCTTTTATCCTTCAACCAAAATCCGGCTCTTTTGACGATATTAATAAAATGATTGCTGAAGTATTTACAACCTTGGATACGGCACCACGAGGCCCTTCTCTCACTACTCCCACCCAAGAACCACCAAAGATTGCCCTATCAACTATAGACATCCAAAACGGTACGTGGAGAGCAGGGCTTGGGGCACGGGTAGCCAAAACCTTGCAAAATAAGGGAATTTCTGTTACAACGGTGGGGAACACCGAAGAGCGTCCTCAACTCACAAGCGGTATATATAAGGTAAAAGAGACCGCGTCCCTCGATATGATGCAGCTCTTACAGGAAAATTTGAGCATTCCTATTAAACAAAATCCTCCAAGCGGCATTGTCCTTGGGGACAAAACGGATATCCTTGTTGTATTAGGCGAGGACTACCAAGAATAATTATACTTTTATGGCAACCCCTGGATCCATCAATCAAAATGCTATTCCAACCATTGCTTTGGTTGGACGAGTAAACGTGGGAAAATCTTCCCTGTTTAATCGTCTCATCGAAGAACAAAAGGCTATTGTATCAAACGTCCCTGGAACAACCCGCACCAACAATGAAGGGCTTATTTTATGGCGCGGAAAATATATCCGCGTTATCGATACCGGCGGTCTTACTTTTGTAGAAGATATTCCACTTGAAAAAGATGTTATCCGACAAACAGAATTTGCCATGGCGCGCGCGGACTTGATCATATTTGTTACCGATGGTGAAACAGGCATCCTCCCCCAAGAAATTGAACTTGCAAAACGTATCAAAAGAAACAAACGAAAAGTGCCGGTTGTTGTTGTTGCCAATAAAGTAGACAGTCCAAAAATTGCCAAAAATATCGTTGAACATGAATGGAAAAGACTTCAGTTTGGTGAACCAATGCTTATTTCTGCAGCCAGCGGCCGCAGTCTTGGAGATCTCCTTGATGTTGTATATGAAAAACTTGAACTCGCAGAAAAATTTCCCCAAGATGCAAACGTAGCAGAAGAACAAAAACCAATTCAGGTAGCTATTATTGGAAAACCAAACGCGGGAAAGTCTTCTTTGTTCAACCAATTGATTGGTGAAGAACGCGTGATAGTAAATGAAATGGCTCACACCACTCGTGAACCATACGACACGCTCATGGAATACGAATACATTCCAAACGAAGACGATAAACGCGAAGGTATTGAAGAAGACATGCCAAAAAATAAAAAAAGGGATACAGAGGAAAATACAGAAAATGAAACTACAGAAAGCACTGAAAAAAATGATGGGGTAAAATCAGAAAAACATCGGATCAACTTTATCGACACTGCCGGTATTCGTCGTAAATCTCGCGTGAGCAAAGGTCTCGAACGCCAAGGTGTTATTAAAAGTATTGAAACACTAGATAAAACTGATATCGTATTACTCGTTATCGATGGAAGCGAAACACTCTCCCATCAAGATATGCAGCTCGGTGGATTATTGGAACAACGCGCGAAGAGTGTCATTATCTTGGTAAACAAATGGGACTTGTCTCAAAATAACGAAGATGAACATCGTAATAATGTAAAAGCGATGATTTATTCTTTTTTTCCCCACCTCGAATTTGCGCCAATGCTATTTGTGAGTGGAAAAACTGGATATCGTATTCATCAGATATTTCCTCAAATTATCAAATCATATAAAGCACGTAATATTCGTGTGGCAAACCGTGCACTTGAGCAATTACTTGCGCGCGCAGTAAAAGAACATCTCCCTGCACGTGGCAAAGGAACACGCCATCCTGAGCTGCTTGGTATGCGCCAAATCGGTACAGCCCCTCCGGTATTTGAATTATATGTGAAAGTAAAAACATCGCTCCATCGTTCTTACCTCAACTTCCTTGAGCGCAAACTCCGTGAATCATTCGGATTCGAAGGCGCGCCAATTATCATCAAATTAACAAAAGTAAAAAGATAAATAACATACGAATTACGAATAATACCGAATACCGAATTTTTAAAGATATACTGTGTTTAAATATTCGCTATTCGTACCCTGTCTTCAGGGATTCGTAATTCGCATATTAGCTTCGTATAAACATCCTATATGAAACTCATCGTTGGTCTT
Organism: uncultured Gammaproteobacteria bacterium; assembly: GCA_964349825.1. Classification (GTDB taxonomy): domain Bacteria; phylum Patescibacteriota; class Patescibacteriia; order Magasanikbacterales; family UBA922; genus CAYGHM01. The sequence goes on from CAYGHM010000002.1 coordinate 73,393, forward strand.
GGCAATCCAGGCAAACGTTATCAAAAAACCCGACATAATATCGGGTTTATGGTGTTGGATGCAATCGTGGATGTGTGGGGCCAGGACCAATGGGCACTCAGTCCGAAATTCAATGCGGAAATCGCATCCGTCGTAAAAGGAAAAGAAAAAGTATATCTCGTCAAACCAATGACCTTCATGAACGAATCAGGACAATCGATTCAGCTTATTGCTGCATACTATCAAATCACTCCGGAAAATATTATCGTTGTTCACGACGATAAAGACATTCCACTTGGTGAAATAAAAGTACAACGAGACCGCGGCCATGCAGGACACAATGGTATTCGTTCCATTATCGACCACCTAGGCACAAAAGACTTTCATCGCATCCGCATCGGTATTGCTAATACAAAAAAACAAGAAAAAATGGATACTGCCGATTTTGTATTAGGTAAATTTGGTCTTCTTGAAAAAAAAGAAGTAAGCACGGTTATTAATAAATCAATTGATTTAGTTGAAGCATTATTGGGTGATAAACAGTAAGTATGCAGTATTAGGTATTAGGTATTATGTATTAGGTATAAAGTATTAAGTATTGAGTATTATGAAGTAATAAAAAACTTCAGACACAGTAAAGGTATTCGCTAAATACTTTATACACAATACTTTATACCTAATACTTAGTACTTAGTATTAAAAATGTATGACCAAGGAGGGCTTGCTGGGATTCTTTCCTCAGCTGACATATAAACGATACGGCGATCTTATTCGCGCATATTCAACCATAGATGCGGCGTGGGATGCCACATATACCGATCTTCGATCTCATCTTCCCTGGAAAGAAGAACTTATTACACAGTTCATTTCATGGAAACAGACACTCGACATCACCCACACAGAATCAGTATTGGATAAAAATAACATTACAGTTCTTTCTCTTTCTGATGCCGATTACCCCGCTCTTTTAAAAGAAATTAATGATCCACCGCCCTGTCTTTTTGTACGGGGCCATCTCGATACCAGTAAAACAGCGCTCGCGGTAGTGGGAACACGAAAACCGAGTCGATACGGTGCCGACGTCGCAAATATGCTCGTTCGGGAATTAGTCGACAGTGGCATTACTATTGTCAGCGGACTTGCTCTTGGCATAGACGCTCTTGTCCACGAGGCTGTGGTGGTGAATAATGGATATACGATTGCTGTTCTTGGATCAGGAATAGATTCACGATCTATCGCGCCGCAAACAAATCTTCGTCTTGCTGAATCCATCATTGAACATGGTGGTGCCATTATATCCGAGTACCCACCGGGGACGACGGCAACACCCTATACCTTTCCCAGAAGAAACAGAATCATTGCCGGACTTAGCCGCGGTACCCTTGTTATTGAGGCAGGGCAATCTTCAGGGGCACTTATTACGGCCCAATGTTCCCTTGATTACAATCGGGATGTCTTTGCAGTACCACAGCAAATTGGATCTTCCACTGGTATTGGGGTAAACAATCTTCTGAAACAAGGCGCAACGGTCGTCACTGACGTGAATGACATACTCGCCACTTTCCCTCTTTACCAAACGAATACAAAAGCTGTTCAGAAACAGATCGTCACCATTCCAACATTAAATGATAGCGAATCAAAAATCTATTCACACATTGCGAGTGAACCAAAAAGCATAGATGAACTAATTCGTGCCAGCCTCCTCCCCCACTTTGTGGTTTCAACCACACTCACGCTATTAGAATTAAAAGGGATAATAAAACATATCGGAGGCACGCTCTATATTCGCATACGATAATTCACACATCCGTCTTTCCTATGACCTTCTTCGAAGCAGAAGAATATCTTCTTTCTCTTTCCAAAATCCATCGTCGTGAATTCATGAAAGACCCAAAACAGTGTGATGTCTATATTAAACGTCTTCAATTTTTTCTTGATATCGTTGGAAATCCGGAAAAAAAGATTCCTCATTATATTCACGTTACTGGTACAAGTGGAAAAGGATCAGTAACAAATATGCTGCATTCGATTCTTCGCGCAAGCGACAAACGCGTTGGATCAACTATTTCTCCACCAGAAACAATTATTACGGAACGATGGCGAGTGGATAATCATATCATGTCAAAAGCAGAATTTATCTCTCTTGTTGAAAGAATAAAAAAAGCAACGGATATATATTTGCGGACCAGTCCTTATGATCCCATTTCTTTTTTTGAACTAACCACCGTTATTGCACTTCTTTATTTTGCTGAAAAAAATGTCGAGTGGGCGGTAGTAGAAGTTGGTTGTGGCGGACGATACGATGCAACCAATGTTATTCCCCATAAAGACATTGCTATTATTACTTCTATCGGACTTGACCATACGGAAATTATTGGCAATACCAGAGAACTTATTGCTCATGAAAAAGCAGGTATTATTACCAAAGGCTGCCATGTATTTACTCAGGAAAGTAAAAAACATATTCGTGATATTATCTACAAAGAAGCAGACAAGAAACATGCGATTTCCTGTACCTATGTTCCCAAAGCGTGCGCAAAAGATATTGCCATTGATTGGAGTGGAACACATTTCTCATGTGACAAAACATCCTACCAACTCCCCTGCATTGGCGAGCATCAAGCCGGAAATGCCGTACTCGTTATAAAAGCAGCAGAACAAATTGGTATATCAGCCAAGGCAATCAAAAAAGGCCTTAGTTCGGTGAACCAAAAAATTCGCTGTGAGGTAGTATCGCGCGAACCATATATTATCCTTGATTCAGCCCACAATGACGACAAGATGAAAGCCACCATAACCACGATTCAAACCCTCATTTCCCAAAAGAAAATCAAACAAGTGCATTTACTCATAGGTATAACTCACGGCAAGACAGTACACAATATGATAAAGGAGTTATCAAAACTCCACCCTGTCCGTATTTCCTGTACTCGCCAGAATATCACCACGCTTCGCACAGCAGAAAACCCTGCCACCCTAGGCGCCTGGGCAAAAAAATATGCGAAACAGGCCGAAGTAGAGCTATTTATCGATGCTGAAGAGGCCCTTGCCTGGAGCAAAAAAGGGCTAAAGAAAGGCGATCTTTTACTAATCACCGGCTCCGGTTTTATTGCAGGAGAATTGCGTCCTAGATTGACAAAAGCTACTTTTTAAGGTACACTCTTTCTTATGAATAAGACACTCGTGATTGTCGAATCTCCGACAAAAGCAAAAACTATCTCCAAATTCCTCGGCAAAGGATTCATCGTTGAATCCTCTTTTGGTCATGTGCGCGATTTACCTCAGAAAAAAATGGGGGTTGATACAAAAAGCGGCACATTTGAACCTACCTACGAAGTAAGTACCGAAAAAAAGGCTGTCGTAAAAAAATTGCAAACCCTTGCAAAAGACTGTGATGAAATCATCTTCGCGACTGATGAAGACCGAGAGGGAGAAGCCATTTCCTGGCATCTTGCTTCCCTATTAAAAATAAAATCAAAAGACGCAAAACGCATCGTATTTCATGAAATTACCAAATCAGCCATAGAGCATGCCATCCAAAACCCACGGCATATCTACGAACACTTAGTCGATGCACAGCAAGCTCGCCGTATTTTGGACCGACTTGTGGGCTATGAACTCTCTCCCCTTTTGTGGAAAAAAGTCGCGCGTGGATTGTCTGCTGGACGTGTCCAGTCAGTTGCCATGCGTCTTGTTGTGGAACGTGAAAGAGAAATCAAGGCCTTTATTACAGAAGATTATTGGACAATTGACGCTATTCTTTCTCCGCAAGTAGCAGAAGACGCTACTTTTTTATCTCGCCTCTACTCCATTGATGGAAAACGATTGGAAAAATTATCTCTCGGCAATCAAGAAATGGTAGACAATATCGTCACAGATCTTTCTGGCGCAACCTATACTGTTACTTCTACTGAACAAAAAGAAGCAAAACGAATTCCCCCTCCAGCCTTCACCACATCAACATTGCAGCAACATGCCAACCACAAACTTGGCTATTCTTCAAAACAAAGTATGCGCCTTGCGCAGCAGCTCTATGAAGGTGTAGAAGTTGGTACAGAAGGTTCGGTAGGTCTCATTACCTATATGCGTACTGATTCGGTAAATCTATCTGATCAGTTTATTGCTGGCGCATACGAATATATCAAATCAGCTCATGGTAATGACTATGCCGCTGCCACCCCACGAAAATATCAAACAAAATCAAAAGGCGCGCAAGAAGCCCACGAAGCGATTCGCCCAACTGAGGCGACACGAACTCCGGAATCTATCAAAGCCTTTGTGAGCCCACAACAATATCGATTATACGATTTGATTTGGAAACGCGCGGTATCAACCCAGATGGCTGCTGCGAAACTAAACCGAACCGTCATGAGTATTCAAGCGAAGCAATATGCGTTCCGTACTACCGGACAAACGATGCTTTTCCCAGGTTGGCTTGCTCTATACCCAGAAACAATAAAAGAAGAAACATTGCCCGTAATAAAAAATGGTGAAGTACTTCGGTTCCACGAATTAAAACCAGAAAAACATACAACTGAACCACCTGCGCGATATTCCGATGCCACATTGGTAAAAGTACTTGAAGAACACGGAATTGGCCGTCCATCCACATACGCACCAACCATTGCTACGATTGAAGCGCGCAATTATGTTGAGCGTGATGAAAATAAGCGGTTAAAACCACTTGATGTCGCATTCTTAGTAAGTGATTTGCTTGTAGAACATTTTCCCAATATCGTTGACTATGGATTTACTGCACAAGTAGAAGGAGAATTCGATGAAATTGCCAAAGGTAATATGCAATGGCAGGACATGATAAAAAAGTTCTATGTACCTTTCCATGCAATATTAAAAGAAAAAGAAGAACATTTGACCAAGCAAGAAGTCATGGCCGCACGTGAGCTCGGCATTGATCCAAAAACAAACAAACCAATTACGGTTCGTTTAGGAAGATTCGGTCCTTTTGTTCAATTGGGAACAAAAGATGATGAAGAAAAACCTACATTTGCCTCATTACCAAAAGGAAAAAATATTGATGAGGTGACGCTCGATGATGCATTACTCTATTTATCACTCCCACGAATAGTCGGAAAAAATGAAGAAGGTCATGATGTTATTGTTAATTCAGGACGATACGGACCATATGCTTCCATCGATAAAAAGAACTACCCCCTTACAGGCACAGATCCATATACTATTACTCTTGAAGAAACTCTTCAGCGCATCAACGATAAACAAACAATTACTGCGCAAAACGAAATAAAAACCTTCGAAGGTGAAGCTGTAAAAGTCGTCAACGGACGCTATGGACCATATGTAACCGACGGCAAGAAAAATGCCAAAATCCCTACAGGCAAAGAACCTTCCGAACTGACCCTCGAAGAATGCAAAGAACTCATAGAAAAAGCACCGGAACGTAAGGCACGGGGACGACGGAGAAAAAAAGCTGAATAAACCTTCATAACATACGAATTACGAATAATACCGAATTACGAATTATAATAAAAAAGACGTTCTCTACCTAAGAGAACGTCTTTTATTTATTCGCTATTCGTACCGAGTCCTCGAGGATTCGTAATTCGCATGTTGTAGTAGTTCGTATGTTGTAATGCTTGCCAAATTACCATAAACCCGTTACAGTATACCTATCATAATATACTCTATGGCCCGCAAGAACCAAGATACAATTGAAGATCTATTGGAAAAAATAAAATCCTATGCACCACATGCGGACTTGGATTTGATTCGGCTTGCCTATGAATTTGCGGCAGAAGCGCATAAAGGACAAAAAAGAAAATCAGGTGAACCGTATATTGTTCATCCGCTTGCTGCAGCCCATATCTTGGCTGATATGCGCGTTGATCCAGTCATTGTCACTGCAACCATTCTTCATGATGTACCAGAAGATACGCCAGTTACCCTCGATGAAATCGAAAAGAATTTTGGCAAAGAAATTGCATCACTCGTCAAAGGAATTACCAAACTCGGAAAATTGAAATATCGTGGTGTAGAGCGCTATATTGAAAATCTACGAAAAATGTTTGTCGCGATGGCAGAAGATGTTCGCGTCATGATTATTAAATTTGCTGACCGAATCCATAATCTGACGACACTTGGCGCGCTGCCTCCACAAAAACAATATCGTATTGCGCTTGAAAGTTTGGAAATTTATGCACCAATTGCTGGACGACTTGGGATGGAAGAAATGAAAGGACAATTAGAGGATCTATCCTTCCAATACGTATATCCGAAAGAATACCAGCGGATCAAACAATTGCGAGAAGAAAAACTGATGGGAAAAGAACAGATTCTTCTTAATATGCAAAAAAGAGCAGAAGAAGAGTTGCATACAGCAGGCGTTCCTATTGAAACAATCAGCGGACGAAAAAAACGTCTTTATAGTTTTTACCAAAAATTGTTACGCAAGGATAATGAAGGCGGCAAAGTCTACGATCTTGTTGCGCTCCGTGTCATTGTTCCCTCTGTTGCCGACTGCTATGCCGCACTCGGTATTTTGCATAAAATATGGAAACCGTTGAAAGGCCGCATTAAGGACTATATTTCTCAACCAAAACCAAATGGCTATCAATCACTACACACAACCGTCTTTGGGGATAATGGTGAAGTAGTGGAATTTCAAATTCGTACACGCGAAATGCATGAACAGGCAGAATTCGGTATCGCCGCCCATTGGCATTATGATGAAAATGGTTCGCGATTACCAAAAAAAGAAATTAAATGGGCAAAAGAATTAGCGGAAATTCAAAAAGATATTTTGACCAAGCTCACTGATCTCGAAAAAATTAAAGTGGATTTTCTTCAGTCACGCATTTTTGTCTTTACCCCAAAAGGCGATGTCATTGATCTTCCAGACGGTTCAACTCCGGTAGATTTTGCTTACCATATTCACACTGACATTGGTAATAAATGTAGCGGCGCAATCATCAATGATAAAATGGTTAGTTTGAACAGTGAACTAAAAAATGGAGATGTTGTGGATATTATTATCGACAAACATCGCAAAAGCCCAAATCCAGATTGGCTCAACTTCATCAAAACCACCACTGCCAGAAACCATATCCGTGCTGGACTCAAAAACGAACAGGAAAGTAAAATTGCCGGATGGCTCAAGGCAGTCCTTCCAAAAAACGGATAAACGTGACCAACATTCAAAACATACGAACTACGAAAAATACGAAATTACGAAACAAAATACCCCTCATATCAGAGGGGTATTTTTATCTTTGTATTTCAATTTCGTATTTTCGTATTTTTCGTAGTTCGCATCTTACGTAAGGTCTTGCAATAATCGTTTCAGTTCGTCTCTCGAATGGAACTCGATAACTATAGTTCCCTTCTCCCCTTTTTGGGTAATACGAACTTTGGACCCAAGACGTTCTTCAAGAAGTTGTTCTTGTGCCATAACATTTGGATCACGTCGCACAGATCCTTTGCGAGAACGTTCTCCCTTTTGCTGTACTGCTTGTTCTACATCACGTACAGACATTTCTGCCCCCATCATACTCTTGAACATGGCAATCTGCTCATCAGCGCTTTCTAGGCTCAAAATAGCGCGTGCCTTGCCCATGCTCAAGGTTCCATCAATCAACGATTTTTGAATAGGATCTGGTAAATCAAGCAATCGAACTAAATTGGCAATATGAGAACGACTCTTTCCTACTTTCTCTGACACTAATTGTTGAGTTAATCCAAACTCATCAATAAGTCGTCGATAGGAAAATGCTTCTTCAATTGCATTCAAATCTTGACGCTGAATATTTTCAATAAGTGCCAATTCTAATTTTTCCTGACGTGTCGCACTACGCACAATAGCGGGCACCGTTGCAATTCCTGCAATTTGTGACGCGCGAAACCGTCGTTCACCGGCAATCAATTCATACCCACCATCATCTTTTTCAGTCACCGTAATCGGCTGCAAAACACCATGCTGTTTTATCGATGCAACCAAATCTTCCAATTCCGAATGTGAAAAATGTTTACGAGGCTGTTCAGAATTTGGGACAATTTCAGTAAGAGGAATTTGCCACAATTTTTCCTTAGGCGAAAGCACGGTCACTGTAGGTGCCGTTGTTTCATGATGTATTATTTTTCTTGCCGGCTGTTGGGGTATCAGCGAGCCAAGTCCCTTTCCTAAAGCCATAGATAATAAATTTTCAATTATCAATTATCAATTTCCAATCTGTTTTTCAATGTGTCAATTCATTGAAAAATGAAAATTAGAAATTGAAAATTTATTTATAGATGTTTCTCGTGCACTTCTTCTGCCAATCGTTGATACGCTTTTGCGCCCTTACCAAATGGTTCGTAATGAAATATAGATTTTCCGAAACTAGGCGCTTCAGCAAGACGGACAGTACGAGGAATCACGGAGCGGAAAATAGAATCAGGGAAATATTTATACAATTCTTCCATAACGTCGCCAGACAATCGTGTTCGTTTATCGAACATAGTCAGTACGGCACCCAAAATGGATAATTCTGGTTTAAGATGTTCTTGGACCAATCCAATAGTCTGTAATAACTGTCCCAACCCTTCCAGCGCATAGTATTCTGCCTGAACAGGAATCAAAATCTCATCAGCCGCGACCAGTGCATTCACCGTCAATAATCCAAGCGATGGAGGACAATCAATAATCACATAATCATATGCATGTTTTACCTCTTCAAGAAGTTCTGCCAACTGGTGTTCGCGTCGTTCCACATCAACCAATTCGATACTTGCGCCTGCCAAATTTGGTGTTGCCGGAACTAAACGCAATCCTTCATGAGCAGTATTATATACAACGTCATGAATACGTTTTTTTCCTGCCAAGGCTTCGTAAATACCATGGGCAACCTCTTCTCTTGTTAATCCAAAACCACTGGATGCATTCCCCTGTGGATCCATATCGACCAAGAGGACAAACTTTCCTAAATCAGCCAAACCGGCTGCCAAATTCATAGACGTAGTAGTCTTACCTACTCCACCCTTCTGATTGACAATAGAAATAATACAACTCATAAGGCACGAACACTATAATAAAAGCAGTATATCATACTGTTGACAGGTTGACTATAATCGACTATAATTTGGGTGGCTAGTTAACTGGTTTACAGTTATCTGGTTGCTGGTTATTAACTAGACAACTAATAAACTAGATAACCAGCGAACCAGTAAAAGCCCAGGTGGCGGAATTGGTAGACGCGCCGGACTCAAAATCCGGTGGTAGCAATACTGTGCGGGTTCGATTCCCGCCTTGGGCACAATTTGGTTTACTAGTTGGCCGGTTCGCTGGTTTTCTAGTTAAAAAACATCCCGACTCAGTCGGGATGTTTTTTATTATAAACCAAATCAGAGTTATCAGTTGACTATTTTGCCAACTATTGACAAATTTCAAATAAGGAGTAGGCTACACTTAAATAAGTGTTTAATTAAATAAGTGATAAATTATTACAGTTTATGCTTAGCGAAAAAGTAATTCAGAAAAACCTTAAAATTCTTAATGTTACCGATAAAAGGATAGCGGCGACATTCAAGGTGTTAGGCGATGTTAATCGTTATCGAATTTTTCGGATCTTGGTAGAGCAGCCGAAACTCTCTGTGAGCACTATTGCTCAGATTCTAAACATTTCCCTTCCGTTAGCTTCACAACATTTAAAAATTTTAGTACAGGCAAACCTTCTGCAGAAGGTAAAGGACGGCAAGAAAGTTTTTCCTATAATTGAACAAAGCAATCCATTTGTTCCTGTTATTCTAAAAACAATCAAACACGCGTATAAAATGCGAGCTAAATAAAAAAATAATAAAATAAATGAAAAAAATAGTT
>CAYGHM010000003.1:0-45301 GCA_964349825.1 uncultured Gammaproteobacteria bacterium
GTATAGAGTATATGAATAAATCTATAGATAGACAATTTTACGGCACAACAACGATTGGGGAAAAAGGCCAGGTGGTCATTCCTGCTGAAGCTCGCGTTGTTACAAAATTAAAAAAAGGAGAAAAACTTTTGGTTTTTGGCATGGGGGAAGATGTCCTTATTTTTGCCAAACTCTCAAATTTGGAACAGTTCGCGAGTGTCCTTTCTACGCGTCTTAAAATGGTTCAGAAAATTATCAAAAAAAATAAAAAGAAATAATTTGGCTTTTGTCATGAAATCTTTAACGTATTGATTATGAATGTACCTGCTATAAAAACATATTTGTGGAAAAAGAAAAAATATCTCGCAATTATCCTTGCTCTTATTATTATTGGAGGAATAGTGTTGGTTCGCGGTGATGCTGCGACTGAATATACCAGCGCAAAAACAGAACGTATTGATTTAGTTCAAACAGTAAGTGAAACAGGGCAGGTTGTTGCAAACACAGAGTTGCATTATGGGTGGGAAACAACAGGTCGTGTGGTTGAAATTAAAAAGAAGACGGGGGATACGGTGAAGCAAGGAGAACTGATTGCCCGTATTGAAAATACACGAGAACGAGCGCGTCTGAATGAAGGATTTGCTGCGCTTGCTTCGGCGCAGGCGCGTTTGAATCTTGAATTGGTAGGACCGTCGGAATATGACAGAATAAAGTCCCAGGCAAGTGTGGAACAGGCGCGTGCAGCATTGGATCAGAGAAAACAGGAATTAGAAAAAACAAAAATTCAAGCACAAAAAAATATTGATACAGCAAAGAAAAATGCCTTATCAGCGGAAAATGATTTACAAAAGACCGCGGGTGGGGAACAGAGTGAGATTATTAGTGATGCATATGAAAATTTAATGAATAGCTTGAAATCAGGTATCGCAACATTGCGCAGCGGCATCACTGATTCAGATCGGGTAGTTGGTATAGAATCGACATCGCAGAATGATGCATATGAAAAGTTTTTTAGTTTCGTATATTTGGAAACAGCAAAGAGTTCTTTTTACAAAGCTTCGGGCGAGACACAGTTATCAGAAAAAATAATCTTACCATTAACATCTGCAAGTAATCGGGATCTTATTGATCAAGCGACTTCACAAATTATTATTGCTTTTGATAGAACGGCACAACATTTATATGATGTGCAGCGTTTACTAAATGACTCTATAACAGGATCAGGATTCACCCAAACTCAGTTGGATGAATTAAAATCGACCATTTCTGCGGCAAGAACAAGTGTTGCAACAGGCGCAACCAATGTGACTAAATCAAAACAGGCTGTGTCTGCCGCGCGTACGTCTCTTTCTACTTATACCATTGCGTATCAAAAAGCATTATTAGATGTGGAAGTAGCTGAGAAACAAGCGAGTGCAGATATTGCTATTGCGACATCTCTTGTTGCGGCAAGCGAGGCGTCTCTCGCTCAAGCGGAAGCACAACACGCCGGTTTTGTTGGTCCGCGTCGTCCTGTTGACGTCGCATCATTGCGCGCGGAAGTAGCGCGGAGCGCCGCAAATGTACAGGCACTTCGGGATGATGTAAGAAAGACAGAACTTATTGCTCTTGCAGACGGCACCTTGGCTAAATTAGATATTGAGGTAGGGGAGACCGCCATGCAAAATCAAGAGGTGGTTCGGATTAATTCCAAAGGATTGAGTGTTAAAGTAGATATTTCTGAATCGGATGTATCTAAATTATCAGCCAATGATTCCGTAAAAATAACACTTGATGCATTTGGTGATTCACTTGAGTTTGATGGATCTGTTGCCTCTATTGAATCATCAGAGACAGAAGTTTCTGGTGTTGTATATTATAAAACGACGGTGGTATTTTCCGATACCAAAGGACAGAATATTCTTCCGGGGATGACCGCAAATGTACGTATTACCACTGAAATAAAACCGGGCGTTTTGGTTGTTCCGCAGCGCGCAGTACTTGAAGAAAATGACGTACTCGTTGTGCGAATTCTGACCAATCCAAAAACAGGTGAGTTTAATAAACGCGAAGTGAAGACTGGTCTTCGTGGTGATAACGGTATGGTTGAAATGGTAAACGGATTGAGCGAGGGAGAGGAAGTGATAACGTTTGTGAAAGACAAAAAGTAATTTTATATTATGACGTTAATTGACATTCACAATATCAAAAAAACGTATATAACTGGGGATGTGGAAACTGCCATTCTTCACGGTGTTAGTTTTACGGTTGAGCGGGGAGAATTTGTCGCAATTATGGGTCCAAGCGGATCAGGAAAATCGACCATGATGCATATCCTTAGTTTTCTTGATAGCACTACTTCGGGGACATATCTATTTGATGGTGTTGGTGTCAATGATTTTACTCGAGATCAACTCGCGGTACTTCGTAATGAGCGTATAGGGTTTGTGTTCCAGTCGTTTAATCTATTGCCACGAACCAGTGTATTTGAAAATGTGGCATTGCCGCTCTTGTATGCAAAAAGGAAGCACACTGATAAAGATGTCGACGATGCTATTGCCGCCGTTGGGTTAACTCATCGTCGTGATCATTTATCAAACCAATTATCCGGAGGAGAAAAACAGCGGGTCGCGATTGCAAGAGCACTGGTAAATAATCCTGATGTTATTTTTGCCGATGAGCCAACAGGAAATTTGGATTCAAAATCGGGAAACCAAGTACTTGCGATTATGCAAAAATTAAATGATGAGGGGAGAACCATTATTATGGTAACGCATGAGCAGGACACAGCTAATCACGCAAAACGCATACTCCGCATTAAAGATGGATTATTGATTGCTGATGAAAAAGTAACACACAGACGATTTGCGACTGATGGTGATTTACAGAAGTAACAGGCATCGGATCTGACGGATAAGATGAATTTCAATTGATTAATCTTGTCTTAATCAGCCTAATCCGTCTCATCCGGTGTCTATTATCTTATGACATACAAAATAATTTTACTGAACGCTATTAATAATATTAAGACCCAAAAGCGCCGGTCTTTTTTGACTATGCTCGGCATTATGATTGGTATCGCCGCGGTCGTGATTGTCATGTCTGCCGGGGAGGGAGCCAAAGGGTTGATCGTAAATCAAATCAAACAGCGAGGAACAGATCAAATTGCCATTTTGGCTGGAGCATCCGATGAAAAAGGTCCGCCAGCAACAGCACTTGGTATTGTGATTACTTCTCTTACGCGTGAAGATGCTCTGGCGCTTCTCAACAAGAATAATGTAAAACATATTGGAAATATAGCAGCATATATTTCTGGAAATGATATATTGCAATGGCAGAGTGAACAAAAACGTGTTACCTATACAGGGACAACCGCGAGTTATGAAGAGATAGAAAAAATTACCTTGGAGAAGGGTGCTTTTTTTACTGATACAGAAGAGCTTGGTCAGGAACATGTGGTTGTGCTCGGTGCAACTATTGCCGAAGAATTATTTGGTAATCAGGATCCAATAGGGGAATTTGTAAAATTGGCGAAAAAACAATTTCGTGTGGTGGGTGTCATTCAAGAGATGGGTTCGAGTGGTTTTGAAAATCCAGATACTGCGGTATTGATTCCATTATCGGTTGCACAAAAAGAGCTAATAGGGGTACGCCATGTGAATTTTTTACGCGCCCGAGTTGATGATGAAAATAATGTGCAGCAAACCGTGGAAGAGGTGCGCCAAACATTAAAAGAGCGACATGGTGAAGAAGATTTTTCTGTTCGTACTATTGCTGATCTATTACAAATATTAAATATTGTCACCGGCGCATTAACATTGTTTTTGGTTGCTATTGCAGGTGTGTCATTATTTGTTGGTGGGGTGGGGATTATGAATATCATGTTGATTGCGGTAAAAGAAAAAACCAGAGAGATTGGTTTACGAAAAGCAGTTGGCGCAACGGATCGTGATATTTTGCAGCAGTTTCTTATTGAGACTTTGGTAATTACACTTGCTGGGGCTGTGGTTGGAATTATTATTGGTATTACATTTTCATTTATCATTGCAAAAATAGTGCAGGCGCTTGATTTTGATTATCCTTTTGTTGTTTCACCTATTGCCATGGTATTGTCCGTGGTGCTTGCTGTTATTATCGGGTTAGCTTTTGGTATTATCCCCGCAAGACAGGCAGCGAGATTGGATCCTATTGAAGCATTACGATACGAATAAGAGTTATGAATATACCATTTAAAACGGCAATTCAGGTATTAGAAAAAAATAGGATCAGAAGTTTTCTGACACTGTTTGGTATTCTTGTTGGTATTGCCATGGTGATTATTGTATTGTCTGCAGGGAATGGGTTGAAACAATTGATTTTAGGTGAAGTGTCATCCTTTGGTAATAACTGGATTAATATTGAAGTGAAAGTACCGGAGACACAAAAAAATTCTCGAGAAAATTCGCAAGCCATGGCGAGTGGTGTCATCATTGATACCTTGACGACGAATGATGCCGAGGCTGTGACCGAGCTAAAAAATATTGAGGATGCGTACGCGGGAATTACCTCACAGGCAGTTATTTCTTATCAGACAGAAAAAGTACAACCAACAATTTTTGGTGTGAGTCATTCGTATTTATCGATTAATCCAAATGAATTATACGAAGGTCGATTTTTTGATCGGGAAGAAGAGGTGGGGGCCGCCCAGGTAATTGTTTTAGGATTTGAACTAAAAAATGATTTGTTTGGAAACGCAGAAGCAACAGGAAAAATAGTGAAAGTCAGCGGTAAAACGTTTGAAGTTATCGGAGTAATGGAACCTCTTGGTGCTGCTGGGTTTATGGATATGGATAATGTTGTGTATATGCCGGTCACAACGGTACAGAAGAAAATAATGGGAATTGATCATGTGCTCTGGATTGTTGCATCGGTACGAGATATGAATAAAGCCGAGTCAACAGCAGAGGAAATTCGTGCGCTCATGCGCGAACGGCATGATATTACCAACCCGGATAAAGACGATTTTGCTGTGACGACTATGGATGAGGCAGTTTCACTTGTGGGAAATATTGTCTTTGGTATTACCGTTTTACTTGTCACGCTTGCCGGTGTCTCGCTTATTGTCGGCGGTGTTGGTATTATGAATGTTATGTATGTCTCGGTCGTGGAGCGAACATTTGAAATTGGTTTACGAAAAGCAGTGGGTGCAACGGATAGAGATATTCTCAAACAGTTTTTAACAGAATCGGTATTGTTGACCGTCATTGGTGGGGTCGCAGGTATTATTGTTGGTATCGTCTTGTCTTTTTTAATTGCGATCATAGCACAGTCACAGGGATTGAATTGGTCCTTTCATATTTCATTCCTTTCTATTATATTAAGTACATCTTTTGCGATTGTGGTTGGGTTGGTTTTTGGTGTTACGCCTGCACGACGAGCGGCAGAATTGGATCCGATTGAGGCAATTCGACAAGAATAGCATTGTTATACTTTACAGAAATAAATTATATATGCGCATAACAAAATTCGGTCATTGTTGTTTGCTTGTTGAAGAAAATGGAGTAAGAATTTTAATAGATCCAGGAATTTGGTCAGAAGGGTTTATCGACCTGGAACATATTGATGCGTTGCTAATTACCCATGAACATCCAGATCATTTTGATATCGAAGCAATTAAACATATTTTAGCGCAAAATAAAAAATGCACTGTTTTTACCAATACCTCTGTTCAAAAGAAGCTTCAAGAAATAAACATGAGTAGTAATGTGCTTATTGTTGGAAAGACTATATCTATTCAGGGTGTTTTGGTACAAGCAATAAACTGTCCTCATGAAGAAATATATCCTACTATTGTGTGTCCGGAAAATATCGGATACTGGATTGGTGAAAAATTATTTTACCCAGGAGACAATGTCTCTGTAATTCCAGATTTTTCTGTTGATGTGCTGGCATTACCCGTTATTGCACCCTGGATGAAACTTGCTGATGCAATTGACTATGGAAAGAAAATAAAACCTCGCATATGTTTTCCGGTTCATGATGGTATGTTGAAACATACCGGGCCTTATCATATTCAGCCAAAGAATTTTTTGACTCCTTTAGGTATTGATGTGGTATTACCAAATCAGGCAGTATCTTTTGATGTATAATTTAAATGTATTGACCGGGCGATTAATCGTGAAAAAGAAATTAAAGCAGGATCAAAGAGTAAAAAATGGAACCTGTGAGAAGAATAAATCCCGATTGGAATGATTTGTTTGAAAATGATTAATTGGTAAGTGGCGCGAGTATTTTTTGCCAACAACCCTGCAATGACAAAAAATTCTTTATTTATTCACAAATAAACACGAAGCCCTCCGAACACAATTGCGTTCGGAGGGCTTTCTTCGACGGGTTCTCCAGGTCTGTCGGAACTAGTGGAGTTTGTTCCGCGCCACGATGACGGGGGCGCAGGGCGGTTGCTTTGGATCGATGGGAAGGGCGAAGAATACACAGTCTTCATGCCCCACCTTCATCGAGAAGTGCTGGTCGTTGCAGCGCACTCTTTTGTACCAGGCACTCCCCTTTGATGGGGTGTACCCGATGAAGTATCCCCCAGCGGCCACTTCGTTTGGAACACGAAAGGTCACAACCGTGTTCCACCCGAACATCGCGAGCCAGAGATGGTTCCACCACCGCGTGGGCGGGGCGGATTTATCACCTTCGACGATAGTGCCAGGGACCGGACCAATTTTTGTCCACATAGGGCTCCTTTGTGATCTGTTGGAACGTACGCGAAAGGAAGTCTTTCGGACGTGGTGCGAACACTAGATCCTTCTCGCACTTCCTCGTGGGGCAGTATGGTACCCTATGGGGAAGAGAGAGAAACTCACCGTATAATAGAACGATTGAGTATAGCATAAAAGCCCAATTTTGTCAAGAGGGTTTTGAAGTTATTTATCTAAAATAAGCCATTTTTTCTGTCTGGTAATTTCAGAAGTGGACTGATACAATGGTGGATATGAATACTCATCGTACCCGGTTCGCAGTGGATATTGTCTCGGAATTTATCCCACCCGAAAAACCATCCAATAAAGTGGTTATTTTTTGCGCGGGCATGCCCACTGTGCCGAACAGAAAAGAGTTAATGAAATATATTGCAAAAAAAGGATATTGGGCGGTATTTCCTCGTTATCGCGGAACATGGGAAAGTGGTGGTGAATTTTTGAAAGAGGAGCCAACGAAAGATATTTTGGATGTGATGGATCATATTGATGGAAAAGTATTTGTTGGCGCATGGGATAAGCAGGAATATAGAATAGAGAATGCAGAGTATTATTTATTGGCGGGAAGTTTTGGTGGACCGGCCGGACTCTTGCTTTCCAAAAACCCGCGTGTTAAGAAAGTAATAGCGGTTTCGCCAGTCGTTGACTGGGCTGCGCCGAGTGAAGACGAACCTGTTGATTGGATGGGAGGATTTGTTCGTGAGGCATTTGGAGAAGGATATCGATATACAGATGAGAACTGGAAAAAATTAGGCAATGGACCGTTTTATAATCCGGTAGCGCAAAA
The DNA here is from genome assembly GCA_964349825.1 of uncultured Gammaproteobacteria bacterium. Lineage (GTDB taxonomy): Bacteria > Patescibacteriota > Patescibacteriia > Magasanikbacterales > UBA922 > CAYGHM01. The sequence continues at coordinate 7,489 of CAYGHM010000003.1, forward strand.
AGAAAAAGTTGATGGGGGTAAGATATTATTTATTCACGCAAAAGACGATCGGTCTGTATTGTCTGGTCCGGTAGAACAGTTTGCAAAAGAGATCGGAAGCGAAATTATTTTATTGAAAAAGGGCGGACATTTATCTAGCAGTATTGTGACGTCTTGGAAAGTATTATGGAAACTAAAGCGATTTCTCCGGTCATAACAAAACAACAGGTGATTGAGCGTATCAATACCATGTGGAACGAGACACAAAGGCCGTTGCTTGTTGGTGTGAGCGGTCTTGGTGCATCAGGCAAGTCTACCTTGGCAGAACAACTACACAGGGAAATTGCAGGAAGTTGTCTCGTGGAAGTGGATGATTTTTATCGAACAGAAAAAGACAGAGCAGGAGAACATCGGTCAGAAGCAATCATTAGTAATAAATTTAATTGGGATCATCTAGATAGTAGAGTTTTTGGTGCATTGGCTGGGAAACGTGATATTCATTACCAGCGTTGCCGTCGAGAAATTGGCGTTGAAGATACATGGGTGTTTCATCCGGTAGAAAAAGTTATTATTCTTGAGGGAATTTATTTATTCCAAAATAAATTTATTGATAAATTTGATTTCCGTATCTGGGTGGAGACGCCGCATGATGTTCGACTGCGCCGCGGTATTGCGCGAGATGAATTGACGCGGGATGGAGACAGGGAAGTCGCGCGCATTTCCTGGGAAACAATTTGGATGCCACAAGATCAGCGTTATTTTGACCACGAAAGGCCGGACTTACGTGCAGATGCAATAATTTACGGAATATACATATGAATGCAGTTACTATTTCACAGTTCACCAAGCGGTATGGAAACACTCTTGCGGTGGATGATATTTCCCTCGAGATAAAAGAGGGTGAATTTTTTGGATTTCTCGGTCCGAATGGTGCAGGGAAGACAACGACTATCAGTTGTTTGACGGGTATTGGTCAATACACGGAAGGGAGTATGGAAGTGTTTGGTCATGATGTTAAGAAGGAGTACCGTGAAGCACGTAAACAGATCGGATTGTGTCCGCAGGAATTTAATATCGATATTTTTGCATCGACAAAACAAATTCTTTGGTATAATGGCGGATATTTTGGTATGAAGCGTGAACTACGTGAAAAAAGAATTGAAGAATTATTGAAGGTACTTGATTTGACGCAGCATGCACAGAAACCATTCCGCGCCTTGTCGGGCGGACTGAAGCGACGCGTCATGCTTGCCCGCGCCATGATGCATGATCCAAAATTATTAATTCTTGATGAGCCGACTGCCGGTGTTGATGTTGAGCTCCGCCATGAATTATGGAAGTATTTGCGGCGCATCAACGAAGAAGGGAAAACGATTCTATTTACTTCACATTATCTTGAAGAAGTGGAACAACTTTGCAATCGCATTGCTATTATTAATGGCGGAAAAATTGTAGCGATAGGTGACAAAAGCGATTTTGTCAAAGAGGGAAAGAGTTTGGAGAAAGTTTATTTGGAAATAACGAAACGATAATATGAATGTCATTGGACTCCTTACCTTTATTGAACGGGAAATACAACGAACTTTTCGCGTGGTGATTCAGACACTCGTCAGTCCGTGGATTAATGCATTATTGTATATTCTTGTTTTTGGATTTATTGTTGGATCGCGCATTGAACTTATTGAAGGCGTGCAGTATATCGATTTTGTATTGCCAGGTATCGTCATGCTCAATTTGATTTCCTCTGCATTTGCGCAAACATCATCATCTCTGTATTTTCAGCGCTTTGCCAAACATATTGAAGAGGTGTTGGTCGCGCCATTATCTCATTTGGAAATTATTATCGGACATCTTACTGCTGGCGTTGTTCGTGGATTAATCGTGGGGCTTGGTGTGTATCTTATTGCTGTCTTTTTTAGTGCAGCAAATATGGCGCACTTTGGTATATTTTTATTTTATAGCATCGCAGTGGCGTTGATATTTTCTTTACTCGGACTGATTGTGGCTTTGTGGGCGGATAATTTTGAACAATTATCTGTATTGAACACATTTCTTATCACGCCATTAACCTTTCTCGGTGGCGTGTTCAATTCGATTCATATGCTTCCTGAGCGCGCGCAGTTTTTCGTTAAATTAAATCCATTCTTTTATTTTGTGGATGGCCTGCGCTATTCGATGATAGGGATTAGCGAGAGCAATATCATGGTGGGGCTTATTCTTATTACTGTGCTCATTCTAGGACTTGGTGGGCTGGTGTGGCGATTGTTTAGTATTGGGTGGAAGATTCGGGTTTAATAGACATCGGATGAGGCGGATTTGGCGGATGAAGACGGATTTTTATATTCGTTAAATTCTCCAATCCGTTGTTTGTTAATCAATGTATACAAAGTTATTCTTTTCGTGTTAGGCTATATCTATAGCCTTTTTATTATATGAACAAAAAGTTATTTATTATTCTTGTTATTATTCTCGCTTTCATCGGTACGGGGGCGTTTATTGTTAATAAATACGGCAGCGGGGTGAAGCCAGTTATTATCGGAGTACCAGATGATATTGGAAAAATTATTGATGAACATAATCAATTGCCGCCGGGAGGGAGTGATATAAATTTTCCATTGACTATTCCTGATGAATTTTCTGTTGATGTACTTGCTCGCGTACCAAATGCTCGTGCTTTAGCTGTTGACCAGTACGGCAACATTTGGGTGTCGAGACCAAAAGATAATACTATCACTCGTATTACTGTGAAAGATGGAAAAATGGAAAATACGGCACTCAATGCTTTCCCTCATAATGAATTTAATAAACCACACGGTCTTGCTTTTGATCCAAAAGATCCATCTATATTATATATTGCCGAAGAAGATAAAATTGTACGTCTAGGTACGTATGATAAAAATATTCCTCTCGAAAAAGTCGTTGATTTACCAAAAGGCGGGCGTCACACAACACGGAGCTTAGCCTTTGGTTCTGACGGAGTACTATATGTATCGATTGGTTCAACGTGTGATGTCTGCCGCGAAGAAGATGATCGTCATGGTACGATTATGCGCGTGAATCTTGAAAAGAAAACCCTTGAACCGTATGCAAAAGGATTGCGTAATTCAGTATTCATGACGGTACATCCGGTCAATGGAACGTTGTGGGCAACAGAAATGGGAAGAGATTTGCTTGGAGATACGACACCGCCAGATGAAATCAATATGATTGAGGAAGGAAAAAATTATGGCTGGCCAATTTGTTATGGAAAAAATATTCACGATACGGCATTTGATAAAAATACGTATTTTAGAAATCCGTGCATGGAGCCATTTGAAACACAAAGTTATATTGACTTACCTGCACATGTCGCGCCTCTTGGATTAACATTTATTCCAGGAGAAGGGTGGCCAGAAGAATATCAATATAATTTGGTCGTTGCCTATCATGGGTCGTGGAATAGTACTGATCCAGTCGGGTATAAACTTGTACGATGGGAATTGGGTGGCAAGGGAAATGTCCTTGGAACAAAAGATTTTATTTCCGGATGGCTTACAGAGGATGATCGCGCATTGGGGCGTCCTGTTGATGTATTGGCAGTTCCAGGGGGAATCATGTATATGACAGATGATAAGGCAGGCTTGGTTTATCGTATTCAGTATCAAAAAAAGGAATTGTAGATAATAAAAAATCCTCCATGAGGAGGGGTATAAAAATATGAAGTAGGGGTGCCCTGGCCGAGATGCGTGATCTGGCCAGGGCTGCCCATTGCGCCTCTCCCATCAGCCTTAGCTGACCGTTGCGAAACCTGTTCCCGACTCCGGAGAAAAGGAGCCGCTGACGTGGTGACCTTGGGACGTCCGTCCTTTGAACGTTCTACTACTGGTCATCACCTCAGTTAGCTCTAACCTCAGGCTTTGACGCTGAGTCCAGGTAATTGTGATTACGTCACCCACCGTCAGTTCCTGCCAGGCTTTGTCGCCTGTCAGGGTGAATTCACGTTGTTCTTGGGCTGCAGAATCGTGCATGGTGATTCCTTCCCGCGGCTGTGGTTTATGCGGGTTGAGGCATTATGGCTTAGATTAGTCAGTTTGTCAATCATGAACGTACGTTGTTTTTTGCTGTATAATCACGTATACTTCTATCAGAAAAGAATCGTCTCTATTTTTTATTCTGTATGAAGTATTTTATTGGTATTTTGGTAATTTTCGTTGGTGTTTTTATGATTATCAAAACCGAATGGCTTATTGAGAATTTTGGGAGCAGTGATTGGGCAGAAGCAAATTTGGGAACAAGCGGGGGATCGCGCCTTCTGTATAAACTCATCGGCCTTGCTTTTATTTTTGGTTCCATGATGATGATGACTGGCATGCTTGGCGAAATATTTATCAGCATCTTCGGAAAAATGTTTGGATTGTAGAATGTTAAGAATGGAGAATAAAATTCTTTACTCTCTACCCTCTATTCTCCATTCTTTATTCTTTATTCTCCCGCACAACATATGTCCAATCAGCTCATCGACATAGATCTCCTTTTTCAAAAAGCTCATGTACAACCAGGTATGCACGTGGCTGATTTTGGCTGTGGGCGAACAGGACATATTGTCTATCCGGTGGCGCATATTGTTGGGAAAGATGGTATGGTGTATGCCGTTGATATTCTCAAAGATGTTCTTGAAACAATTTACAAAGGAGCTCAGATGAATACCAAGGTAAATATCCATACGGTATGGTCAGATTTGGAAAGAGCAGGTATGACCGCGATTCCTGAAGGAAGTCTTGATGCTGGGTTTTTGGTAAACATGCTCGATCAATCAAAAAATCATGAAGCAATTTTGGCAGAAGCACATAGACTATTAAAAGAAAAAGCACGATTGATTATTGTTGATTGGGTAAAAAAGCCACTAGCATTTGGACCAACCGAGGATCGTTTTGTTAATTTTGATGCGATCAAACAATGGGCTGTTGCGAATAATTTTGTTTTGCAAGAAGAGTTTGAAGTTGGGCCGTATCATTGGGGTGTTGTATTGTATAAACAGGATTGAAGAAATTTTCAATTTCTAATTTTCAATTTCCAATTAACATACTGTTTTTATCATTGGAAAATGAAAATTGATAATTGAAAATTATTTTTTACTATGGAGGGGCATAATAAACAGCTTGGCGCTTGGGGTGAAGAGCGGGCAGTTCAGTATCTTATATCCGAGGGATACGTCATTGTGCGGCGGAATTTTCGTATTCGAAAAGCGGAGGTGGATATTATCGCATCGCGGATTATTAAGGGCGAGCGGACATTGTGTTTTGTTGAAGTAAAAACAAGAAGTACGGGAGAGGGAAGCGGGGAACGTGCAACGCGTGCGCCAAATAAGCTGGAGAAAATGCAGATGGCGGCGCGAGCTTTTTTGGAACAGGAAGACATTGAAATTGGGGATGTGCCGATACAATTTGAACATGTGAGTGTGTACCCGAATGGGGATGTGTTGTGTATTCGATATGAGATTCCATTTTAGTTTTCCCCGCATTGCTTTTTTGTGATATACTTTTCCACATAATATAGCTTCTTTTTTATGAACGCGGATTTGTGGTGGGCGTATCTTCTTATTGGAGCAGGGATCCTGCTTCTTTTGTCAGTAAAAAAACAAGGGAAATTAAATCTTCCTTCTTTTGGATCTGGAAGAAAAGGAATAACACCAAATCTTGATCGTTTAGTTCGGGATCTTACCGAGGACGCAACTGCGGGAAAAATTGATCCGGTGATTGGTCGTGAGAGTGAAATTTTACGGGTGACGCAAATTCTTAGTCGTCGGACAAAAAATAATCCACTTCTTGTCGGTCTTCCTGGTGTCGGAAAAACAGCGATTATTGAAGGATTAGCATTAAAAATCGCAACCGGTGATGTTCCACCAATTTTAGCAGGAAAGCGCGTGTTATCATTACAGATTGCAGAATTGATGGCGGGAACAAAATACCGCGGTGAATTTGAACAGCGGGCGAAACAAATTCTTGATGAATTGAAAGGGTCCGGCCGTTCTATTATTTTATTTATTGATGAAATTCATACTATTATCCAGTCGAAAGGAACAGAGGGTTCGATAGACTTTGCGGATATTTTGAAACCAGCACTTGCCCGTGGAGATATTCAGTTGATTGGAGCAACAACAAAAGGTGAATATGAAAAATATATTCAACCAGAAGAAAGTTTGGAACGCCGGTTTCAGATTGTGATCGTGAACGAACCATCGGTGGATGAAGCAATCAGAATTTTGCATGGACTCAAGAAAAATTATGAAACATTTCATCATGTCACGTTTACCGATGGAGCGATCGAAGCGGCGGTAAAATTATCCGAAGAATATATCAAGGGGCGTCGTTTGCCGGATAAGGCAATTGATTTGCTTGATGAGGCGGCAGCGATGGTTATGGTACAAGAGGGTGGTGCACCTGACCATGCGATGGCACTGATTCATGGGGCAGCAGCGAACGTTGTCGTGGCGGAGCAGCATATTCCTCCTCATGTGAAAGCGCTGAAAGATGAACTGCTTGCATTAAAACAACAGGAAAAAAAGACAGAGGGTGTAAAACAATTACAAACCATTCGCCGGGATATTATAAAATTAGTAAAAAAGATTGAGGGAGAAGAAATAGATGTGAGACAAGAACAGGGGTGGCCGAGTATTGATGAACATCATATCAAAAATGTGGTTGCTGATTGGATCGGTGTCGAGGTTTCTCAGGTACATTAATATTAAGATGTGTTTGGCATTCACCGTACGCTTCTTTGTGGTATATCCTTATGTTTTGCTACGATTAATGGATGATATATCTGTATCTTGGTAATAAGGATGGTGATATAGCAAAAAAACTAGAATTTGATATTCACACGATATAACGTACCCCCTTTTTATGGGAGTATCGGTTCTGAAGTTCTGTGTTTATTTTAGCTAAAAAGTGGTATAGTATACGCAATCTTATTATTTTTTATGCAAACCTATACGGCAACACTTACTCGCACCAAAACGACTATTGTTACAGGAATATTACTTATTGCAAGTGGTGCTGCAGCATTGATTGGTATTCCGTTAATGCAAAGTCCTGAAGAAATGAATCCTCGCGAAATGTATAATGAATTATCTGCCGCTTGTACGGACGATACCTGTACGCAAAAAATACAGGAATGTTTTAGCACGGATTGTTACAAACCTCTGCTCGAGTGTTTGTTTTATTGGACTAAAGATCAATGTAGTTTTTTGGAAGGAGACGAATATATTTCTTGCGAAGAAAATGTTCGCGATCAATGTGTGCTGGAAGTGTTGCAAACACCACTTGTGTTAAAAAAGGCGCCTATATTGCTTCCAACTGAACCAGCGACTTCTGAAGCCTGTCTTGATTCTGATTCGGGGATAGATTTTAGTAATAAAGGTACAGTAATTTCGTCACATGAGCCATCAGGGAAAGAGGACTATTGTTATCAGTTTTCGGATGGATCTGAATATCTTATGGAAGGTGCGTGCCTTGATAATAATTACGCACAGGTACAGAAGAATTGTAAGGAACTGGGAGAAAATCTCACTTGTATGGATGGGGTTTGCCAGTATGACCCGATAGAAAAATTTTTTAGCAATCCTAAAATTAAACAAGCTGTTGGTGATTTAACACAAGAGGAACGTGTTTTTTTAAGTCAGTCATTTTTTGACCTGCAAACAGGAAAGACAGCATCATGGGAGGAATATGATGATATTACGAAGAAGTTATCTCTTAAAGATATAAAGAAAATATGGTTGAGACGTGTTGCTCATTCGTTTTATATTGAGGAGAACAAAAATGTGCCGTGGAGCTTGCTCAACTATTCTCAGGCGGATCTTGATAGGCTTCTCTCTTTTTGTATTAATGGTGAACAAATTGGGGTGTTCCCAGATATGCCTTGCGGCCAGGGTTTTTATGATAGCACTTTCTATTCATTACCAGGGGACAAATATTATTTATTGGGGTTAATCCGATCTCCCAATCCAATCGTTGAATTTGATATCGGAAAAATGTTGATTTCACCACCGAAAATTTCTGACAATAAAATTCCGGATAATATCTCTGCAATAGGGAAACCACGAGATGCAATAGAAAAATTTATTATTGGCATGCGAAAAATTGGCTGGGGGCATAATTATAATGGATCTAAAATTGAGTACGAAGGAACCATTCCTTTAAAAACAATTTTTTATACTTCTCTTGAAAATCCGGATAAACCCCAAGGTAGTTCGTGGCGCAATTCATTGTTTTTATTACATGTGTTGCGGAGCTGGAATATTCCTTCTATAACTTCTGGAGAAAATAAACAGATGGGGCACGGAAATATTATATTTACTTCTGAAAATGTAGGGATGAGTAGTGGTGATGATGTTCAAGGGCTAAAGCATTATCCTGTTGAGATGTCATTGTGGGATGCAGAATTACTAAAGCAAAATTATTATCTAGATGCTTGTAAATTTACATCTGTGAGCACGCGCGAAAGAGCACTGAAATTATTATCTTACCTGGATAAGGCACCGTATAATACAATTTTGTACTATAAAAAAAATGGATTTATGCAAACATCGTTTTGTGATGATCCGGGAATTTTTAAGCAACAATTATTGAATGAGCTTGTAAATAAGAAAGAGGAGGGCCTCCATTGCACAAAAGAGCAGCAGCTTAAATTCGGTTTAACCTACCAGCCTCCTTTTACTGAAAAAGAAATTGATGACTGGGTAGAAAAAATAGCAGCATACGCTAAAAAACATAATATGTGTGGTACATTTAACGGATTAGTTCTACCTCTTTCCGCCACCAGCACTATTACGTTTTCTCCGCCACCAGATAATTCCTTGAAATACTCTGCTCCTTCATTGACTTGCTGGACGAATCCCTTGTACAGCCCAACGAATTTGTATGAACTCCCACCGGGAAATTCTCCGGGCACATACTTGTTAAATGTACAAGAAATTCCTTCGTATTTATTTGATTTTTTCCCCTGTAAAAAAGGTGCTTTGACAGCGTCAATATTTGATCAAAAAAATAAGATTTTTGGTAGTCTGTCTAGCGAATTCTTCCCTATTACTATAAAACCGCAATAATACTGAATTATTCTTGACAAAATCTCTCACTTCTGCTATACTCTCATCATTATCAAGGTGGCTTTTATAAAAAGCTGCCTTTTTTATCACTTAGTTTTATGTCATCAGAAATCACCAAAGCAATCCAGTTTCTCTGCCAAGACAAAGGTCTTGAATACGAAACCGTGCTTGATGCACTTGAAGTAGCGCTTGCTGCGGCATACCGAAAAGATTTTGGGAACCGCCAGCAGAATATTTTGGTAAAATTTGATCCTGAAACTGGTGACATGAAGGTTTGGGATGAAAAAAACGTTGTGAAAGATGTTCCAGAAGAAGATATTCTTCGTGGTCAAGAAGAACTTGCTTTGCGTCGTGAAAAAGCACGTAACGAAAATCGTGAATTGTCTGAAGAAGAACTTGCAGATCTTCCAGTGTATAATCCAAAAACAGATATCATGTTGAGTGAAGCAAAAAAGGTAAAGAAAACTGCCAAACTCGGTGAAGTATTGAAGATTGATTTGGATGTTCCTGGCGATTTTGGACGTATGGCAGCCCAAACGGCAAAACAGGTTATTATTCAGAAAATTCGTGAAGCAGAACGTCAGCATGTATTTACTGATTTTCAAGATCAGAAAGGCCGTGTTGTTCAAGGAACAGTACAGCGACGCGATCGTACAGGAGCAATTATTATTGATTTAGGGAAAATTACCGGTATTTTACCAGCTGCCGAACAAGTAAGTCGCGATCAGTATCGTCCCGGTACTCGTCTTCGATTCTATGTCCAGTCAGTAGATATGGGTGTGCGAGGACCAGAAATTATTTTATCTCGTTCTTCAAATGCCATGGTACAAGAAGTATTTGAACAAGAAATTCCTGAAATTAATGCAGGAGATGTAGAAATCAAAGCAATTGCCCGCGATCCAGGTAATCGAGCGAAGGTAGCTGTATTTACTATCAATGAATCAATCGATCCTATTGGTGCTTGTATTGGTCAGCGAGGCAGTCGTATTACGACTATTATTGAAGAATTAGGCGGAGAAAAAATCGATGTGATCATGTGGAGTGCCAAAACTGAAGACTTTATTAAAAATGCATTATCACCAGCAAAGGTAAGTCGAGTGGAGCTTAATAAAGATACAAAAGAAGCAAAAGTATTTGTCGGAGAAGATCAATTTTCTTTGGCAATTGGCCGAAACGGACAGAATGTTCGCCTTGCTGCAGCACTTACTGGTTGGAAGATTGATGTGGTAGAAGAAACCAAAGGTATTTCCGTGAGCAGTGAAGATAATATCGATTCAGTGGAAGAAAAATTAGCAGCAAAGAATGACGGCGAATCAATAGTAGAAACACCCGCTGAAGAAGCACCTCAAGAAACCAAAGAAGAAACTCCAAGCGAAGAATAATGTATTCCTCATAAATCCTCACCGATCGTATCGGTGGGGATTTTTTTATTTTTTAATAAACTGTGCATGTGTTTTTGGCAGTTTTAGTGTCTGCACGACTATGTTTTTTATAGTCTTGTCAATCACCTTTGTCATTGCGAGGAATGAGTCCTCGAATGACATGGCAATCCCGCGTTTAGCGCATTGTTCACGGGATTGCTTCGCCCAGATGATTACATCGGGACTCGCAATGACAAACTAGATAGAGAGGAACAAAGTCGCTGACATCGTTCGTAATATAAAAACCATCAACTTTAACATACGGTTTTTATATGTACATATTTTTTGTTCACTGTTTTTGTGTTATGATGTAGGTAACATATCTATTCATTTATGAATTGGCATTTCTCTTATAGAAAGACGGCAATTTTTCTCTTTCTTGTTTTTGTTGGTATTTTTTGTTTTATTTATTTTACTGGTTCCGCTGTTGCTATTTCCCGTATTGATATAAGTAGCAATCAATTACAGGTGGGGGACACAGTAGAAGCTACTGCACATTTTTCTGATTGGGAACAAATCGCCTCGGTTGATGTGGTAGTGGATGGCGTTGTAGTGCTCACCTGTCAGAGCGCGCCGACATGTAGTATGTCACATATTCTTTTTCCCGAAGAAATTGGCGATCATGAATATGTATTTGTGGTGACTGATAAAAAAGGAAAAAAGACCTCGTCTGGTGGAAAATATGGTGTTGTTACTGATGCGCCAGAAATTACCAGTCTTACCACGAATAATACGACATTTCCTGTGGGCGGTGCATTGTATGTACAGGCAGATGCCAAAAGTGAAAGTCCTATTACTTCTGCAAAAGTATATGTTGATGGCGAACTGAAACAATATTGTTTAGCTGTTCCTTGTATCGCTGCTGTGGGTCCATTTACGGGAGATGACGAAGGACAGCACGCCTATTCGATTATTATTACTAATAAGAAAGGAAAAACAGTTACGCCGGGCGGTATGTTTACCGTGCTTCCAGCAAATCCAGTCAACGATAATGAAAAACCACCGGTCTTATCTACACCGGAATTAGTCGAATTTCACATAAGTAAACCAAAACCAGTATCTGGTGAAATGACAACGGTTACCGTTGGTGCCAAAGATGAAAAAGGTATTGCATCAATTATTATTTTTTACGATAAAAAGAACGTTGGTGGATGTACTGATAAAAATACGTGTTCTTTGACAATTGGGCCATTCAGCGACGCTGAAGTCGGGCCTCATGCTATTGATGTTCTTGTTATTAATAAAGATGGAAAAAAGATAGAAGTTGCGGGAGGTATTGTGGTGAGTAAAAAAGAACAGGCTGGTTCTGGTGCCGCCAATGCCGCCGCAGTGAATCCTCAACCGAAAGGACAAAATCAAGGGCAGCAATCAGCACCGGCTGCCGGCCAACAAAATAGTGGTTCGCAACCTGCGCAAGGAAACGCGGGAGCAGCTAACCTTCCACAACCGGTGGGAGGAGCGGCACAGCCTCCAGCAAATGGAAATGTGCCACCAGCGCCAGCACAGGGAAGTGGAACTCCGGTAGCTACATCAACACCAAAAGTGCAACCATCGGGTGTTCAGCCGCAAAATACTATTGTGCCAGAAGCAAGCGCACCCCAATTGGTATATATTATATCGCAGGGAAATCAGTTGTATATCGGTGATACCGTATCGGTAAATATTTTAGTAAAAGATGAAAAGGGAATTGATGTAATTACGGCATATGTTGATGGTAAAGTTGTTGCAACATGTATGAAACTGGTTGTATGTTCTTTTAAAAAAGGACCGCTGACAGACAGTGACCTTGGTTCGCACACCTATTCTTTCTTGGTGAAAAATCTTGCTGGAAAAACGATTCAGCCGGGTGGTGGATTTAGTGTATCAAAACCAGTTGGTGCAACTGTTCCAAGTGGTCTTGCTCCTGTTCTTGATGCCACTCTTCCTTCTAATAATTTTGAACAGCAGATAAAGAATTTACCAAAAGAAGTTCCTGATATGGTTTCTTTGCCTGGAATTGAAAATATCAAAAAAGAGCCATTATGGATTGATACTGACGGTGGTATTAAAGAGTATGCCGTTGGGAAGTGTGTGAGTAATGTGAAGAACGCATCGTATCAAAAATCAATTCAAGATTATTGCGTTGATAAAAAACAATTAGTTGAATTTTATGTAGAAGGAGCGGCAGATAAATGTATGTCAAAACAGATTACCTGTGGCGGCGCATGCTACGAGGGTCAATGTTACATTGTAGGATCGAGACCGGGTGCAGGCTATACACCTCCAACTCGGCCGGGTGCTGGATATGAACCGCCATCTCGACCCGGAGTGGGTTATGAACCAATATCTGAACCGTTAAGTCGTCCAAATACTGGGCATACACCACCGGCAGAGCCGCTTTGGATTGATACAGACGGAGGAATTAACAAAGATATATTAGGACAATGTGTGAGTAATGTTAAAGATGCACTGTTCCAAAAATCACTTTCAGATGTCTGTATCGATAAAAAACAGCTCACTGAATATTATGTTGATGAAAAAGCCGAGAAATGTTTGAGCAAGCAACTTACTTGTGAAAATCTTTGTTATGGCGGCGTATGTTATGCGTCAGGAACGAGACCTGGCGTACCTGCTTACAATCCAGCTTCGTATTATGAAGAACCTTCTCGTCCGACATACGAAGCTCCTTCATCAGCCACTCCATCTCGGCCAACGTATGAAGTTGCTCCCACTCCTATTCCTGCTCGAACGCCATCCCGTCCAACTTACGAAGCCCCTGCTGTTCCGTCATCTCGATAGCAGAAGAAAAACCCCATATATGGGGTTTTTTGTTGTAAGCATTGATTTTTCCTTGGTTGGTTGCTACAATGCATTTATTATCCGTATATAGAAATTTATGAAGGCTTTGTTTAATGTCTTGATCTATCAACCAATTTTCAATTTATTTGTTTGGTTGTATACCGTTATTCCCGATGTTGGTATTGTTATTTTTGTGGTTACGTTGATAATTAAATTGGTTTTGTATCCATTAACACAAAAATCAATCAAAGCGCAAAAAGAATTATCTGATTTGCAGCCAAAATTGGAAGATTTAAAGCAAAAACATAAAGGTGACCAGCAGGCGATTGCGCAGGGGACAATGAAATTATACAAAGAACATAAGGTAAATCCATTTGGATCATGCTTGCCTTTATTGGTTCAATTGCCAATTTTTCTTGGATTATACTGGGTATTCCAAGATGGTCTTACGAGTAATAATTTTGATCTTTTGTATCCATTTATAAAAAGCCCCGGCACAATAAATACTCTTAGTCTTGGTTTTATTGATTTAGCAAAACCAAATGTGGTGCTTGCGGTATTGGCAGGTCTTGCACAATTCTGGCAAGCAAAAATGATGATTGCTAAACGTCCGCCAAAGGCAGCTGGTGCAGGTGGCAAGGATGAAGATATGGCAGCTATGATGAATAAGCAAATGCTTTACTTCATGCCTATTCTTACCGTCTTCATTGGGTTTAGTTTCCCTGGAGGTCTTGCCCTGTATTGGCTCTTCTCCACACTTCTTACTGTAGGACAGCAATATCTCATCATGAAAGGACAAAAAACAAGTAGTCCAGCTATATTGGAAGGTGAGATTGTTGAGAAAAAATAATAAACATACGAACTAAACTAAAAAAACGTCCTCTAATTAAGAGGACGTTTTTTAATTATTCGCTATTCGTACCGAGTCTGCGAGGATTCGTAATTCGCATGTTTGGTATGGACGTCTTCCTTTCATTGTTCTATGATACTACTATTATGGACCCTTTGCTTCGTAGATCTATCCTGAAAACACTAGCGTATTTTGATACGTTTGATTTTCCATTAACCGTGGAAGAATTACATCGGTGGCTATGGACAGGTCCAATTCAAACCAGTCTTGTGGATGTGCGGGTGGCCCTTGATTATCTTTTGGAAAAAAAGGAAATAGAACAACATACAAGTTTTTATACCTTACCAAAGCGGGGAAGGACTATTCATCTCCGCCAACAAGCCATTCCATTAATTAAAGAAAAAATGGCAATCGCACGTCGGGCAGGGAAGATTCTTCGTTATATTCCGTATATTCGCGGGATGTATGTCTGTAATACGGTGGCAGGAGCGATACCACATGAGAAAAGTGATATTGATGTTTTTATTATTATCCGTCCTGGTAGGTTATGGATTACACGTGCTATGACAACGCTTATTCTCGGTGCTATGAGGCTTCGACGTACCAAAACCATGGTGCACAACCGTATTTGTTTAAGTTTCTATATTACGGAGCATCATATTAATTTAGTAGATATTGTGTCGGGTGAGCCGGATATTTATTTGGCTTACTGGATAGATCAACTAGTACCTATCTATGATCCACAGCAGTTATTACTTCGTATTCATCAACAAAATAATTGGGTAAAAAAATGGTTGCCTCATGCTATGGAAACGGTTTCTGGGCATGACCGTTGGAGTGCTCAGGAAAGTATATTTTCTCGTCGAATTAAACAAGCGGGAGAGTTTTTATTGAATGGTATTAGCGGAGAAAGATTGGAAAAAAAATCGCGACAATGGCAGCGAGAAAAAATGAGCGCAAATGTGGAAAGCTTACAATCTTTTCCAGACTCTCGTGTTATTATTAATGATTCTATGCTCAAGTTTCATGAAAATGACCGTCGTGATTTTTTTCGGCAGCGATGGAAAGATCGATGTTTTGAATTAAATGTTTCATAATTAATACTGAGTAATACCTTCCGCAGTTATTCGTTTGCTATTTATGCGTTTACCCTCATATATTCAAAGACTCACCAACCTTTTTTTATTTTTGCTTCCGTGGCAAACAATTTGGATATATAAAGAGGCACAGATAAATGGGGTAAAATGGCAATATGGTACGCAGGGATTTTATGCGACTGAAATGTTGGCGTGGATTATCGTATTATTATTTTTGTGTCACTATGTTAGCCTCATTAAAAAGAAAGAATATATTAGAGAAAAAAAGACAAAATGGGATAGATTGTTCGTTGGCACTGGTTGTTTATTTTTTATCTATTTATTCGCAACATCGTTTGTTGCTCCATTTCCTGATGTAGTAGAGCAGTACATAGTACGCATGATGTTGGTATTTATTTTGTTTATTTTATTTTCGACAAAAGTTATTGATTTTTCGCGTGCCACACTGTGGTTGATTGCCGGCAGCATTCCAGCTGGTATATTGGGAATATGGCAATTTCTATCACAAACGACAGTAGCTTCTTCGTTCTTCGGGCTTGCGTCGCATCCTGCAGCTGAGGCTGGTACTTCCATCATTGCTTTTGAGGGGGAACGATGGCTTCGCGCGTATGGTCCAATGGCACACCCCAATATATTTGGGGGCTATTTATTTTTGATAGTGGCAGTATGTTTTTATTATTGGTTCGTGGCCCACACCTCTCGTATATCGTTTCGTTTTTCTCGCATGTATGAAACGGTAACACTTATTGCTGCATTACTCGGTAGTAGCGCGCTTTTCTTTACCTTTAGTCGATCAGCATGGATAGGTGTGGCAATACTATGGGTGGGAACATTTTTTCTGTTTATAAAACAGCGTATCGGGGTCCGATTTCATATGATGCTATTAATACCCGTCATTATATTGAGTAGTATATATGTACCGCTTGTTACTTCGCGTCTTGGTATTGCATCTAGCCATGA
Source organism: uncultured Gammaproteobacteria bacterium (assembly GCA_964349825.1). Classification (GTDB taxonomy): domain Bacteria; phylum Patescibacteriota; class Patescibacteriia; order Magasanikbacterales; family UBA922; genus CAYGHM01. Next base: position 23,659 of record CAYGHM010000003.1, read on the forward strand.
ACAACAATCAATTGATGAACGGGTAAGTGGAGTTGTGGAAGCAAAAAGTATTATTCGCGATCACTTGTGGCTCGGAACCGGAGCAGGGAATTATACTGCGGCAGTATATCGGTTGGATAAATGGCGACCAGGTTGGGAATATCAGCCTGTTCATTCCACACCCATACTTCTTTTTGCTGAAATAGGTGTGGTTGGCAGTACTTTGCTTTTTTTGTGGATCGTATCATTCTTTTTTCTTTATAAAGATGTCTTATTGCGTGCCCGTCTTTTTGTATTCTCGGTTTTTATCGGCATTTCCCCTTTATTATTTCTTGATCATTATCTCTACACATCCTACCTAGGTCTCGTTCTCTTTGCCCTTCTTATTTCCACATCCCTCCGCCCACTTAACACTTAATACTTTATACTTAATACTTTATACCTAATACCAAATCCCAAATCCCAAATCCCAAATCCCAAATCCCAAATCCCAAATCCCATTTTATCCATCCACGGTTTATACACATTTTACCCACTTTTGGCTTAAACTTCAGCTCGTTTTGATGTTTGACAGGGTGTGGGAACTGTGAGATAGTGTTTGCGTAAGAGAAAAAGGTTCCTTTGGTGAAGAGCTCAGCGATGGCTGTATGCTCTGGTATACGCGATTTGAAATCATGTTACGACAGGCATCATGGTTTCGCCCTTTCGTCGGTACTAAGAGCTATAGCCATCATTGGGCTTTTTTTGTTTTTATTTTCCCTCTTGACATATTTTTGGGATCGGCTAAAATGGGTTTATCACTCTATATAATCGAGTGATAAATAAAGAGGGATTTTATCATATTATTTTATTGTTTAATTTACTAATTTTCTGAGTATGAACATTCATCCGTTAGGAGATCGTGTTGTTGTGAAGACCACCAAGGAAGAAGAGGTAACCAAGTCAGGTATCGTATTGCCAGATACTATGGACAAAGAAAAGAAAGCAGAAGGGGAAGTAATGGCTGTTGGTCCTGGAAAAGCATTGGACTCCGGAGCACGAGGAGTCATGGAAGTAAAAGTAGGTGATCGTATTCTTTTTGAAAAATGGGGTGCAGAAGAAGTGGAAGTTGATGGTGTTGAATATAAGATTTTATCGCAGGAGAAGATTCTTGCAATCATGGGTTAGTATTTTGTATACAGTATTAAGTATTGAGCGAAATACTCCAAATACATAATACTCTATTCTTTGTACTTTATACTCTATACCTTAATACTTAATACCCTATACCTAATACTTATTAATATGGCAAAGAAAGTATATTTCAAAGATGAAGCGCGACAAGCGCTTGTGGCAGGAGTGAATGTTCTTGCTGATACCGTGAAAGTGACTCTTGGTCCAAAAGGACGCAATGTTGTACTTGATAAAGGATATGGCGCACCGGTTATTACGAAAGATGGTGTCACGGTTGCACGAGAAATTGAACTCGAAGATAAAATGCAAAATCTTGGTGTTGAACTTGTCAAAGAAGTGGCAAGTAGAACCAATGATATGGTGGGAGATGGAACAACAACCGCTACTGTTTTGGCGCAGGCGATTGTAAAAGAAGGAATGAAAAATGTGGTAGCTGGAGCTAATCCAGTTGCGTTAAATCGTGGCCTTCATAAAGCTGCTGAAGCAGTGGTTAATGCGCTTAAAAATACTATTTCAAAACCGGTAGAAGAAGATGAGATTGCCAATGTTGCGTCTATCTCTGCTAATGATCGCGAGATTGGAGAAAAAATTGCAGAAGCATTGAAAGAAGTAGGAAAAGACGGTGTGATTACTGTTGAAGAATCACAGGCATTTGGTATGTCCATTGAAACGGTAAAAGGAATGCGTTTTGATAAAGGATATATTTCTGCGTACATGATTACGAATCCAGAACGCATGGAAGCGGAATATAATGATGTTGGTATTTTGATTACTGATAAAAGAATTTCATCTGTTGAAGATATTTTGCCAGTGCTTGAGGCAGTAGCACAAACAGGACGCAAAGAATTGGTAATTATTGCAGAAGATGTTGATGGACAAGCACTTACCACACTCGTGTTGAATAAACTTCGTGGTACATTTAATGTGCTCGCTCTTAAAGCGCCAGGATTTGGTGATCGCCGCAAGGAAATGTTGCAAGACATTGCTGCGCTTACTGGTGCTCGCGTTATTACCGAAGATCTTGGATTGAAATTAGATAAGGCAACCTTGGATGATTTGGGACGCGCACATAAAGTGATTGCAACCAAAGAAAATACGACGATTGTTGGTGGTGCTGGAAATGAAACGGTGGTTCAGGATCGTGTTGCTCAGATTCGTAAATTGATTGATCAAACAGATTCTGAATTTGATCGAGAAAAATTACAAGAACGTCTTGCAAAACTTGCTGGTGGTGTTGCGGTTATCCGTGTGGGCGCTGCGACAGAAACAGAAATGAAAGAAATAAAACATCGTATTGAAGATGCTGTTGGCGCGACAAAAGCAGCGGTTGAAGAAGGTGTTGTTCCTGGCGGTGGAGTTGCGCTTATTCGAGCGGTAAAAGCATTGGATGATTTGAACATGAACGACGAAGAAATGATCGCGGTAAATATTTTACGCCGCGCGCTTGAAGAACCACTTCGTGTGATTGCTGCAAATGCTGGCTACGAAGGTGCAGTAGTGGTGGACGAAGTACGAAAGCATGAAGGAAATTTTGGATTCAATGCAGCTACTGGTAATTATGAAGATATGATTGCTGCTGGTATTATCGATCCAACCAAAGTAACACGCAGTGCATTGCAAAATGCCGTGTCTGTTGCTGGTTTACTCCTCACTACCGAAGCTGTTGTGGTAGAAATCCCAAAGAAAAATGACGATATGCCGCCAATGGGTGGTGGTATGGGCGGGGGAATGGGGATGATGTAATTCGAAGTTCAAATAGGCAAAATGCAAATAAGCAAACAGTCCCGATGGTGGGGCTGTTTTTTAAACAAAATGTTTAAAAAACATATAAAAGATTGCATATTTTTGACAGTATATTTAAATGGCGGTATAGTTTGATCATATAATTTTTAGCATTATGTATATGACTCAGGAGGGGCTATTTCAAGATTTAAAAGTGTTTATCGAGGATAAATTTGATGATATAAAAAAGACTATGGCTACCCAGGAATCCCTGGATGAAGTTATGATTTTTTTGAATGATACTGTAGCGACAAAGGAAGATCTGAAAGCATTTGCGACTAAAGATGATTTATCCCAATTGCATGATGAAATGAGAGGAGAATTTGTCGATGTCCGTTATAAAATGGCCAATATGCACACAAGCATCAGTGTGCTTGATGGAAAAGTGGATCAGATACAAGTTGATCTTGGGCGGCTGAATAAAAGAGACGAAGAGGATACAAAAGCGCTTGGAAATGATGTTTTTTCTCTTAAAAAACGGGTGAGTAGCCTGGAGGGGAAAAGAAGCTAAATAAGAAATTTAAAAATAAGGCTAATATTAGCCTTATTTTAGTATATATTCTTGACAAAACCGTCCACTTATGCTATACTGCTCAGTTAATAACCGCTCTTTCAAATAGTTCTCAACCTGCTTATTTTCTCTCTACTTAGGGAAAAAATAAAAAGGTTGGGAACATCCACCCCCCTTTTTTCTCTCGGCCACTTCGGTTGGGAGTTCTCGCCCCACTTTGGGGAAAGGCACTGTCATGAACACCAAGAATTCGTTAGTGTCCGTCGCTAACTTGATCAGCGGTCTCTCGGAAGAGGAACTCGCCAATACGTTCTTCGTCCCGATCGCGGACAAGGACCTACCGGCGAAGTTCAAGGAAATCACCGCCAACTGGCGCAAGCTCGCGACCGAACACGGCTACACCGGTCCGGTTGCCTGGCGGGTTCGCGAGGGCTTCACCCTCAAGGAGCACGCACCCAGGGCCGGCAAGGTGTACGACGACTTTAGGTACTTGCAGGAGTGGAAGCTCCAGAACGACGAACCTACCAAGTCGGCCAGCATCTTCTGGATCCCCGAGCTCCTAGTGGACTCGAAGTCCAAGAATGTCGACCAGCAGAAGGCGCTCATGGCCGAAACGCGCACGCGCTACGCCCTCCCCGAGCATCACCTGTCGAGCTTCGGTTCGTCGGCGCTGATCGTCGGCCTCGTCCTGGCGCACTTCAAGCGCACGGGCGAGCGTACCCCGCTCAACTGCGAGTGGGCGCGTACGGACACTCCCCACGAGGACGGCCGCCGCCTCTGCGTCGGCGACTTCGGCGAGTACGGTCCGTTCTGCAGCAGCTGGAACGACAGCAGTGACAACGACCTCGGCGTCTTCGCCGTGGGGGTGGAACTCGATTAGCCATAAGGCTAGTAGTATACTCGGCTCTTTATTGGGCCTTGGATCCTCAAAAACTTGGACCCTCACATTCACATTAGCTTCGGCTGGTGTGGGTGTGGGGGTCTTCGGTTTTTATTTGAGATTATCTTGCATTTTCACCTATTTTCCGCTAGGATAGCATCTATATGCATGAAGAAATTTCCCAACTCAAAGACCTTAAAAGCCGCATTGATAATACATGGGGCTTGTTAAAGATTGATGAAAAACAGCAACGGATGAAACAGTTGGAAGTAGAAATGCAGGAAGCGGGATTTTGGTCCAATCAGGATCGGGCGAAAAAAGTGACACAGGAACATGATGAATTAAAAACCGAAGTGGAATTATGGATCGGATTACAAACAGAAGTACATGATCTTTTGGGATTATCCGAAGAGCTTGTTTCAACACCGGAGGATGATATGCGAGTGCAGATTCAGTCACGTGTTCCAGAGCTCGTGAAACAATATGAAAAAATGGAATTTTTCTTGCTCATGAATGGGCGACATGATGAGAATAGCGCGATTGTGGCGGTTCATTCGGGAAGTGGTGGAACCGAGGCACAAGACTGGGCAGAAATGTTGCAGAGAATGGTCGTGCGTTATTGTGAAAAGAAACAATGGACCATTACCATGCTTGATGAATCACGCGGACAGGAAGCGGGAATTAAATCTGCTGTTTTTCGTGTGGAAGGCCGTTATGTCTACGGTCATCTTAAATCGGAACATGGTACACATCGTCTTGTGCGCATTTCTCCCTTTGATTCAGAACAAATGCGTCATACGTCATTTGCGTTGATAGAAGTTATTCCGGAAGTGGAACAAGACGTGGACGTTGAGATTGATCCAAAAGATTTGCGTATTGATACATTCATGGCTGGGGGAAAAGGCGGGCAGAGTGTGAACACAACTTACTCGGCGGTTCGCATAGTTCATCTGCCGACCAATATTACGGTGCAATGCCAGAATGAAAGATCGCAATTGCAAAATAGAGAAACTGCCATGAAAGTATTGCGGTCAAAATTATTATTACTGAAAGAAGAACAGGAAGAAAAAGACCGACTTGAACTTCGTGGTGAATATAAATCAGCAGAATGGGGAAATCAGATACGGTCATATGTTTTGCATCCATATAAAATGGTGAAAGACGTGCGGACACGACATGAGACAACTGATCCGGATGCGGTATTAAATGGTGAGCTCGATCCTTTTATCGAAGCGTATTTACGGTGGGATAAAGCAGGAAGACCGAAGTTGGTTGGTGGTACTAAAGATGAAGAATAGAACACGGATCGCCAGGATTTTAAATGCAGGATAAACCAGGATTCTTAATCCTCTACAATCCTGTATTCAAGATCCTGGTAATCTGTGTTCCTGAATTTTATGCAAATTATCAAACAAAACAATTTGTCTATTGATCATATTGTCACCGCCTTAAAAGAAGGTAAAACAATTGTTTATCCGACTGAAACATGTTACGGTCTTGGTTGTGATGCAACAAATGCAGAGGCAGTAGAGAAGGTATTTTCGATTAAACAAAGAGAAGAACATAAATCTGTATTGATTGTCGTGTCAGATATTGAAATGGCCAAGCGGTATGTTTCCTGGAGTCCAAAGATACAAGAGCTCGCAGATAAATTTTGGCCAGGCCCGTTGACGATTGTGGCAGATTTGGTGAATGGGCATGATTTGGCTCCGGGTGTTATTCGTGGGGATGGAACAATTGCTTTTCGTGTTACCGAACATTCACTTGTGCAGGAATTGTGTCAAAAATTGGATCAGCCCATTGTGTCTACTTCCGCAAATATTGCTGGGCATGAAAGTCCATATAATATTGGAGCTGTTCTTAGTATGTTTACCAATCAAACTGCCCAACCGGATATTATTATCGATGGGGGAGAACTGCCATTTCAAAGTCCATCTACGATTATTAGAGTAATGGGTGATACCATTGAGGTATTACGCCAAGGAGGGATTGTCGTAGAATAAGTATGGATTTGTATCGTATTCAACAGTTAAAGAAAAATTTTCTCCGCATGTTTTTTGTTCGTGCTTTTTTGAATTTACGAACTATCAATGCGGTGATGTCTATTTTTTATTTGCATCGTGGCGTTTCCCTTTCGGAAATCTTTTACATGGGCTTGATGTGGGCGGGGGCAGTATTATTATTCGAAGTGCCATCGAGTTATTTGGCAGACTTATGGGGAAGAAAGAAAACGATGTTGCTTGGAATTATATTTTCATTATTGCAATGGGTTATTTTTCTTTTTGCGCATGATTTTTGGTGGTTTGCTTTCGGTATGTTTTTGTATGGTATTTCATTTGCTTGCTTTAGCGGGACAGACGAAGCATTGCTGTATGATACCGAAAAAGAATTGGGGCAAGAGTCGGGTACTTTGGCGAAGTTGGGTAAATATAAAGCCGCTGTTACTACGTTTAAAATTATTACCCCGATACTTGGTGCATTGATCGCAAAAGATCTTACTGAATCGCAGTTTATCGTTATTCTTGGTATTGATATCGCAGGTTGTGTCGTTGCTTTTATATTAACTTGTCTTCTGATAGAACCGCAGCATCGAATGGATATTCACAATATGCAAACAGGAGTTTTTTCTGATGGATTGAGGGTAATTCGTCAGGATCCATTTATGATAAAAAGTATTTTTAATAAAGAATTTGTTTTTTTTGCGATTTTTATCCCTTGGTGTTATTACCAATCGTTTTATGTTGATCTTGGTTTGTCTATCATTGTCGTTGGGGTGGGGTATGGAATCAAAAATCTTGCATCCTTTTTGGGGCAATGGCATGTGCGTCGATTGACCACTCATGATAATTTTACGGTTTCGATTAATCGTTTGAACATTGCTGTGTCTGTGAGTTTGCTTATACTCATTATTTTGCTTTGGATATCAGCACCGGCAGCGATTATCTATTTCTTTTTGCTGCTTGCTATTTGGGCAGAAGATCAGCGTCAACCTTTTTTTTCTGAGCTGTATCACAAGCGTTTTGCTTCCTTCAATCGGGCCACAACACTTTCGCTTACGAATCTTTTGCACAATATTATTGAGTTCCCCCTTCTTATTGCTGCCGGAGCCCTAATTGCCTATAATCAGATATACCCTTATTATTTCTCTTTTCTTTTGGCACTTATCGTGTTATTATTTTTACAGCTTCAATTATCTTCGCCCAAAAATGGGCGCACGGCAACCCATTAACCCTTGTCTTCACATATATGTCCCAGTGGAAACAGTATCTTTCATCTCTTGGTTTTACGGATAGTGAAATTGCCGTTTATTTAACTTCTCTCAAAGAAGGTCCTTTGTCTGTACAGGAATTAGCGCGAAAAGCAGGCCTATCCCGTGTAACGGTGTATCATGTTATTGATTCTTTGACCAACCAGGGAATGATGACAAGTGTGGAAAGAGGGGCTAAACAGCAATACACAGCTGAACCACCTGAGCGAGTTATTGCTCTTGCAGAATCGCGATTACAAAAAATGAAACAGACGGTTGGTGAAATGCAAGGTCGTATTCAGGAATTAAAATTGATACAAGGTGGCAGTCGACCTGTGGTAAAGTTATTTGAAGGCGATGAAGCGGTTCGTGCGATATTTACCGATTTTCTTGCTTCAGGATCAAAAGAAATCCGAGAGTTTGGAAATTTTGATGCCGCCGATGGAGTTGTTGATCCGTCCGTGTATAAGCCTTTTTATGAACAATTGAATAAACAGGGCATTAAAAGAAAATTATTATTTTTGGCAGACAAATCAAAGCCAAAAACAACGAGTAGTCTCGAAGAAATTCGTCTGTTACCAAAGGAAGTTCGTTTTAACGGTGATATTTTTTTGTACGGTAATAAAGTTGTTCTTTCGAGTATTGAAGGAAAGCATATTGCTGTTATTATCGAAAGTGAACCAATCGCAAAGACCGTTGCGGCCGCATTTGATTTGTTATGGAGCAACCATAAGTAATAGTGTTTGAATCAATGTTTGGTATAAAAAATAAAATCCACCTTTTTGGTGGTTTTTTTGTCTATAAAAATGAGAGGAGCCTGGGACCGCTTCGGAACACGCCTGAAGGCATATTCCTAACGGTCCCAGGCTTGGGACTCGAGCACGTTGACCTCATGGGCCATTGTGCTCAGGGTAGATGAGGCGCGGGACAGTGGCAGAAGCCGCTGAGCACCCCGGTCGCGGAGGTGTTGACGTCAGAGTGGCGTCATGACGTGGTGCCCCCCAGGAGGATGGTCCACGGCACGTAGCTACTTGCCGCCGCCCTTGCCGCCACCGAAACCGCCGTCGTTATCACATGAGCACGGGGAAAAGGTCGACATGGCTGTCTCCTGCACTTCGCTCCGGAAAAGGCGTGGCCAGCTTGTGTGGCAACGCGAAGCAGTGAATACTCCACCTTGTTGTGGACTTTTCACTGTGGGGAACGAATGAGACTAAAGCATAATATATAAAGTGCATTTTGTCAAGGATAAGTAGAGATTATCTAGTTTTTTAAGGCGATGAGGTTTTCAAAATAGACACTTTTTTTTGGGATAGAAATATGCTATGATGAGTGTATTATGAAAAAAAATACGACCATTATTCTCGTTTTTCTGTTTTGTGGCCTAGGTGCTCTTTCATTTTGGCATACACAAAAAAATACGCCTGGATCCGATCGTGTTTTTGAAACCATGGGGTCACAATCGGCACAGGCAAAAGAAGAGGAAGCATTTGCGGTTCGTGAAAAACGCATGGTTGAGCATGTAAAGGGGATTTATCTCACGGCATCTTCAGCAAATACAACCAAGAAAATGGATGAAATGGTTGCACTTATCAATAAAACAGAATTGAATGCGGTTGTTATTGATATTAAAGATTATACGGGCCGTATCTTATATGATAGTCATGTTCCGATGGTAGATGAATTACATACCGAACGAGTTGTCATGAAGGATGTGCCGGCATTGCTCCAGAAATTACATGATAATAATATTTATGTCATTGCAAGACAGACGGTGTTTCAAGATCCGATCCTTGCACAGAAAAAAAGCGATTGGGCAATTAAATCTAAGCGCGGTGGTATTTGGAAAGACCACAAAGGATTACCGTGGGTAGATCCAACCAAGCAAGAAGTGTGGGAGTATAATGTGGCGATTGCAAAAGAAGCGATTGCGCTTGGGTTTGATGAAATAAATTTTGATTATGTTCGCTTCCCATCAGATGGTAATATGGCCGATGTTGTTTATACGACAAAAAATAAACAGCGGAACGATGTGATGCGAGAATTTTATACTTTTTTAGATACAGAATTATCTGCCGAACCAGCATGGATGTCACTTGATATGTTTGGTTTTGTTATGGAGCGCCATGATGGTATGTCCATCGGACAACGTTTGGAGGATGCTGTTGATCATACTGATTTTGTGTCTCCAATGATGTATCCATCACATTATCCAGCAGGGCATTTGGGATTAAAAAATCCTGCTGCTGCACCGGCCGCTGTTTTTGATAATGGTATGAAAAAAGGGCTGCCATATTTTGAGAATAAGCGCGCAAAAGTACGTCCGTGGATTCAGGCGTTTCATATTGGGGCGCAATATGGAGGAAAGAATATCCGTGCTCAAATTGATACGATTGAAAAATATCCGAATGCCGGGTGGCTTATGTGGAATGCAGCGAATCGGTATACGGGGGATGGGTTGAAGGTGGGGAATGAAGAATAGAGAATAAAGAATGAAGAAATATTTAAAGAAAACCGGGTGATCCCGGTTTTTTATATTGACATAGTTTGGTTGACGTGGACGCTGTTTGAAAAGGGGGATGGGGTATTGTTCACATCAATGCCTCAAACCAATTATTATTTTCTCAACAGGAAATAATTGAGGAATAAAAAATCACCAGTAAGGTGATTTTTTATTTTATCGATTTTATTTCAACCACGAGTTCTTTTTTACCATCGGTAACTTATTCCACCATTGATTCAGACTTACAGGAATTTCGTCCAATTGCATGTATACCAAAAATAATAGAAGATAGATGATATGGTCGTCGACAAATGGATTTGTTTTTATTGGTAATACCGCGAGCCACATGAATAGCATCATAAGTACACCGCTCCAGCTGGTTATTTTTTTTGCTACGCCAAAAAGTAAGCCAATGCCAATGCCAAGAAGGCCGAGCATAAAGAGCCATTCAACCAATCCATTTCCAGCCATCGTATTAAACACTGATGCAAACGGTCCTTTTACGCCGGATAAAAATCCCATTGTTGGTGATCCGCCATTAATCCAGGCTTTGTTTCCTGGAGTAGAAAAACCAAGTCCGAATGCTTTATCAAAAAAAGCCCAGAGGAAGATAAAACTAAACGTGATGCGGAGAATTGCAGGTAGGCATACGGTTTTCCATTTTGACATATGTATAATAGTAATAAGAACTGTGAATAAAATTTACCTAATGATAACACATGATACGTATTGTTCAAAAATATTTTTAATATCTCCCATCTCTTTTTCTGAATACGCATGGAACGATTGAAACAGGGGGTTGAGTGTATGTGCGGGGCGAAATGATTGAAGGGCAAACATATTTGCTCCTTTTACTATTATTGCCATTTCCTTTAATACATCTTCTGTATGTGTTTCTTTGATAATGGTGCTTCGGAATTCATAGGGAATTCCGGAATTCATAATAAGCGATATGCTTTCTTGAATTCGATCTACATTGGCTAATTTTCCGACAAGTGATTGGTATTTCGCATACGATGTTTTTATGTCCATGGCGACATAATCAACCAAATGTTCATCAAAGATTTTTTTTATCACATCTGGTTTATTTCCATTAGTATCAAGCTTAACAAGAAAACCCAGGTCGCGAACTTTTTTAATAAATGGGATAAGATCACCCTGAAGTGTTGGTTCTCCTCCGGTGATGACGACGCCATCGAGAAGTCCTTGTCTTTTTTTAAGAAAATTGAAAATAACATCTTCGTGGATAAAATCTTTTTGAATGTTCTTGATTTGTTCTGGTAAAACAAATTCAGGATTGTGACAATAGCCACATCGGAAATTACAGCCTGGGGTGAAGACCACACAGGCTGTTTTTCCAGGATAATCGAGAAGTGTGAATTGTTGGATACCGCTGATTAACATATCGCTGAAGCAGTATTGTATTTAGAAACAAAATTGGAATTGGTAGCACAGTATTCAGTGAAATGTTTGCGTGAATAATGTTCTGCTTTTTTTCCGGTATTAAATTGTGAAACCGGTCGGTGATATCCCATTACGCGGGTCCACACTTCACAGCGAGTACGGCCATCAGCTTGTGTCTGAACGATGTTTGTCATAGAAATTAAAATTAATGATTAGTGTGTGTGAAATATATTTTTGAGACGAGATTCCTGCCTGCCGGCAGGCAGGGCCGCGTCGCTCGAAGACTCGCTCCTCGCGATGACATATGTTTTATTTATTTGCTGCGGTGCTGGTGTATGTTTTTCTGTATCCTTCGTCAAACCGCTGGCCAATGACCTCGAGTTCCTCATCACATCGCGGACAGAAATCCCATTCACCGGTAAGGTAACCATGCTTTGGACAAATAGAGAACGTGGGGGTAATGGTAATATACGGAAGACGGAAATTTTCTAGAATTTTTTTGATGAGGAGTCGGCAGGAGTTACCGTCGCTTACTCTTTCATTGAGATAACAATGGAGTACTGTTCCGCCTGTATATTTCGCCTGCAGATCATCTTGCAAAGCAAGCGCTTCAAATATGTCGTCTGTATATCCAACCGGCAGCTGCGATGAATTGGTATAGTAGGGAGCCTCTTCTGTACCTGCTTGAAGGATGTCGGGAAAGCGTTTTTTATCTTCTTTGGCAAACCGATACGTTGTTCCTTCGGCTGGTGTCGCTTCCAAATTGTAAAGATTTCCTGTTAGTTCTTGATACTGCATGAGGCGAGTGCGCATATAATCAAGAATTTCTTTGGCAAATTCTTTTCCCGCTTCGGTGGCAATATTTTCTTGATCATTGGTAAAATTACGGATTGCTTCATTGATGCCATTTACTCCGATTGTAGAAAAATGATTGCGGAGTGTTCGTAAATATCGTTTGGTATAAGGGAATAATCCACGGTCCATCCATTTGTCAATTTCTTTTCGTTTAATTTCAAGTGATGATTGTGCAAGGCCCATGAGATACGCAAGTCGTCCCATGAATGCTTCTTTGTCACCTTTAGCAAGGTAGCCGATGCGCGCGGCATTGATCGTGACCACCCCAATGGATCCAGTCATTTCTGCGGATCCAAATAATCCACCACCACGTTTTTTTAATTCTTTGAGATCGAGTTGAAGTCGGCAACACATTGATCGAACATCGCCGGGACGAAGATCTGAGTTTACAAAATTTTGGAAATAGGGTGTGCCATATTTGGCGGTCATTTCAAAGAGGGGTAAATTTTTTGGATCCTCCCAAGCAAAATCTTTTCCAATGTTGTATGTCGGAATAGGGAAGGTAAAGGAACGGCCTTTCCAATCTCCTGCGCGCATCACTTCAATAAACGCTCGATTGATCATGTCCATTTCTTTTCCCAACTGATCGAAGGTGTGAGAAAATGGCTCCCCAGCGATATTGAGTCGCTTCCCAACCAAATCCTCAGGACAGGACCAATCAAGCGTAATATTGGTAAAAGGAGTTTGTGTACCCCAGCGCGACGGGACATTCAAATTAAATACGAATGACTGGATGTTTTGGTACACATAGTCATATACTGTTTTTTCAATGTAGGTTTCTTTTGCTTCTTCTGATTGAAAAGTAATATGGCTATCTTTTATTTCTTGTCGGATTTCGAGTTCGCGTTTTTTTACAAAAGGGGAAAGATACGTATCAAAACTTGAGAATGCTTGTGCGCCGGCCCATTCGTTTTGGAGTGTGCCAAGAAAATTCACCATCTGCGCAATAGCGGAACTCAAATGTTTTGGAGGCGCAGATTCGATTTTTTGTGGCACCCCATTGAACCCTTCTTCAAGAAGTATGCGCAAGCTCCAACCCGCACAATACCCAGACAACATATCCAGATCATGGATGTGGAAGTCTGCGTTTCTGTGTGCGTCGCCAATGGCGTTTGGATAAATATGGGATAACCAATAGTTGGCCGTGACTTTTCCTGCGGTATTGAGGATAAGCCCACCCAATGAATACCCTTGGTTGGAGTTTGCGTGCACTCGCCAGTCTATTTTATCTAAATATTCTCGAATCGTTTTTTCTACTTCAACGACGACATCTTTTTCTTCTCGTGCCTCACGTCTTTTTTCTCGGTAGAGAATATAGGACTTGGCAATATCGGCATACCCATATTTCACCAGAACTGACTCAACGACATCTTGAACATTTTCCACTGTTGGAATGCTATCAATATACTGATCTTCAAGTTCGGCAAACACATCTTTGGCAATAATGGAGGGAACAATCGGTGCGGCCGAATCAATAGTTGTTGCTGCTTTTTCAATTGCCTGTTCAATTTTTATTATATTGAAATCAACAATGGCCCCATTTCTTTTTTTAATTTTATAAATCGGCATAGGATCAGAATATAAACAAATAAATAAAGTAGCAGGTGAGAAGTGCTATACTCGCAAAAAGTATGGTGCCGAGTATGGCCTCTTTTCTGTTCATGGCAAACATATGGATGAAGGTTAAGAGTATGTGTTCCTCCCTCCGTATACATAAACGTAAAAAACAAAAAAAGGTGTCATATGACATCTTTTTTTGTTTTATTTTGCTTCGTGCAGCAATTTTCTAATTTTTTTCTTGGCTCGAGAAATAATCAGCTTTATTGCGTTTTCAGTTTTTCCTAGTGCAAGCGAAATATCTCGAATTGATTGTCCCTCTATCCATTTTAAGATGAGAATATCGCGTTCCAGTTTTGATACCAGCGATAGAGCAATACGACATTCTTCTTTATTAAAGAGAATGTCTATCAATGATGCGTCGGATATAGTGTCATCTTCAGAAATGTCATCATAGGATATTTCCTTTTTTTGTTCATTATTTCGATATTGATTCACAATCAGATTATGCGCAATACGTCTCAAATACGTGAGGTATGATGCATTTGCAAGCGTAAAGTGGGGAAGAGAACGAAAGGCACGGATAAAGGTTTCTTGGGTGAGATCATCAATCTCAGGACTTTGTGAGAGATGACAGGAGATATAGATTCGGATATCTTTAAAATATTTTGCGTATAATGCAGAAAAAAATTCAGGACGATTTTTGGCAAGCGTGACAAGTTCATGGTCGTTATATCGTTCTTTGAATTGTTCTTTCGTCGGTACAATAATGTTTGTTTCAATCGTGGTAATAATATCGCTTTCTTTTGCTTTGGTTGTGTGTGCTATCCAGGGTAAAATATCATGCTGATGTTTTTCTTGATCATGAAATAGTTTGAGAAAGTCATGATAAAATGCAGGGGATTGTTTTTCTTTCGGTGGAATAAGCTGGAGATAAAAAACGATATCCTGTTTTGTATTGATAATTGGTGTTACCGCGACCGTGTCAGTATAAAAAATATGTTGTTTATTTTTATTGGTGATATTTGTGATCAGCGGTTGTTTTTCATCTCGGATCGTGTGCCAGAAATGGGCATAAAATGATTTGTCCATATGGCCACCCCAGAGACTGCCGGATTTTTTTCCTATGGTTTCGGCAACCGAAAAACCGGTCTCCTTGGCGAGGGCTGCATTGCTGTAGAGGACAGTGCCATTGGGATCAGTAAGGAGAATGGCAGCGTCGAGAGAATCAAAGATGGATTTGAGGGGCAGGGAGGACATAGGTAGAACCAGCATAACAGGAGGAGTGGCAAATATCAAATGACGATATGTAATAAAAAATACCCTTGTTTAGGGAGTATTTTTTATGAGATGTGTTGTTTATTATTTTTTCAATTTTTCTCGAATATTTATTTTAATGTTATCGAGTGCTTCTGTGAGTGGTGTTTCAATAAGTGTTGCTGTCGCATAATTCGCACTTCCTTTTGCTTTATAGTCTGCGAGTAATTGTAATGCATTATGTCCTTTGTCTGTGAGTAAAATAATTTGCACTGCATATTTATTATCAACGGTATCTTCGTGGAGGAGAAGTGTTATTTTTGCTTCTGGAGAATTACTGATTAACTCATCAACGATTTCGGCAATATCTTGTTTTTCTGCGCCAGATCGCTGTACATCATCTTTTGTTACGACGGTTGATACTAATCCAATATCACTTTCATTTTGTAAATGGGTAAGTGCTGCACCCCATAATTTTAGTGCGGCAATTGATCGGGTGCGGAAGAGGTTGTGGACGATAAAATCACGATCAGCGCCGAGACTAATTAATTTACTTGCAGCGGTGAGTGTTTGCGGTTTTACCGCATCGGTTTTAAAGCTGCGAGTATGCGCAATGATACCTGTTAACAATGCTGTCGAAATATTTGTATCGATATATTCAGATCCAAGTTGTTCAAAGAGGTCAAGAAGTATTTCGGCGCTCGTTGATGCGGTTACATCGACGAGATTTACTTGGCCGAACTGTTCATTTTCACTGTGGTGGTCAATATTGATAATCGGTGTTTTGTAAAAAAATTCTGAGTGGTGCTGATACAGATTTCCAAGAGAATGGAGATCAGCAGAGTCTAGCGCGAAGATAAGATCGTATTTAAAATTACTTTGTCCGGTCGACATGTTATCGCGATTGTACGCGCCATGTTTTGGTGTGACAAAAATACGGAGTTTACCATCTTTGACATCGTAGCTCAGTTCTTGCACGCCACTTTCTTGTACATCAATAGTAATAATAAACTGTCGGAGATGTGAAAATTTTGAACGGATTGATTCTGCGCTTTTCAAGAATTTGAATGTGCGGGGTAATTGAAAATCTTCACAGACAATGTCTACTTGTTTGCCTAATTTTTGTAAATACAAAGCAAGGCCAAGTGCACTTCCAATGCAATCGCCTTTACCATCTTTTCTAAAAGTGATCAAGATATGTTTCTTGTCATCAATTAGGTGTTTGATTTGTTCGTGAATAGACAGTGCCACAATAAAACATTAAAGCATGAAAGCATTAAAACAAAATACTTGATACTAAATACTTGATACTTAATACTAAATAAGTTTGGTTTTTTGCTACCAGAAAGACAGTTGGGGAACTGTGCTTGTGGTAGCCCTCCTTTCCTCCTTGTTGTGTGGTTTGGGCTAGTTATTTTTACTCCTGCTAGGGAGCCATAGTACGTCGTCGTTGTTTCGCGAACCGTAGTAGACCCAGTTCGAAGACCTTGGTCGACGCGGCGAGGCCGATGCAGGTCCAGATCCATGTACTGTTTACGGTGGGCTGCTCGAGACCGAACAACACAAGGGTGATGATCCCGGTAAGGTGACAGAAGAAGAGTTTTCCTTCATTTTTCCTCAAATGTAACGCGACGAACATTATCTCAGCGAGGATCTGCATACGCGGGAGATCGGGATCGTTGGCGAGGGGATTGATGTACTTTACCATCATCAACGTTAGTGCCATGTACAAAAACACTCCTGGGAGCAGGCTATGGAACTCGGGAACTTGGTTGTTCGTTTTCATTGGCTTTTGCCTCCTGGTTGATTTTGCCCACAGAAATATTCCTTTATGAAATACTTTTGCGGGCCCTCCTCTCACGTAAGAGGAATAAGACATTCTACCAGCTCTCCCTATTATTGTCAATAGTAGGCTCTATTGAGCCAAAAATATTTTTTCTGTATAGTAGAAAAAGCTCAACCTAGCTTTTTCTTGACAGGCGGTCAGTACTATGGTTTTATATACATATATATGAGAACATTGTCTGTTTTTCTTACAATTATGGCCTATCGTGTGGTAGTCGTTGTCCGCTCTCAGTAATGGGTGTGCTTTTTTCTTATAAAAAATGCCGCCCATAGGGGCGGTTTTTTAGTCAAATAACTTGTTTTTTTAGCTTTACTTCAGTAGAATAGTACTCATAATTATCATCTCTATGAAAGAATTGCCAAAAGCGTACGAATCCCAACAATATGAGGATGGGATATACCAGAAATGGGAAAAGAGCGGTTATTTTAATCCAGATAATCTTTCTGGTGACCCATATTCCATCATGATGCCACCGCCAAATGTGACCGGTGTCTTACATTTGGGTCATGCACTTGAGAATTCACTCATGGATATTATGGCGCGGTTTCAGCGCATGAACGGAAAGAAAGTACTGCTATTACCCGGAACAGATCATGCTGCAGTTGCGACTCAGGCACGTGTAGAAAAAAATTTGGCAAAAGAAGGAATTCTTCATCCTCGCGAAGAATTGGGACGAGAAGAATTATTGAAACGCATTCGTGAATTTGCGGAACAATCCAAAGCGACTATTTTGGGACAGGTACGGAAAATGGGAACGAGTGCTGATTGGTCACGTCTTGCCTATACTTTTGATGAAGAGCGGAATCTGGCTGTCCGCGAATTGTTTACCCGCATGTATAATGATGGTCTTATTTATCGTGGTTACCGTGTGGTGAATTGGTCGGTAAAAGGTCAGTCAACATCAGCAGATGATGAAATTGAACACGTAGAACGTGCGGCAAAACTGTATACATTTAAATATAGTAAAGATTTTCCTATTACTATTGCCACGACACGTCCGGAAACAAAGCTTGGTGATACAGCAGTTGCTGTACATCCGGATGATGAGCGTTATCAACATCTCATTGGCCAAACATTTATCGTTGATGTTGGTGCGGCAAAACTATTGAATATAAAAATTATTGCTGATGAAAGCGTGGAAGCGACATTTGGTACTGGCGCACTTGGTGTGACACCGGCACATAGTGCTATCGATTTTGTCATGTATGAAAAGCAGAAAGCAAAAGGCGACCCGATTGAACTGATTGCTGTGATTGGTCCGGATGGAAAAATGACTGCAGAGGCTGGTCCTCAGTATGCAGGGCTTACGGTAGAAGAAGCACGTGAAAAATTTGTCGCATGGCTTTCTACCGAAGGACTCCTCGAAAAAGAAGAAGACATTGTACAAAATGTGGGTACTTCCGATCGTTATGGGGACATTATTGAAGCAATTCCGATGACACAATGGTGGCTTGATGTGACCAAAGTTATTCCACAGCGAGGTAAAAATTTGCGTGATTTAATGCGGGAAGCAGTTACTACCGGCCTTGATAATGATCCATCAAAAAAAGTTGTTATTACACCAGAACGGTTTACTAAATTATATCTTGATCGCGTTGAAAATTTACGTGACTGGTGTTTGTCACGCCAAATTTGGTGGGGCCATCAAATTCCAGTGTGGTATAAAGGAGAAGAAATCTATGTGGGAGTAAATGCACCAGAAGGAGAAGGGTGGGAACAGGATCCAGATACGCTTGATACATGGTTTAGTTCTGGTTCTTGGACATTTTCAACACTTGGATGGCCAAAAGAAACAAAAGACTTCAAAGAATTTACGCCAACGAGTTGGATTCAAATGGGCTATGAAATTCTTTATCTCTGGCTCATGCGTATGATTCTTATGAATGCATACACATTAAATGATATTCCATTTAAAGATGCGTATATTCATGGTATTTTGCGTGATCAGCATGGGAATAAATTTTCCAAATCTTCAGGAAACGGTATTGACCCGATTGACGTGATTAATCAATATGGTTGTGATGCTTTACGGTTTAGTGTAATTGGCGGTATTTCTCCAGGAAACGATTCTCGTTTTTATACAGAAAAAATTGAAGGCGCACGAAACCTCGTCAATAAGATCTGGAATATTTCCCGATTTATGTTGACCAATATTCAAGATCCGAAACAAGATGTTGATGCGCCAGCCGCAAAAACTCTTGCTGATCAATGGATTTTGGCGCGATTAGATGAAACGGCCAAAGCGGTTGGCGACCATATTACATCATTTAATTTTTCGCATGCATGTGAACGTCTTCGTGATTTTACCTGGGATGATTTGGCAGATTGGTATTTGGAAGTAGCAAAAATTGAAGGGGAAAAATCTGAGATGTTGAATTATATATTGAATACATTGCTTAAATTATGGCATCCGGTTATGCCATTTGTGACAGAAGCTATTTGGCAGGAAGTATATGGGGGAAATCGCATGCTTATTGTGGAACGCTGGCCTGCATCTCAACACAGAGAACCAGTACAGGATTTTGCTGTATTAAAAGATCTTGTTACCGGTATTCGCGCACTTCGAAATGAATATGGTATTGAAGCGGGAAAGAAAGTATCAGTGATTATGCAAAATGGAGAAAAAACAGTATTGGTAAAAGAAAATGAGATGGTATTAAAAGGCCTTGCGCGTATTGAAACTATCGATTATGTTGATGTGGTTGAAAAAACAGCGTCCTTGGCTGGTGTGGTTGTTTCAGGAATTGAATTATATCTCGATGTGGCTCAGTCAGTTGATGTAGAAAAAGAAACTGCGCGATTGAAAAAAGAAATTGAAACCGTGGCGCCATATGTTTTGTCTCTTGAAAAGAAATTATCAAATGCAGAATTTGTGAATAACGCACCTGAAGCAGTGATTGCAAAAGAAAAAGAAAAATTACAAGAAGCAAAAGAGAAATTAGAAAAGATAACCGCGCAATTAGATAGCCTGTCATCATAATTTAAACCCATGCGTATATGAAATATTTCGTTCTTGTCGCGGTCATTATATTGCTTGCTGGAGGGGTGTTTATCCTTCAATCTTTTGTGGCAAAAAAGCCCCAGGAAGAATCTGTACTTGCTTCATCAATGACTACCCGATCATTTCAATTATCTGTCGCGCCTCAGGACGCTGTATTTTATGTTGGACATGGATATGCTGGTGGTATGGGCAGTATGCCGATCCTTGATGCGTCCGGAAATATACAGATGGTCGATGATTTGGCTGTATATGTAGATGAAAAACAGTCAAAAATTATTTTAGAAAAAGGAAATATGCCATCGTGTGTGATTGGCAAGCCAAAGATCGAAGTGGCAGCAAAAATTCATCTTGAAAAGAAAGAAGCTACCAATTCTTCAATCGAAGATGCACCGGTTGTTGTGTACTATATTGCAAAGATTGATGAATTGAAGAACGTAACAATTAATGCTAAGAAGTGCCAGGAATAAAGAATAAATTATAAAGTGAAAATACACCAATTGAAATTGATAATTGGTAATTGAAAATTGAACCATATGTCTGTTATCACTGATAAAAAACAAATCGAAGAATTGCTTGACCGAGGCGTGGAGAATATCTATCCATCGCGTGAATTTTTGGAAAAAGAATTATTGTCCGGACGTCGGCTTACCCTCTATACAGGGTATGATCCAACCGGTCCGAGTTTGCATATCGGTCATGGCATTACCATGGCGAAACTTCGTCAATTTCAGGATCTTGGGCATCGTATTATCATGTTGATTGGTGACTTTACTGCTTTGATCGGTGATCCAACAGACAAGACTTCTGCGCGTCAGAAATTGACTCGCGAACAAGTATTAGAAAACTGTAAAGAATATCAAAAACAAGCGAGTGCAATTTTGAATTTTACCGGCAGTAATCCGGTAGAAGTAAAATATAATAGTGAATGGTTATCTAAGATGACATTTGAAGATGTGGTTGATGTCTCTTCTCATTTTACCGTGCAGCGCATGTTGGAACGTGATATGTTTCAGCGTCGCATGGAAGAAGAAAAGCCGATTTATCTGCATGAATTTTTGTACCCAATGATGCAGGGATGTGATTCTGTTGCCATGGATGTAGACGGGGAAGTGGGTGGTAATGATCAGACATTCAATATGCTTGCAGGGAGAAATCTCATGAAGGATATGAAGAATAAAGAAAAATTTGTTTTAACAACAAAATTATTGGCTGATGGTTCTGGAAAGAAAATGGGAAAGAGCGAAGGAAATGCCGTGCCTCTTTCTGATTCTCCAGAAGATGTGTTTGGTAAAGTCATGCGTTGGACAGATGAAATGATTGAGCGTGGCTTTGAATTATGTACCCGTGTTGATATGGACGAAATGAAACGTATACTCCTCGCGATCCACCATGGGGCAAATCCGCGCGATGCAAAATTACGGCTCGCCTATGAAGTGACCAAAACATTTTTGGGCGAAGCTGCTGCAGAACAAGGGCAAAAACATTTTGCGAGCGTCATTCAATCCAATGAAAAACCGGAAGATATTACTGATCTCACGCCAAGTGCATACGATATTGTTACCGTCCTTGTTGATGCCGGATTTGTAAAAAGCAAAACCGAAGCAAAACAGAATATTGAAGGCGGCGGTGTAAAAGTAAATGATGAGAAAGT
>CAYGHM010000003.1:45401-54379 GCA_964349825.1 uncultured Gammaproteobacteria bacterium
CCGAAGCAAAACAGAATATTGAAGGCGGCGGTGTAAAAGTAAATGATGAGAAAGTTGAAGGGTTTGATTTCATGGTAAAATCTGGTGATATTGTGCAGAAAGGGAAGAGATTTTTTGTGAAGATTGTGTAAATTTAAATAACCGAACATAGAAGGCCCCCTCCTTCAAAAGGAGGGGGGAAGGGGGGTGGTATGACCGAAGTATTTAATCGTGGCTATCAAAAGTCACTTCGTAAGTATTTGCGCAACAACGCAACACGAAGCGAGAAAGTTTTTTGGAAGCATCTGAAAGAGAGAAGGGTTGATGGTTTTAAGTTTAAACGTCAATGTGGTATAGGAAATTATATTGTGGATTTTTACTGTCCCAGGCTGGAATTGGTGATAGAAATTGATGGAAATATTCATGACCTGCCAGAAGTGAAAGAAAGAGATCTAATTAGGGAAGAATATCTACGATCACTCGGTCTCACAATAGTAAGGTTTACCAATGAAGACGTTTTGTATAATAGTGGAAAAATTTTAGATGAGTTGGAAGTAGTATGTCATATTTTGGAACAAAGAAATCACCCCGATCAACCACCCCGCTCTTCGGGCACCCCTCCTTGTGAA
Source organism: uncultured Gammaproteobacteria bacterium (assembly GCA_964349825.1). Taxonomy (GTDB): domain Bacteria; phylum Patescibacteriota; class Patescibacteriia; order Magasanikbacterales; family UBA922; genus CAYGHM01. Next base: position 46,010 of record CAYGHM010000003.1, read on the forward strand.
GGAGGGGGACGTTTTGAGAAAGATTAATATATTTTTTATGCTCACCATAATCAAAAAAGAAATAGAAAAACTTCTCCAGGAACAAGGTATTGCTGGCGATATTCAACTGAATCCACCGCCAACATCCGACATGGGTGATCTTGCCTTTGGCTGTTTTCAGATCGCTAAAGAGCAAGGGAAGAATCCCGCTGAGATCGCACTTCTCTTGGCAGAAAAAATAACTATTTCAGCCGACTCGATTATTATTGCCGTGAAGGCTTTTGGGCCGTATGTTAATTTTTATTTGAGTACACCTGCTCTTGCTGAGATGATTCTTGGTGCAATAACAAAACAAGATCGTGGATATGGATCAAACAATCTTGGCGATGGAAAAAAAGTCATGATTGAATATCCATCGCAAAATACACATAAAGAATTTCATATTGGCCATTTACGCAATGTATGTATTGGAAATACACTTGTTGAATTATATAAGAAAAGTGGATACGACATGACGGTCGTAAATTATATAAATGACTTCGGTGCGAACGTTGTGAAATGTTTGTGGGGAATTCTTCATCTTCATAAGGGAAATATTCCTGACGGAAATATTCAGAAATGGCTTGGTGAAGTATATGCTGAAGCAAGTACTTATGTGAAAGAACATCCTGAAGTACAACCGGAGATTGATGCGCTTCAAACCAAACTCGAGGCACGTGATCCAGAAATTTGGCAGTTATTCGTGACAACACGCGATGCCAGCCTTCGTGGTTTTGAACATATTCATAGTGAATTGGGTGCGATTCATACTCGATTATTTTTAGAAAGTGAAGTAAAAGATCGTGGACAAGAAATTGTTGACGAACTCATGAAAAAAGGGATTGCTAAAGAGGGAGAGCGAGGCGCGGTGATTATTGATTTAACCGAAGAAAAATTAGATATTGCCTTGCTGCGAAAAGCGACAGGTGCTGGTTTGTATCTGACAAGCGACCTCGCATTGGCAGAGAAGAAGTTTTCTCTTTTTGATGTAGAGGAAAGTATTAATATTACCGGCATTGAACAAAATTTTTATTTTAAACAATTGTTCCGAGTACTTGATTTGTTCGGGTTTCATAAAAAAATGACGCATATCGGATACGGACTTGTTACTTTGCCAAGTGGAAAGATGTCATCACGTGCAGGGAATGTCATTTTATATGAAGATTTACGTGATCAAATGTATGAACGTCTGTATCAGGAGACAGCATCCCGTCATACAGATTGGTCTGAAGAGAAAAAAATAGATACAGCAAAAACGCTCACTATGGCTGCGCTCAAATTTACCATGCAGCAACATGAGGCAAATAAAAATATTGTCTTTGATTTTGAACAAGCGGTGAGTTTTGAAGGATTTAGTGCACCATATATTTTATATGTGGTTGCGCGTATCCATTCATTGATGAAGAAGTCTGAGAGAGGATCGGAGGATCAAAAAATAAACTTTGAAGAATTAAAAGAAGAAGAAGAAAAAAAAGTACTATTGCTATTAGCCCAGTATGGTGATGTCGTAGAAAAAGCATTGGCGCAGTATAATCCATCGACCATGACGCGATATTGCTTTGATTTAGCTCAAGCATTCAATGATTTTTATAATAAGCATGCAATACTATCAGAAGAAAATCCAGAAAGAACAACTGCTCGACTTATGTTGTGTAATGCGGTAAAAAATGTTCTCGCTGATTCGTTACATGTGTTGACAATAGATACAGTGGAAGAAATGTAAAAATTTATCTGGCAAATTTCAAAACTCCCATAATGGGAGTTTTTTTATGTTGGAGGCTAAGAGACAAAGTGTTATAATTGTCGCATTGCAATGTGTTTTTTCTCTTGTACACGAACGGTCGTGTGCTTGAATCGGAAACATATCGCCCATGAGGCGCGAACCAAAGAGGGGGAATTCATGAAAGGGTTTGCACGCATTGTGGGAAGTGGTCAGTTTTTTCCATCTACTGTGTTCGAAACCGAAACGCTCGTTGCGATGAACGGACTCGTGTATTCGGACGGTCCAAAGAAAGGGCAGTCCTTGTCTGGTGATTGGGCAAAACGTTACTTTGGCATTGTCACTCGACCGCTTGATCTCGTGCAGCGAGACGGTGAATGGGTGAAGCTCTCGTCGGAACAGGGTGGTCTGTATGGTGTACATATGGGTGTTCTCGCTGCGCGCGAGGCGCTCACTGCCGCCAACATCATGGGCCGCGACATCGGTTTTGTGGTGGAAGCGTCGGCGACGCATGATTCGATCGGCGTTGGAGACCATATCGGTCATTACATCGACGCGCTCGATCTTGCTCCTGATACGGACATCTTTCCGCTGCCCGTTGGTTGCGGTGGATTTCTGCCTGCACTTAAACAGGCCGAGGCGTCACTCCGTTCCGGGTTTTCTCGGCACGCGCTTGTCATCCTGCAGAATTGTCCGAGCGCACAGTTTGCTAGCAAGGAACTGCGTTCGCGGTACAGTACGGCCATGGAGAATATCGCCTGCTTTCTGGTGTTCTCAGACGGTGCTGTCGCCTTCGTTCTCACGCTTGATGAGGAACGGGGGTTCATCAACAGTTTCTATCAGACGCGACTCGGATCGGACTACAAACTGATCGACGTGAAGGCGGGCGGAGGGTTTCGTCCAGCAGAGCATCACACACTCGCCGACCATGCGTATTTCATGTACGCAGACAAAGTGCAGGCAGTCTTTCGGGACATCTGTATCGACAACTGGAACATCGCGAGGCCGTGGGTTGAAGCGGCAAGGGAACAGCACGGACCCGCAGACATTGGCGAGTACGTCTTCCATCAGGCGTCAAAGCCTGCGCTTCTCGGAGCTCTCCGTGCTTGTCCGGACATTCCTCTCGACAAAGTGCATTTCATCATGGAGACCTACGGGAATCCGGCCGTGTGCAGCGGCCCGCTCGTTCTCCATCACGCGCTTACACGGCGCAATCACAAACCGGGAACACTCCTCCCGGTCATGCTCCTCGGAGCAGGAAATGGTGGTACCCTGCATGGTGCCGCCTTGTATCGTGTGTGATCCGTTTGGCCGGCTCGGCAAATGGAATATCCACGATCGAACTGTGAACCGGCATGTGATATACTATACATACCTCGCATCGTACGCGAGTTTATGAATAGTAATCCGTGCCGGTTTTCTTTTTATGTCCGGAATCCTGTCATTTCCCGACTATCTCTTGTTTTTTATTGGAACACTGAATTTTATCTTCAGTTTTTTTATCTATACAAACAATACTCGCAATACGGTTAATATTTCTTTTGCTTTTTACGCTGGATGTCTCACTATTTGGACGGTACTACTTCTTACCTTCCGTATCGTACCTCTTGAATACGCATCGCTCGCCATGAGATCTATTTATGTATCGGGTGTGCTTATTTCTATTGCACTCTGGTACTTTGTACATTTTTTTCCCAAGCGATTCCCAATGAGTTTTGTCCATCACATGGTAGTGGTATCTTCCACGCTCATTGTATCAGCATTATTGTTTATACCTGATTTTATTGTGCGTGCTGTGTATCTGCTTCCAGACGGATCCCGTACGGTTGCATTGAATCCAATTGGGTATGCATTGTTTACTTTATTTTTCATCTTTTTTTATGTTGGAGGACTGGTTCTTTTTTGGCAACGTCTTCGCCAAAGTACCCGTATATTAAAGAAACAATCTCAGGCGATTCTTATTGGCACCACACTAGCCGTCATTATTGGTGGTTTTTTTAATATTATTCTTCCATCTCCTTTTTTTGGAAATTATCAGTATATCTATATTGGACCGGTTTGTTCTTTTGTTGTCATTCTTGCTACCGCATACGGTATTGCAAAGTATCAGTTAATGAATATTAAGGCCCTGGTTGTTGAATTTTTTGTTATTACGCTTATTGTCATTTTGACTTTACAGCTTGTTCTCTCAAAAACTTTTCTCGAGTTTGTCGCGCACTCAGTAATTTTACTTTCAGTCGTGCTTACGAGTATGTTGCTCGTTCGGTCTGTCGTAAAGGAAGTGAAGCGTCGGGAAGAGCTTGATCGTATGGCAAAAAATTTGGAACGGGCAAATTTTCGGCTTCAGGAATTAGACCTTCAAAAAACAGAATTTCTTTCCATTGCATCACACCAATTGCGCACGCCGCTTTCTATTATTAAAGGGTATATTGAACTTATTGATGATGGTGCGTATGGAAAGGTGGGGAAAAAGATGCATACTATTTTGCACAATATGGATGAGAGCAATGAGCGTCTTGTGCGATTGGTAAATGAATTTTTAAATATTACTCGCCTCGAACAAGATCGGACAAAATATGTTTTTGCGAAGACAGATATTGCTGAAATTATTAGCAGTGTCGTAGTGGAACTGGCATTGCGTGCAAAAGATAAGGGTATGTCGCTCTCTTGGAAAAAACCAAAAGATAATTTTTCGTTCACTGCGGATGAGGAGAAAATTCGGCAAGTAATATTCAATTATATTGATAATGCTATTAAATACGCAGATCGTGGGCCTATTACTGTCACCGTCAAAAAAGAAGGTGGTGGCATTGCTGTTCGTGTACAAGATCGTGGGGTGGGGTTTGAAAAGGGTGATGAGGTAAATTTTTTCCAAAAATTTTATCGTGGTGAAAATGTAAAAGGAACAAATATTAATGGAACAGGGTTGGGGCTATATGTTTGTCGTAAATTTATCGAAGCGCATGGAGGAAAAGTGTGGGGGCGTAGCAATGGGTTAAAAAAGGGGAGTGAATTCGGTTTTTGGCTGCCAAAACAGTCGGTTGGACGAGTGGTTGAGATGAAGAATGATCGACCTTAGAGAATAGGGATTATATTGCTCCATAGTTGTCATTTTTTTATTTTTGCTGTATGATAATCAGTACTTATTCACGACTATAATATTGCTGGTATGTTTCAAAAAACTTCCTATTCTTCTCCTGCGAGCGATAATTACTCACCTACCGCTGAGGTTGATACTGTCGAAACTATTGTAGGGCCATCTGTTCATGTAGAAGGTGATTTTTCTTCTGAAGGAAATATTTTGGTAAAAGGAAGTGTCGCGGGAAATGTTAAAACAAGTAAATTGCTTACTGTTCAAGAGGGGGCAAAAATTTCTGCCAATGTACGGGCTGGCCAAGCATCGATTGCCGGAGAAATTAATGGAAATGTGACTGCCGAAGATAAAGTGGAACTTTTTGCTACCGCGCGCGTGCAGGGGGATATTGTGTGTAAAGTATTGGCAGTAGAGGCGGGCGCATTGGTATACGGAAAAATTATGATGCAAGGTATGGATCCAGATAAAGGATCTGTGGTTCGTAAAAAAGGCACAACTCGCCTACGTACTCGAGATGGGGCTGATGATACATTCTCAGAGGAAGACGCTGTTCAATAATAGCTCGGTTTGTTACTATACCCTCACTCTCTTTTGTCGTCCGTCCTTGACTATGTACGTCTATCTTTACGACAGCTTTTTGAAGCAAAAAAAATACGATAATACCATGAAGGCAGTGGAAACACGGTTGACAGATTTTGGTATTGCTGGTAAAATAATCCGGCTTCAGAACTTTTCCAATGCAGAGGCTATTGTCGAAGAAGAAAGTAAACGAGGAGCGACTACCTTTATCATTGTTGGCAATGATGCGACATTTGGTCAGGTTCTTTCGCGTGCCGCAAGCTGCCCAACGCTATTTGGTTTTCTTCCTATCGGACCAGATAATTCCATTGCAGGAGTTCTGGGAATTCCAGTAGGGGTGGAGGGGTGTGATGTGCTTGCGCGTCGACGCAAAGTAAAGCTTGATTTGGGATGGTTTAATAATCGATATTTTGTATCTCGACTTCATATTCCACCAAGTATTATTTCTGTGGAATATGATGAGAAGTTCAAAGTAACCGGACGCAATAATAATAAAATGGAGCTCGTTGTTTGCAACTTGCAGCCATTTGTCTGGGAAGGTCGTGGTCAAAAGACCGTGACCGTACATCCGCAAGACGGAAAATTGGAAGCGTGTATCCGGCCGATTATCGGGAAAAAAATCATCAGCTATATTTATGATGATCCGAGTGTCTTTCCTTTTGAAGAAATGGTTGTCGCAAGTCGCACACCTTTTGTGGTAGAGGCTGACGGTAAGCAATCAAAGGAAACAAAAATTCACATTCGTCTTGCAAAGAAAAGATTGGAGATGATTGTGGGAAAAGAAAGACAGTTTTAGAAATGTTCAATTTTCAATTTCAAATTTTCAATTAAAATATCGTTTTTATCATTGGAAATTGAGAACCGGAAATTGAAAATTTATAAGCTCAGGTGGTCTCCTTCGCTAAGAAGCTACGGCGATCAAGGGCGAAATTGTTCAACAATATATTTTATGCTCAGGTGGCGAAATGGTAGACGCACTACCTTGAGGTGGTAGCGGCCGTAAGGCTGTGGAGGTTCGACTCCTCTCCTGAGCACATCTTCTAGTAATTAGTTATTGGTTTACTAGTTATCTGGTTAAAAAACACCCCGTGCGGGGTGTTTTTTAAATAATGTTAATTTGTTGACATTATGTGCTGTCTGGGCAATAATGTATTCATTATAATAGTTCACATCGTTTTTATGAAACAGTATAAATATTTGGGAATATTCCTTGCTTTGTATATTACATTTCAGCTTGTCTCTGATATTAGCGCCGGAAAAATAATCAGCCTATTCGGAATTCCTGTTTCAGTAACCGTTTTGTTTTTTCCTCTTACCTATATTTTTGCAGATATATTAACCGAGGTGTATGGATATGCTCGTGCTCGAAGTGTTGTTTGGACAGTGTTTTTTAGTTCAATTATCGCTGGTCTTATCTATCAGCTTGTGGTGTTTTTACCTCCTGCGGTAGGTTTTGATGCTGATGCTTCATATGCGCGTGTGTTGGGATCGATTCCCCGTATTCTTTTGGGAGGTTGGATCGCTGTATGGGTTGGAGGCATGTTGAACGATTATATTCTTGCAAAAATGAAAGTAAAAATGAAAGGAAAATATTTATGGATGAGAACAATTGGATCAACATTTGTTGGAGAGTTTGCTAATACCACTCTTTTTTATATCATCGCGCTATATGCGGTACTGCCAAATAGTTTGTTATTCACTTCAATTATTTCTGGATGGCTAATTAAGGTTGCGGTTGAAGTTATTTTTACCCCATGGACATATTTTGTTATAAATCGGCTGAAGCGATTAGAGGGTGAAGATTATTATGATCGTGAGACAAATTTCAGTCCTTTTATTATCACAACTCCAAAAGTGTAGGAATAAAAAATCACCGTAATGGTGATTTTTTATTCCTCAATAACCTGTACTCATACAGATAATAATCGGGTTCGGGAGCATCTTCATGCTGCTCCCATTACCCCGCCTGTGGTCGGTCTGTGAATACTACGGTGCGGTTGACGTACGCACGGTCTTTCAGTACAAATCGCGCGACGAATTTCCGCTCTGTCAGTACCCACGGCAGGAAATGCCAGTCTCCCTCCAGCATCGGGACGTACGGAAGATCTTCGATCGAAATCCAGCGCAGTTCACCGGCACTTCCATCTTTCTTGAGTTCCCCGGTGAATTCTGTGCAGATGTGGATGTGTACCAGTATTTCTTTGTTAGGGAACATGCCAGTAAACAGGATCGCACCGAGCCGGACCAAGGTGGTAGCGGTCAGGCCAGTTTCTTCGTGCACTTCCCGTTTGCAACAACGGTCTGGGTCACCTTCATCTTCAGGTTCGAACTTTCGACCTACATCATTCCACTTTTGGTAATGCGGAGCGTGTGGTTGCACTCCATAGATCAGGAGGATTTTATGATCGCGGAAGATATAGCAGAGGGTTGCGTGGATGCATTCCATGGTAGACCTCACTGTTGGGGTGTGGGGTAGGTATAGCATAGGGAGGGGGAGAGCTCAATGATAGGATGATTGCTTCTTGTCAACTCTTTTGAACTGTGTAATACTATGAGGGTCGCCCAACAAAATAAGATATGCCGCGCCCCTTTGAGCCTAAAGACGGGCGACGGTTCCAATACCGCTTAACCGTTTGGTAAGCATATCTATTGGGCGACAACCGTCGTCTTTTTTTGTACTTATTTTTATAGCATATGTCGAATCAACCTTCTGTGTTTGAAAAGTTTACAAATCAGTATGCGTTGAGTAAGACGTTGAGGTTTGAATTGAAGCCGGATCTAAGGACAAGAGAATGGATGAATAAGCACTTTAAATATGCCAACAATAAAGATGTTCAGACTTTTTTAAAAGATCAAGATATTGAAGATGCATATCAAGTATTAAAACCAGTTTTTGATAAATTGCATGAAGATTTTATTACTCAAAGTTTAGAGTTAGTTGCGAAAAAAGGAATGGATT
>CAYGHM010000004.1:0-49744 GCA_964349825.1 uncultured Gammaproteobacteria bacterium
ACTTTATACTGTATACTTTATTCTATAAATATATGTCTGTTCAAGATATCTCAAAACTTCGTGAAATCACCGGTGCCGGCATGATGGATTGTAAAAAAGCACTCGATGAGGTGAATGGTAATTTTGATGCTGCTATTGATTTACTCCGCACAAAAGGAATTGCCAAAGCGGCAAAACGCGCAGATAAAGTTGCTGCAGAAGGACTTGTGGGAAGTTATATTCATGGTGCAGGTAAAATCGGTGTATTGGTAGAAGTAAATTGTGAAACCGATTTTGTTGCCAAAAATGAAAATTTTCAAGCATTTGTGTCTGATATTTCCATGCATATTGCTGCTGCGGCCCCACAATATGTGTCACCGGATCAAATTCCAGCTGATGTATTGGAACGAGAAAAAGCGGTGTATCATGATCAATTAAAAAATGAAGGAAAACCAGCTGAAATGATTGAAAAGATTTTGGAAGGAAAACTCAATAAATTTTACGCCGAAGTGTGTTTGCTGCAGCAAGCCTATATTAAAGATGAAGATAAAACGATTGAGCAATTGCTTGCTGAAAAAACTGCGGAGATTGGAGAAAAGGTGAGTGTTCGTCGTTTTTCCCGCTTTGTCGTTGGGGAAGGAATTGAGAAAAAACAGGTAGATTATCTTGCTGAAGTGCAGGAACAACTCGCAGCATAAATAGCGAACCAAATCTGTGCACAGACCTCCGATCTCTCGGAGGTTTTTTGTTGAGTCAAAATATGGTACAATCAGCGTACAAGTTATGCGACAAATTTTACGAACGTATAAACGATTTGCACTTATTTCATTCCTCATCTTTAGTGTAGTGTGGAATTTTGTTATTGGCGCGATTTTTTCGTTTGATCATCAGGAAGTACAGGCTTTGGCGGTGACGTGGGTTGGTGCGGCAGCAGGAACATGGGAAACGGCAGCAAATTGGAGTTCTGGAGTTGTGCCGACTATCGATGATAATGTTTCGATTACGAGTTCAACGGCCAATATTGTGGTTACTATATCTTCGGGACAGACGGCTTTGTTTAATCAGCTCATACTCGGGGGAGACGCGACGTACACGGCAGAATTAATTTTGGTAGGGAATCTAAGCACAAGCGGATCGGCACTTGGGAATATTACCGTTGCTTCAAAAGGAATAATTACTCAAAACAATACAACCACTCAAACAATTATCGGCACTCTTTTAGTTGAAAGTGGTGGTGTTTTGACGCATACAGCGAATACTGCAGCACATCTATACGAGGTTGATTTTTCTGCTGCGACTATAACGTTGAACGCAGGTGGTTTTGTTAGTTCTACTGGTCGTGGTTTTGTCGGAGGGACACTTGCGAATAACGGATCAGGTCCAGGGGGAGGAATATATAATGGGGGCAGTGATGGAGGAATTAGTACTGATGCCGGAAGTGGCGGTGGACATGGGGGGAATGGGGGATATCATAAAGATGGTCTCGGTGCGGGTATAGGATATTGTGATGTAAGTTCAGTATCAACATTGGGTTCAGGAGGGGGTGGCGGAGGAAATGCAACTGGAGGAGCCGGGGGAGGACTTATCCGATTACAAGCCTCAGGAACAGCAACTATTAATGGAACATTGAGCGCTCTCGGTACAGATGGCGGCGAGGACGGAGCACGTGATGCTGGTGGAGGTGCTGGTGGAGGAATTTATGTCAGTGCCAATACGATTGCCGGTTCTCCGGATAGTCTTTCAGTAGTAGGAGGAGGAAGTGGAAATGGAAATTCCGGGGGTGCCGGTGGTGGCGGATGTATTTTATTTTCTTATGTTAATACGAATTCTATTACTAGTGCGACCATGAATGGTGGGGTAGGATATCAGAATGCAGGTTCAGGAAAATTTCTTTATAAAAAAACCGGTGAAAACGGAACCTTAGTAGTCACGGGGTCTAGCTCTGATGGGGCGTACACACCACAAGCAGTGTCGAGCCTCACTGTCGATGACTTGAGATTGGCAAATAGTGCTATTTATACAGTTACCTCTTCAGAAGCGCTTATTCTTTCGGCTGCGAGCCCTTTTTCTTCTGGTGATGGCACAGGAAAACTTATTATAGAGAGTGGGGGAACCTTTACTCCGACATCGACCGTCAATTTTACTATTGCCAATGCTACGTTGCAACTATCTCGAAACGCGACATTTACTAGTTCTTCAACACTGGATATTATTATTGGAAATTCAGGTACATTTGATTTGCGCAATTATACCGTGTCAGCGCCATTGACACTGGATACGCTTACTATCCAAAGTGGAGGAACTATGACACATGGCGCTAATACAACAGCACAAACTCATGTGGTATTCGTGAGCGCTACTACAGTTGATATTCAATCGGGGGGTACTGTTAATGTGACAGGCAAGGGATATACAGGTGGTGCTGCATTGGCTGCGGGAAACGGACCTGGGGCCGGTGTGTATGCAACTGCTGAAGCTGGTTCTGGAGCTGGACATGGTGGAGCCGGAGGAGCTGATGCAAATAGCGATGCTGGAGGTGCAGCATATTGTGTGACAACTACTCCTGCAACTATCGGGTCCGGCGGTGGAGGTGGAGGGGACGCAATTGGTGGTGCTGGAGGTGGATTAGCAAGTTTTACAACAACAGGTAATTTAACGGTTGCAGGATCAATTGTGGCAAGCGGATCTGCGGGTGCGGCTGGTGGCACTGGCGCACGTGATGCGGGTGGCGGAGCTGGTGGTGCGATTAAGTTGTATGGTGTAGGAAGCGTCACCGTGAGCGGTTCTTTAACAGTAAATGGTGGAGCGAGTGGAGCAAACGGTGCACAAGATGGTGGTGGCGGTGGTGGCGGATGTACATATATTGAATACGGAAGTTTAACTTTAAGTGGTTCCCATAGTGAGAGTGGTGGTACCGGGTCAACAGCCGGATCTTCGGGAAATTATGGAGCGGCTGCACTTAATGGTACCCCAACAGTTACTTCATATATTTCACCCTCCGTCGCAAGAGATGGAGAAGGGAACGTAACGGTTACTACGACAGTATCAGATGCGGATAATAATACGGTGTCATTATATGTTGACCATTCATTAGATGGTGGTAGTACCTGGGCATCCTCGAGTATTATGAGTGCGTCAGCTACTTCAGGTTCTCCTTCTGCTGGGACTGGTGTTATTACGTCTATTTCTAATACATCAGGAGGAAATGCGCTTACATTCGTATGGTCATCGTTTGATGATGCGGTGACATCAACCTCAAATGTAAAATTACGTATCACTCCTTTTGATGGAACTATTAGTGGAACAACAGTTTCTTCTTCTTTGTTTACAATTGATAATATTGAGCCGACAGTGCCGGGAAATTTAAGTGCGTCAGTCACATCGACCACAAGTTTGACACTTGGATTTGGTTCAGTATCAAGCGATACAAATTTTTCAGAGTATAAAATACTTTATCATACTGGTTCCTCGTTTAATCTTGCCAGCTCAACAGCATTCTCTTCTTCTTCTGATCTGAATCTTGGTTCGGTTAGTTTTGGTGGTGCTGCCACAACAACGATTTCAGGCCTTACCGCGAATACACAATATGTTTTTAGAACAGCTGTCTACGATAGTTATGGTAATACAAATTTTTCTGCTGCATCTTTGGCGGGATATACTGCTGCTAGCACTCCGTCGTCTGTGTCAGGTTCATTGAGTGGAAGTGCGGCGACAATTTCTTGGTCAAGTAATGCAACATCCTATTATGTGGAAAATACAACCGCAGGAACCAATTCTGGTTGGACAGGAGCGACTTCGTATGAATTTAGTGGCCTTGTTTGTGGGCGTACCTATTCTTTTACTGTAAAGGGAAGAAATGGTGATTTAGTGGAAACTGCTACTGCTTCGACATCAGTAACTACCGCGACCTGTCCTTCGTCTGGATTTATTCCACCGCCGACTCCAACACCAACACCGGAACCAGCACCAGAGCCTGTTGCAGAACCAGTTATTGAAGCACCTGTGGTGGACGAACCAGTGGTAGCAGAACCCGAGCCTGAACCAGTACAAGAAGCTAAGGTAGTTAAACCGCAAGAAAAATCAGTTGAGAAAGCAGTGGTGCCCCCCGCAACAACTGCAGAACAGGTAGCACCAAATACACAGGGGTCAGATCCTGCTCCTATTGCGAGTGCTCCCGGTTCAACAGGTGTGCCGATCAGTACGGTTAATCTTCCTGAAGTAGGGGTAAAAGTGGTGAAGTTTGGGGAAGTATTAAAAGTAACCAACAATCGATTGGTTGATTTGGCTTTAGATACAACATATCCAAAAGTAAGTATTCAAGACCAGTCAGGAAAGAGTATTGAGCAAATAAATGCAGATGCGACTATACCCTGGGAACTTAATGGTGAAGATGGCCGAAAGTGTATTACCGCGACATTTTATGATGTCAACGGAAACATGGCAAAACAAAAAGTTACCTGTGTTGATTTGGATACGATAGCGCCACCTCCTCCACAAGTTAATATAGTTGATACAAAAATTTCATTTGAACAGCAGGGAAAGAAAGTAACCGTTCGTGGTAATGGTGAACCAGAATCGGTTATTGAACTTCGTATTTATCGTATTGGGTCGCTTCCAAAAACAGCGATGAACGCATCGTCTTTATGGGATATGTTTATTGCCCCTGCTTATGCGGCAACAGAAGGTTTTTTCTTGACTAAGACTGATGCGAATGGAAAATGGTCATTTACTTTTCCTGATATTTTTGAAGAGGGAAAATATGAAATTGAAGCAATGGCAAAAGATGAAGCAGGGAATACGTCAGCTCCGGTAAAAACGAGTTTTTTAGTGGCTATTGAAACAGCAGAAGCCGTAGTTCAGGCAGTGGCAGAAGTTATTAATAATCCAGAAGTTGAGCGTATTAATGAAACATACGTCGCGCCTGCTATCGTGGGTGTTGGTGTTGCCAATGTTGCGGCGACCGGCTCTCAGCTTCCTCAAGTACTTATTTATTTGAAATTTTTGTTCACACAGCCAATTTTATTATTACGCCGTAGAAAACATAAAACATGGGGAACGGTGTACAATGCATTTACCAAACAACCTGTTGATCTTGCCACTGTACGGTTAGTTCATCATGAACAAGGAAATATAATCCGCTCCCAAGTAACAGATACACAGGGACGTTATTATATGTTTGGTGAGCCGGGAGAATATCGTTTAGAGGTTGATAAAAATGGATTCGGTGGTATTAGTGGTATTGTGAAAGAAAAAGAAGAAGATGGTACCTATTTGCGTTTGTATCACGGAGATCCATTGAAGATAAATAGTGAACATACAGAGATTAATTACAGTATTCCACTTGAACCGCTTGGCCAGGATAAACCTGTAGAAAAATTAATTCGCGAACGCGCCATCCAATTTGTTCAGCATACTATTTCTTTGGCCGGTGTTACTGCAACAGGTGTGTCTTTTATCATTTCCCCTGAATTGAAAGTTGGTCTTTTCTTTGCCTTGCATCTCGTTTTCTATGCTATTTCTTATAAATTTACTCATATAAAATTACCAGAATCTTTTGGTACGGTTCGTGCGGCAAATAATAAAAAAGGACTTCATAATGTTGTCGTTCGTGTTTTTGATTCAGCATATAATAAACTAGTCACTACTACACTTACTGATAGAAAAGGAAGATATGCAGCGCTTGTGGGTCCGAGTGTCTATTACGTTGCCTACGAAAAGCCGGGATATGAAACCAAAAAGAGCGAAACTATTGATTATGGCAGCAATAAAACTCAAGGCATGGGTGGTATGATTGTGCGAGATGAAGAGTTACCGCCGTTTGTTGCTGGGAAAACAAGTAAAGAAACGATTGTTTCTTTACCAACTTCAGAAGAAAAATCGCCTGTTGCTGTTGTAAAAAATAAACTGCGCGCATCATCTGCACCATTATCTGCCAAGTCGGAAAAATATACGGTTATGCCAACGGTGGAAGAAAAAAAACCCGTGGTTACCCAGGCAAAACCTGTGTTAGATAGTACATCAATGAATGTGGATATGCCGATATTGCCAAAGAAAAAAAGTAAGAGTGATGATGACTCTATTGCTGACGATATCATTGCACAGTGGAAGCAGAATCACTAAATCGTCAAAGCATTAAAATATAAAAACATAAAAGCATTAGAGTATTAATTTTTTTTAATGATATAATAAATCTCTATGTCAAAAGTACGCATTGCTATTAATGGCTTCGGTCGTATCGGGCGTCACACACTCAAGGTTGCCGCAAAGAAAAAAAATATTGAAATTGTCGCAATCAATGATTTAACAGATACAAAAACATTGGCGCATTTATTGAAATATGATACCTCATATCCAGATTTTGATATGACAGTATCTCATGATGAAAAGCATTTGATTGTGGGAAAAAAGAAAGTACTTGCCTTTGCTGAGAAAGATCCGGCTATGTTGCCATGGAAAAAATTAAAAGTGGATGTGGTAATAGAATCTACCGGAAGGTTTACTGATGTTGCTGGGGCAGGTCTCCATCTGAAGGCAGGGGCAAAGAAGGTGATCATTTCCGCTCCGAGTAAAAATGATGAAATACATACATATGTACGCGGAGTAAATTCCGATGCGTATGCGAAAGAGGTGATAATTGATAATGCATCCTGTACCACAAATAGCGCTGCACCGGTCATGATGGTGCTTGAGCGTGTGTTTGGTGTGGAGAAAGCTATGCTTTCAACTATTCATTCTTATACTGCTGATCAGAATCTTCAGGACGGTCCGCATCGTGATTTGCGACGTGCGCGTGCGGCAGCTCAAAATATAGTTCCGACATCAACTGGAGCTGCTATTGCGGTAACTCGTGTTATCCCGAGTTTGGTAAATAAATTTGATGGCACATCATTTCGTGTACCGACTGCTACTGTATCGCTTACTGATCTCACCGTGCTCCTTAAAAAAGATGTGGCGGTAGACCAAGTAAATGCAGCGCTTGTAAAAGCATCAAAAACATATTTGAAAGGTATATTGGCTGTCACTGACGAACCGTTGGTATCAAGTGATTTTATTGGTAACCCGGCATCTTCTATCGTAGACCTAGAACTTACTGCAGTTGTCGGGGGCAATCTTCTCAAGGTTGTTGCTTGGTATGACAATGAATGGGGATATGCGAATAGATTGGTTGAAATGGCGGAAATCATGGGAAAGAAAAAATAATTTATTATGCCAACCCTTCCATCATTAAAACAAATCCGTAAATTAGACGGCAAACGCGTATTGGTACGGGTTGATTTTAATGTTCCTGTCGTGAAGAAAAAAGTGATGGATGAAGCGCGTTTAATTGCAACATTACCAACAATTCAGTATCTAACAGAACGTGGTGCGCGAGTTATTTTGGTAAGCCATCTGGGAAGACCGGAAGGAAAAAAGAAAGTAGCTCTTTCGTTGCAGCCGGTTGCAGAAAGACTTTCACAACTTCTTCGAAAAAAGGTGATACAGTTACCTGACTATAAAGGGGAAAAAGTGGAGCAAGTAATTGCTCGTATGAAACCGGGAGGTATTGTTATGTTGGAAAATATTCGTTTTTCTAAAGATGAAGAAGGAAATAAGGGGGCACTTGGAGAATATCTTTCTACATTGGCGGATGTATTTGTTCTTGATGGATTTGGTGTGGCGCATCGTGCTGACGCATCAGTGGTTGGGGTAACACCACATCTTCCAAGCTATGCAGGATTACTTCTTGAAAAAGAAATAGATGGTCTTTCGTATATTATGAAAGCCAAACGACATCCAGGCGTATTTGTTTTGGGTGGTGCAAAAAGTGAGACAAAAATTCCTGTATTAAAAAATTTCTTATCTCGCGCAGATGCTATCCTTCTTGGTGGCGCATTGTATAATACGTATCTTTTTTCATTAGGGTATAAAATAGGTGATTCATTGGTAGATGTGAAGATGGTAAAAGAAGCAAAAAAATATGCTGGACATGCCAAGGTCATTACACCGATTGACGTTATTGTTGGGAAAAAAGATGGCTCTGAATACCGCCAAGTTCGTATCAAAAAATTTCAAAAAACAATTTGTCAAAAAGGGGAGGCTATCCTTGATATCGGTCCTGAAACTATCGGCTTATTTGCTTCCTATATTAAAGAAGCAAAAATTATCATATGGAATGGCGCGCTTGGATATTTTGAGCAGCCGCCATACGATATTGGTACCAAGTCTATTGCGCGACTCGTTGCTGCGCGATCCAAAGGGAAAGCGTATGGTGTGATTGGAGGGGGAGAGACGGTTCAAGTGATGGATCAAGTACACATGTCCCAGTATATTGATCTTGTATCTACAGGCGGGGGAGCTATGTTGGAATTTTTGTCTGGAAAAAATCTTCCTGGTATTGACGCACTTCGAAAATAGTTGTGTGGTGTGGTATAATAAAAAAGAATAAAAGTTATTAGGCTTGTTTTTTCTTTTTTATTATACTATTCCTCAAATTTTTTCATTATCTTATTTATATGTCTGTCAAATCTCGTTCTTCTAAATCTGCTTCCCACAAAGAAGTGGAAGAAATGATTCCTGTCGCTTGCTGTGTCGACGGAACATGCGATAGTTGCTACACCCCGATGATGGGACGCAATACGCGCAAAATTTTTTATACCTTACTTGGTATTTTACTTGTGTATGTTATTGTATGGATGGCAACATTAATTCGTAATAATTTGGTTCGTTACGACCATATTGGTCAGGCAGATAGACAGGAACGCCAAATTACTTTGAGTGCTGATGCAAAGGTAACCGCATCTCCAGATATTGCAATGACTACGGTTGGTATGAACAGCCAAGGAAAAACAGTAGCTGAAGCACAGCAACAAAATACCCAAGTCATGAATGGATTAATTGAAAAAATGAAGGCACTTGGTATTGATGAGAAAGATATTCAAACCAGCAATTACAACATTTATCCACAATATAATTATACAGAAAAAGAAGGGCAAGTATTGAAGGGATATGAAGTAAGTCAGTCTGTTACGGTAAAAATTCGTGATATTCAAAAAGCAAATCAAGTATTGGCTGCTGCGGGAGAAGCTGGGGCAAATAATGTCGGCGGTCTTCAATTTACTATTGATAATCCAGAAACATATTTAGCTGAAGCGCGAGAAAAAGCACTCGAAAAAATTGCTGAGAAAAAAGCGGCACTGGAAGAGAGTCTCGGTGTTCAGCTTGGTGAAATTATTTCTTATTACGAAAGTGAGGGGCAAAATGGCGCATACCCAATGTACAAATCAGTAGCAGAGGACGCAATGGGTGGAGCTGCTGCACCAAATATTCAGTCAGGAAGTATGGATGTTGTTCTTATGGTAAATGTTGCATACCAAGTACGATCATAAATAAATAATATGGATCACAATGATTTGACCAAAGAAGAACAGGCTCGTTTGGCAGAAATCTTTGCTGATCCTAAAAGAAAATTTCAATTTTTAACGGTTGTGGCTGCGCATATACATGATTTTGAGAATTGGTATGCGCAGGAACTCCATAAAGAAAGAAAAACCATAGATGATGCTGATGTGGTGAATAAATTGAGAAAATTAATTGCTGATTCTTAGAACTCTATGGGCTTTAGAAATATATTTTCATCATTCCGGAGCGAGGGCGCTCAGCCAGATCCTTCGGAGTTGTCCAATAGTGACGCACAGAAAAGTCCCGATCAAGTAGGGGCTGTGCATTCCTTGTCTGAAACTGAGCCCTACTCGGATTTTAGCGCTCGCATGGATCAAGTTTCTATTCCGGAAGATCCCATAGAACTTGCCCATAATACAGATGAGCTTTCTGGTCAGGTAGATCAATTTCAAGATAGTCTTGATTCAGATAGCCATAAGAAGGGTGCTTTTGGTCGATGGGGATCCAAAAAAGGTGGCTCTGTGGGGTTTATTTCAAAATTATTTTCTCGAGATAAAAAGAAAATAGAACCACAGCCGTCTTTGTCTGATGCATCCGCAGAAAATGTGGATGATTTGGTGTATCCAACAGAATCTGATGAGGCGACTTTAGGAGAACAAACAGAAGATAAAGATAATGAAGATGATAGAGAGGAACGTTCGGAAAGAAATACCTATCTTCACGATGGCGATGATGTTTTTATTGTCACAGAAGAAAACATAAAGGAATTACGCAATCTTGCAGCATTTGATACAGCTGGCTCTTATGACAAAAAAGAAGAACAGAAATTTCTTACATGGCTGAAAAAAAGAGAAAAATCGTCTGGTTTATCTAAAATGATGAAAGATCATTATGGATATTTGAAACAAACACTCATTGAAAACAATAAAAAAATAGATGCAGAATATCAGCAATTAGAATCGCAGTCAACGCCTGATTGTAGCATCTATAAAAATTATGACCAGATGTTTAGTCTGGTGTATAGTGATCCAAACCAGCCAAAAGGATTTTCTGAAAAGATGTTTACCAGTTGGACAGAGGCAAAGCAGGCATTCTTAATGAGAAAAGAAGAAAAAAAGAGACAGCAAGAAGAGGATCAGAGGGAGTTATCGATACTCCAAGGTCAAAATACCGATGAGGTGTCTATTCATTTCAGTGGTGATCAGTATCAAGTGGTATGTCCGAATGATTTAGAGGGTGGGGCATTATTTGAATTCATATTTAATGGCTTTGGAGCAGCAAAAGAATTTTTTCAAGAACAGCGAGCAAAACATTCGATTGCCCGGAAACCCTTAGTGGATAATACATCGTTACATAGCCTTCTTTTTCCTACGGCAGCTGAGGTGCGTTCTCAAGAACCAGCACCTTTGCCACCAATACAAAGTGGATTTTCATCGCGTGGTGGTGGAGAACGCGGTCCGCGAGGGGCAGATCAAGAGATTGCAGATGTGAAAGCAGATTTTTTGCCTAATTTTTTGATTAAGAAAACAGGTATTGATCTCTTTGAAGTGGTGAGTCCTACTCATTACGATAACCATTCAAAATCTTTTGTTGGTGGAGGAAACACAAAAAAGTTTACTGATGTTCTGGAAGCAAAAAGATATTTTTTAAAAGAAAAGCAGCGACTTATTGATTTAGGGCTGTCGTTTAATAAAAAAGATCCGTTTGATTTTGCGGCGTAATTATTGAATATAATATACGAAGTTTTTATATACTATGTCTCAGGTAACGCTGGCAAAAGATGAACAGAAAATCGTCCATGCTTTATTAGCTGATCCAAAAAAACGATATCAGTTGCTTGTGTTATTGGAACGAGAATTGGATCAATTTGGGGAATGGCAATTAAGAGAGAAAAAGAAAACTGGTCACATGCAGGAGGATGATAAAAAAATATCATTTTTGCGACGACTTATTTCCCGATTTAATTCATAATAAAGAAATATGAGGTCTTTTGGTGCTTCCAGGGGTGAGACGGGTGCTCATGGTTCGGATATAGGAAAACAAATACAGGATTTTGAAGAAGCCTCGGTCGCACACAGATCAGATATACAGAAAGGGGAATTTGATCGTTTGGTACAAGCACAAGAAGCTGTAGTAAGACAGGATCTGAAAGATTTGTCTCTTGAGCTCAATGCTATTGATACTCCGTCTACAACAGTATTATCAGAGAAAACCAAAGGCGTTGTGGCGAGACTTTTTGATAGATTAAATATATTCAAAAAAACTCCGGGTATTACCGAAGATTTTAAGGCATGGGCACAAGAAAGTGGAAGTAATATGCGTACATTCGCACTTCTTGAAATGATTCCTCTTGTTCTTGGTCCGGGATTTTTGGGAAGTGAAAAAACAGTAGAGGTGTCGCCGGCAAAACCTGGTGTTCATTCTGTTGATACAATACCAGTCGGTGGTATGTCCCATGAGAGTGATGGAAAACAGGTTGTTTTGGATGGTATACATCATGATACAATGGCGAAGGGGTATGAAGTGAAAGAATTTGATGAGGGAGATTCAGCACTTATTGAAAGCAGTGTTGATGCTATAGCAAACGGGGCAAAAATTATTACGATTGCTGGAAGCGCGAGTAAACGGGGTGGTTTTAAAAACTTTGATGGGGTATCAGGTATTAGTGTTGGCCAACAGCGTGCTGAAGCAATGCAGCGTGCTATACAGAGAGCAGCAGATAACCATGGGGTAAGCACTGCTGGTGTAGAGTGGCAGTTGGTTGATGAAGGAATTAATACGCTTGCAAATGAGCAGGAAGCCCAGTCTGTCCGTGTTACTATTGATGGTGTGGCCGAGGCGCCTATTGCACAAGCAACCGTTCTTGTTCGGGACACGGCACCAATTCCAGCGCAAACAAAAACATTACGTGTTACAAGGCCGTATCAGGAGCCTGGCAATGTTACCTCGTTTCCTGCAGAGCAGGTGACGGGGCCGTTGTATGGAGAGCTTCCACCAAAAGGAGTTGATGAAATAAAGGATATAAAAAGAAAAAAACAGGAGAGAAGAAAACAAAAATTATTAACAGATGATCGGCCAAAGCGGAAGTTGTTACAATATGAACCCAATGGAACCGTTGACACATCAACCTCTCGGCGGTTACTGACAGACGATCGATTGAAATCTGACCGAGGAGTTATTATTCCTGAAGTTATTGATGAAGATCCCGTTAAAGAAGAGGGGGAAATTATTGATACCTATGTAATTCCATCAAAACGGTTGAAAGGGCCAAAAGATTTACCTCGATTGCCAAAACCTGGGGCTGACACACAACACACTGAAGAAGATGAGGCTATTGATCCAGGAAAAATAGAAGAACCAAAAAAACCAGAACCAGAACCAATACGATTGCCACCAAAACCAAGAAAAGTACCTCTGTTGACGTATGAGCCAGGAGAAGACGATCCACCTCGGCCACAAACAGCCTCAGTACGAAGAATGGAAAGACAAACGGGACCAAATAATGTCCCTATGAGACGGAAACGATTTACTTCTGAAGAAATGGCTCGTATCGAAGATGGTGCTTCTGGTGCTGTTGGCAAAGACCTTGGTAAATCAAAAATTCGTGGTAGAGTAAAACTTATTCCCGAAGATAATACAGTAGAACAGATTACTCCGGATACCGTTAATCTGACCTATGAAGACTATCAGAGATTAAAAGAACAAGGAATTAATCTTCATCTTGGTCGTGAAGAAGGTAAAAATACTTCTGAGCGGGATAATGACCTGGCACCCGATGCAGATGATACCGATGTATACGATAGGTCGCAGACAGGAAAGAAAATACCGGCACGAGGTAGTAGACAGGCATCACGGTCTCGTACTGCGCGAGTAGATGATAGAGCTTTCGCTGCGGTACAAAAATTAAAGCGCAATAATTCCGAAAATATATGAACTCTTCCATAAACCAAATACACGCCCGAGAAATTCTTGATTCTCGCGGCAATCCAACGGTGGAGGCAACTGTTATTCTTGAAGATGGTTCAACTGGTACGGCAGCAGTCCCAAGTGGCGCCTCAACAGGAACACATGAAGCACTCGAAATGCGTGATGGGGGAAAGCGGTATGGAGGAAAAGGGGTATTGAAAGCAGTAGGTAATGTAAATAAACAAATTGCACGTGCACTGAAACACGTCGATGCTCTTGATCAACGTGCTGTTGATGGTATCATGCTCAAGCTCGATGGAACAGAAAATAAAAAGAAACTCGGCGCCAATGCTATACTTGCGGTGTCTCTTGCAACAGCTCGCGCAGCGGCTGTATCTTCGGGTATGCCATTATACAAATATCTTCGTCATACATTTAGCCTTCCAGAAAAAAAATGGAGCATGCCGATCGCTACCATGAATGTATTGAATGGCGGAAGACATGCAAATAATGGCCTTGCGATTCAAGAGTTTATGATCGTGCCGATGCATAAATCTTTTGCAGAACGCGTACGTATCGGCGCGCAAGTATTTCATACATTAGCCGGTTTATTGAATAAGAAAAAATTTACGACCGGAGTAGGAGATGAAGGCGGCTTTGCGCCAGCATTGCCAAGCAATGAACAGGCACTCAAATTATTAGTGGAAGCAATTAAAGCAGCAGGATTTACTCCTGGGAAACAGGTCGCGCTTGCGATGGATTTGGCCGCGTCTGAATTTTATGAAAAAGGAAAGTATTTTTTGGATGGGAAGAAAAAACCATTGAGTGCGGAAGGCATGATAAAAGTGCTTGAATCGTGGATGAAAAAATATCCACTTATTTCCATTGAAGATCCGCTTGCCGAAGATGATTGGAATAATTGGGCGGAAGTGACAAAAAAACTTGGGAAAAAAGTTAGTCTTGTGGGTGATGATTTATTTGTTACCAATGTAAAACGTGTCCAGCAAGGAATTGATAAAAAAGTTGCCAATGCAGTACTTATTAAAGTAAATCAGATTGGTACACTTTCCGAAACCATTGATACAATTTACTTAGCAAAAAAACATGGATACAAAGTATCAGTATCCCATCGTTCTGGTGAAACTGCAGATACGTTCATTGCCGATCTTGCTGTTGCGGTAAATTCAGAATTTATTAAAACCGGATCTCTTTCCCGCAGCGAGCGTGTTGAAAAATATAATCGATTGATGAAAATTGAAATGGAATTAGGGTTGTAATAATAAAAACAGAAATATCTAATGCCTAATGTCTAATGCCTAATGAGAAATACTGATATTTCATTAGATATTTGACATTAGGCATTTTTAATTTAGTGTCTAAATGATTGACAAAACAAACTATTTGTGTTATGTTTTTTTATCAATCTACTACACATGTTTCTTGTTTTCTTTCTTTATTTTATATCAGAATACAGAGAGAAGATCGGAAATCCTTCTGACTTCGTTTCTTTCCTACTTGGTGAATCAACTACGTGTCCGAAAGGTTCGGATCCGTTATTGTCTACCGGTGGGCGAGAGGAGTATGTATCATGGCAGATACTGATGTGAGGATCGAACAGCTCTTCAAATTGGACGACGAAATTCGTGCCGGTCGCATCGACCGGGCGATCTTGCATCAATTTCTGGAACGTCCTCAGGCCTTCAACCACAACGTCGGTCGCTGGGGTCGTATCTGGCCCGTGACCATCGATGGCAACTTGAGCGTCGAGAAGCATATCGATCTCGGCAACTACGGTTGGAAGAACCCCGAAGCTACGGCTGATCATTTCCCTTACCTCCGTAGTGGCCACACCAAAGTCAACGTCGAGCTCGCTGAGTTCGATGACACGGTCACCGGTCCCGAGGCGGAGGAGTGGCTGGACAATAACGGCTACAAGCTCGAGGATTCCGACGCTTTGTTGAACTTCGGGAGTGATTACCCTATCGAGCAGCGTCGTCGTCCGATCGTCTGTATTGGGAAGAACTCTCGCTGGCTGGGCCCGGGCCGCCTCAGGTACGTGCTGTGCCTCGACAACGGCCTCTTGGGCCGTGGCCTGTGTATGTGCAGCTTCGGAAATCGGTTCGCCCTATGCTGCCGGTTCCTCGTTTCCCCTAAGTAAGTCCTCGGACTCTTGGACGCTTTGCCCGCCGACGTGGGCGGGCTTGGGCTCCTGGTCCTTGGACTTCCCGACCCTCACATACAAAAGCTTCGGCTGGAGTATGTGGGGGTCGTGTTCGTTATAAAGGGTTTTGCGGATTGAATTACTGCTTCACATCACGTATACTGTGGATATTATGAAAAAAGATTTGTTACATCAGCCTCCCATCGTTTTAGTTATCCTCGATGGTTTTGGTCTCGCTGATCCAAAACTTCCTGGTAATGTTATTACTCCGAAAACCGCTCCGGCTATTTTTTCCTATATGAAGAAATATCCTTCGACAAAACTCGCGGCACATGGCAAAGCGGTGGGGTTATTTCCTGGCCAAGAAGGAAATTCTGAGGCAGGACATTTAACCATTGGCGCTGGCCGAGTAGTAAAACAGGATTTAGTGATTATTTCGGAGGCAATTAAAAATGGAACATTTTTTAAAAACGAATCATTTCATCAAGCAATTGAACATACCAAAAAACACAAAAGCCGTCTGCATGTGATGGGTCTTCTCACCAATGGTCAAAGTGCCCATGCCAATCACGACCATCTGTATGCCGTATTGGAGTATGCGCGTCGACACCAGGTGTCCCAAGTATTTATCCATTTATTTACTGATGGACGTGATGCCTCTCCTCATGGTGCTATTTCTTTTTTACGCCAATTAAGAAAACATATGACGCCGGGGCAGGAGATTGCATCGGTAACAGGACGTTTTTATGCGATGGATCGGAGTAAAACATGGGAAAGAACAGAGCGGGCATACAATGCATTGGTCTCGGGAAAAGGATCTTGTGCGGTGAGCGCAGAAGATGCGATTGATCAGGCGTATAATTGTGGTCATACAGATGAATATATAGAGCCGACTATTATCATGAATGGCAAAAAACCCGTTGCGACGATAGGAGATAATGATGCGATTATTTTTTTCAATGCCAGAAGCGACCGAGCTCGTCAAATTACAAAAGCCTTTGTTCAGCATGATTTTACCAAACATAATCCAGGCGCATTCCGAAGAAAAAAAACATTGAAACAGCTTTGTTTTGTCGCTATGACTGATTTTGGTCCAGATCTTTCAGATATTCTGACTGCTTTTCCCAGTCCAGATATTTATAATTGTCTGGCAAAAGCGGTAGGAGAAAATCGTAAGCAATTATATATATCAGAAATGGAAAAATATGCCCATGTCACTTTTTTCATTAATGGCGGATATCCGGAACCAATTAACGGAGAAAAGCGAGAAGTGATACAATCAATCAAAGAATATACCTATGTGAAACGTCCACAAATGAGTGCGCGTGAAGTCACAAAACGTATTCTTTGTTATTTGAAACATGACGAATATAATTTTATTGTGGTCAATTATCCGAATGCCGACATGTTGGGTCATACAGGTAATATGGCCGCGGCAAAAAAGGCGATTACTATCCTAGATCAAGAAGTGAAAAAAATTGTTGATATTGTTATAAAAAATAAGGGAACGGTGATTATTACTTCAGATCATGGGAATGCGGAAGATATGCAAGACCTGAAGACGGGGGAAATTATAACCGAACATAGTATCAATCCCGTACCGTTTATTATCGTGTCAAAAAATAAGCTAGGACGAGCCCTTAAAAAGGGTGGACTTGCCGACATAACCCCTACCGTGTTAAAAATAATGGGGCTTCAGAAGCCAAAAGAAATGACTGGAAAGGCATTGTTTTAAACAATTTGTTGAATTTACCCTGTTTTTCTTTGATATATTTGCACTATTTTATTATCCTGTTAATCTACCACTACGCTCTATGGCCAAGAGACCAAAACCAGTAGTACTGGCAATCCTTGACGGGTGGGGAATCGCGCCTGCCACCGATGGAAATGCTATCACTCGTGCTGAAACACCAAACTTTAAGCGGTTTATTGCAGAATATCCTGTTATGACCCTGTATGCTTCTGGAAATGAAGTTGGGTTATCTTATGGAGAAATGGGAAATTCTGAAGTGGGACATCTCAATATCGGAGCCGGTCGAGTTTATTATCAAACATTGCCTCGCATCAATAAAGAAATTCAGGATAAAACATTTCTAAAGAATGAGGCATTTTTGAAAGCAATTGAACATGTTGATGACCATGATTCCGCATTGCATCTCATTGGTTTGGTAAGCCCAGGAAATGTTCATGCAAGTCAGGAGCATCTCTGGACCCTGCTTGAATTAGCTAAGAAACAAAAAGTAAAACAGGTATTTGTCCATGCCATTATTGATGGGCGCGATGTTGGATATAATACGGCAAAAGATTTTATCGTTTTGCTTCAAAATAAAATGAAGGAATTAAAGGTAGGAAAAATTGCTACCGTATCGGGACGATACTATGCTATGGACCGCGATAATCGCTGGGATCGAGTTGAAAAAGCTTACCGTGCTATGGTAGATGGTGTCGCTGATGAATATTTTACTGATCCTATTGAAGCGATTGACGCGTCCTATGCAAAAAAAGTGTATGACGAAGAATTTATTCCTGTTGTTATTGGCAAAAAAGGTGAGCCTGTCGGGCATGTCCAGGCAGATGACGCATGTATTTTCTTTAATTTCCGTCCTGATCGTTCTCGTCAATTAACACAAGCGTTTGTCTTGCCAAGTTTCTCAAAATTTGATCGGGCATATCTCAAAGATCTCATGTTTGTTACGATGACAGAATATGAAAAAGAAATTCCCGTGACCGTCGCATATTCGCCTGTGGTGATTCAGAATTGTCTTGCAGAAGTATTGAGCAAAGAAGGTCTTTCGCAGTTTCATATTGCTGAGACAGAAAAATATGCTCATGTCACGTTCTTTTTAAATGGAACAATCGAAGATCCATTTCCAAAAGAAGATAGAAAAATTATTCCATCGCCCAAGGTTGCTTCCTATGACAAGGCACCAGAAATGTCGACTGCGGGGATAGCAAAAGAAATAATCAAAGTTATCGAAGCAGAGGAATATGATGTTATTTTGTTTAACTTCGCGAATGCGGACATGGTTGGACATACGGGAAATTTGAATGCAACGATAAAAGGTGTTGAGGCGGTTGATAAAGCGCTCGGTGAAATTGCTCAGCATGTGCTCGCAAAAGATGGTATGTTGTTTATCACCGCTGATCATGGAAATGGAGAAGAAGTGGTCAATTTACAAACGGGTACCATGGATAAAGAACATAGTACAAATCCAGTTCCATTTATTGTTATGAGTAATGATTTAAAAGGAAAAGCAGGTCCTTCCGGAGATCCACCAGAAGGTGATCTCAGTCTTCTACAACCGGTTGGTATGCTTGCTGATGTCGCACCGACCATGCTTAAACTGATGGGTGTCAAAAAGCCAAAGGATATGACTGGCCGTGCGTTGATGTAATAGAACATACGAATTACGAATCCCCGAAGACGGGGTACGAATAGCGAATTATAAAAAGAAAGTATATTTATATATTCGCAATTCGCATGTTATTTGATCTTAAATAAAAAAATCTATGGAGGGAAAATATACCAAACTGGTTCGTGAGAACCGGGTTGAGCTTGGTGCACTTTTGTTTTTCGTTTGTTGTTTGATTGCGGCAGTGGCATTGTTTATATTTCTTTTACCAGCACCATCCGGTACGGCGTTTGCTGTACAAAAACGGAATGGTGCTTTTGTTATTACACACCGTAAAGAAAAATATCAAACAACGTTACCTGATATTGTGACGGAACAGCCAGATCCGCAGACTTTGGATTTCTATTCCAAAGAGGGGAATTGCCGGTTGACTGTCGAAGAGAATACAAAACAAGGAGGTGAACAGCTTGATGCGTGGATACATACTGATGAAGAACAGTTGCAGCAATTTACGCTGATATATCAAGACAAACAATTTTTTAATCCGGAACGTTCGCGTGTATTGTATCGTGTAGAAACCGTTGAAACAGGGAAAACAGATATCTATTATGAAGATAAAGGAAGTTATATTTTTGAAATGCGTATGTTTGGTGATGATTCTTCTTGCTATGAAACATTTGAAACATATATAAAAAATATTCAATAAGAAAATAAATAATATATGAAATAATTAAGTATTTAATTTTGCCTATATGTTAAGGAGGGTTTTATTTTTAGTATGCTGTTCTTTTTGTTTTGTATTGCCGGCAACTGCCGCAGAATTATTGCGATTACCATACGCGGCGGGAGAATCCATGCTGGTATCACGCGGATACGATACGCCCGCCACACATGTGAATAAAGATCGTTACGCATTAGATTTTGTTCAGGGTGGTTGTATAAGTTTTGGAAAAGAAGTTCGCGCGGTTCGCTCGGGCGTCGTGTCATTCGTGAATACAAAAGATACGTGGGGCGGGGGATATGGAAGGAATGTGATATTGGATCATGAAGACGGAACAATATCACGCTATGCCCATTTTAGTGCGTATGCAAACCAGATTGGAAAAGGCATGTTTATTTTGCGCGGACAAACTATTGGATATCAGGGAAACACGGGAAATGTTCTCGGTGCTGCGTGCAAAGAACATCCTGGTACACATCTTCATTTTTCTTTTTTGCAACAGGGTCAACCTATCAAACCAGAACCAATGTCGTTGTATGAACAGTTTGTTCCTGGAAATTGGTATCGATCGGATAATATTTATCCTGATTCAGGAGTGGACAATATAATAAAACAAGATGTACCTTCATCTCAGATAATAAACAAGCCAGAAGAAAGTTGGATAATATCTTTATGGCGTGCAGTTACATCTTTTTTTCATACGGATAGTAATCAAGAACAGGTAAAACAGGAACAGAATAATTCGGATCAAAAAGATGTACAGTTGAATCAAGTTATCTTGCCTGCAAAAGAAAATATCCAGCCTCTTTCTGTACAGGGAGCGTTTGAATTACAAGAAATTATCGTTGATGTTCCTGTTGGTGCGAAGGAAATATCTGTCCCTGTTCGAGTGCAAAATACGGGAAAGAGTACCTGGCCTTCATCGTCGATTTCATTAAATGTTGTTGGTGGAGAAAAGATAGCTCTACCGTTCCATCATTCAACATGGGCAACATATTTACGGCCGTCAGTGATTAAAGAAGAAGTAAAACCAAATACAGGAAATATTATTCCAGTCATGATTACCATTCCTGCAGATACACAATATAACGAAATACAATTTCAGTTAGTGTATTTTAATGAAAAACAATTTTCACGAATTGATACTGCATATGTAAAAATAAAACTTGTTCGAACATCGTCGGATGTAGTTATGTTACCTGAAGAAAAATTAAATGCACCTCAAGAAATAGCGGTGTCTCACACACCTTCCCTTGCGCCGGCATTATTGTATATACCGGAAGTAAAACCAAGTAATGTGCCTGTGTCATCGGGACCGAATATTCAGCTTGCCTATACATCAAATCCCGAGACACCATTGGTCGTTGCAATGGCACCTGATATTTTCTATTCGCAACCATATGCCGATCCTGTGCCATTATATTTATCAACGTCTTCTGTTCAAACGGTTTCTTCCACACCGCTCGAAGTACATACGACTTCAACTATTTCTATTGAACAGGTGGTGGATATTACTACTTCCTCACCTCCAATTATAGAAGAAATAGGTATCCCTTCTATTGAGAATGGTACCGTGATAACGTTGCCATCATCAACACCAAATACTTTTTCAACATCAACTGACATTGTTGTTACATCTTCTGAAAAAATATCACCAATTGTTGATACGGGACCGATGATAACCATTCCTCTTTATTGTGGAGGGATACCGGGAGCGAATATAGTTTCATCAACAGGATATCTCGATATTATTGAGGCGCAGTATCTTCGAACGAGTATGTTTGATGATAAAAATACTGTTTTGCTTACAGCAGAAAATGGACCATATGTTTTTGGGCCGGATACACGTATTCCAAAAGGAAAGATTTTACTTATACAAGAAGGAGTGGTTCTCATGGGTGTAGATAAAAATGCGATGTTTGAAGTAGAAGGGGAGATTCGTGCAGATGGATCAGAAAACAAGCCTATTCGCATGACGTCGGCCTGTGATGAAAAAGCTCAGCAACCCGGTGATTGGTCCTATATTCATATTGCGCCAGGAGGTGTGGGGACATTAAAACGTGTTCATATCACCTACGCGGGCAATCCGTTTACTCTATCCTATGGGACACTTGCTTCATCGGATGTCGTTTCACGTGTGATATTCAATCAGGGCGGCACACTTCAACTTGATCAAGTAAAAATAGACAAAAGTTATGTGTTGACGACAAACGAACTGTTAAATGCATATGTATGGACAGAACATGCGAGTGATTTTTCTCCTACGACGGTAAGTGAATACAGTTCGTATTCAGATGGATTTGCTGCAATTCATTATGAAGGAAAAAATGATAATCAACGCATCACAGGAAAGATTATAGGAAATACATTTACACACTTTTCTTCATCGCGGGGACCATTGAGTTTCTATCGAGATATGCCATTTATGGGGAGTGTTTTTATGGAAAATAATGTAAATAATAGTATCTATCTTAGTGATGTACACATAATTGATTCAGTACAATTGCAAAAAGATATAACGTATTTATTATCCGGCATAACAATAGAAAAAAATGCATCATTATATGTGCCAGCCGGTATTGTATTTCGTTTGCTCCCGGGCACTGATATATTCGTTAATGGCGAATTGATTGTTGAGGGAACAGAAGAACATCCTGTTATTATTCAGGCGGATTCAACATTATGGGGAAGTATTATTTTTTCTGAGGCAAAAGGTAAAATGGTCGGTGTTGATATGTCTGGCGGTGGATTGAGCCTTAGTACTCCTCCAGGGCGTTCCCGGATGGTATATGTGGTAAATTCAACCGTGTCTGTCGATGATGCATATATCCATGATAGTCGAGTGCCTGGTGCATTGGTTGAGGCTGATCACTCTACGATGATTATTTCAAATAGCATATTTTCTTGGGCATCACGACCGATCGTTTCTTCGTGGATAACGTATGGAATATTTATGAATGATGGTGAAGTGTCATTGGATGATAATATATTTCATAATGTTGTTATGCCTTTGTATACCACGCAAAAAACAATCATCAAAGAAACAGAAACGGAAGAAGTGTTTGAATCAGTATAAAGCATTGAACGTGAGTCAATTTGGGAATACATGGACACATTCCTGTTTTCTAAGGTTAATAAATAATGGTCTTGCACCCTTTCTCTCAATCGGGTACAGTATTATCACTATGAACTCTCAACTCTTCAATCCATCATATCTCAAAGAGCTTTGCGTGCAGTACCATTTGCAACCAAGCAAAGAATATGGCCAGAATTATCTCCTCAATGCTGCACCGATCCTCGCAATGGTTAAGGCTGGGGCAATAGAAAAGACAGACACGATTGTTGAAGTTGGACCAGGGTTTGGGGTTTTAACTTTTGCTCTTTTGGAACAGGCTGGACATATTATTGCGTTTGAAATTGAAAAAAAGATATTTGGCTATTGGGATGCACTTCAGGAAACCCATTCAAATCTTGATGTACGGTGGGGGAATGTTCTCAGAGAGTTTCCGGTTATGCAGCATACAATCAATGGGCCGTATAAAGTGATAGCAAATGTTCCGTATCATATTACCGCCTTATTATTGCGATTATTTTTGGAAGCAGAGCATAAACCGGAGCGAATTGTTATCATGGTTCAAAAAGAAGTGGCAGATCGCATGTGCGCAAAACCAGGGGATATGAGTTTATTATCCGCCTCTGTTCAATTTTACGGAAAACCAAAGATTATTACCAAAGTATCAAAAGGAAATTTTTGGCCACAACCAAAAGTTGATTCTGCTGTCATTGCAATCACTGATATTGAGAGTCGGGAAGATTCTGCTACTTTTTTTACTCTTGCCCGCGCAGGATTTGCGAACAAACGTAAGCAGTTGTGGAGAAATCTTGCTGATGCAACAGGAATTCCAGGTCCAGAAATGCAAAAGGTATTAGAAGAAGTGACAGGAGATGCCCGAGCGCGTGCCCAAGAATTGTCCATTGACCAATGGGTCAAACTAGGAAGTATCCTCAAGATTTAATCTATTCATGCTGTGCAAACAGCATGGAAATGTACCCCAAGTGGCAGCGCGATTTATCGCGCTGTTTTTGTATCCTCTACCTGTTAATAAAATCCCCTACACAATTACATTCCTCTCTTCTTTTTTTTGTGCTATACTGTGAGTATCTATTTCCCTATGTCACTGAACGAATTTGAGTCCCAGTTGACCAAAGAGCAAAAGACAGGTTTTGTCTTGTTGCTTCTTTTTGCTATCATGACGGTGGGGCTTGGTTTTTTGCAGCTTCGTAATACGATTTATTCTCCATTTGTCATTCGTCTTTCGAACAAAGAAAAAACGATTGAAATTCAGGATGATGCAACTCGTCTGCAATCTATCGATACAGATAGAGATGGGTTAAATGATTATGACGAAATTACCTTTTACCAAACAAGTGCCTATTTGCCGGACACTGATTCTGATGGAAAAACGGATAAGCAAGAGATAGATGCCAAAACCAATCCACTTTGTGCGGAAGGAAAAATCTGTGATACGTCAGATCTCCCCGAATCGGATAGCGCCGAAAAAGAATTGGTGGATAAAGCAAGTAAGACACAAACACCGCTTGATGTAACTGGTGGTTCTCTCAATAATACCGGGCAAGCGAGTGTCCAGCCAACACAACAAGCGTCTGGAGTGCCGGATGTCAATGCGCTCATAAATGATCCCAAACAGTTACGAACGTATTTACTCGGGACAGGAAAAATTACCGAACAGCAGCTCTCACAAATTGATGATGCAACCCTCCTTGAAAGTTTTAAGGCAGCATATCAGCAGACTGCGGCCCAGTCACCAGGAGCGGTGACCACTTCTACTAAAACGTCCTCACCATAACGGTATGAATAGGAATTCCTCCCCCAAAAAACAACGGCTAGGTATCAGTATATTATTGAGCGTATTTGTCACAGTCCAATTTTTGGGCTTTTTTGCTTTTCCAAGCCAAGTAAAAGCGCAAGGAGCCCCTGTCTTCGATGCGGCAAACTTTGGACAATTAGTAAAAAACGGAATTGTTGAAGTGTTGGAAGCTTCTGCTATGGGCGCACTTTTGAACGGAGCATCATATTTCATGCGAAAAATCGCGTATGATACTGCGAGCTATCTTGCAAATGGAGGAAAAGGGCAATCTGCGCTTGTCTTTAAAAAAGGATGGGGAAGTTATCTTGAAGATGTGAGTGGAAATGCGGCGGCATCTGCCATTGATCAATTAGGGAAACCATTTGGATTAGACCTCTGTAAGATGCCAAGCGTTGGTTTTCAAGTTGATTTACAGATTGGCTTAAGAAGTTTATATGGAACACCGTCGTTAGATGGTGTGGGTGCTGGCCCTGAACCAAGCTGTAGTTTTCAGAAATTAAAAGAGGGGTGGAAAGATTGGGATAATCTTGATGTCCAAGGAGAAAAATTGTCCAATGCTTTCGGAGCGTCTCTTACTGTGAGTCAATCTGATTTTGGTATTGCTTTAAATGCGGTTGAACAGGTGGACCGTTTGGTTGCCAAACAACGTTTTGAGAAGTTGGCTGAACGTGGTGAAGGCGGCGGATTTAAAGCTGTCACTGATTACATTTCTGGGGATATTAAAACTCCGGCAGAAGTGGTGAAGGAAGAATCAAAAACATTGAGTGGACCAAATCAAACTCAGTTGACCATGAGTCAAATTGCTGGTGTTTATGGATCGGGTGCTTTACAGGTATTTTCCATGGCCGGATCAGTATTTCTTAATACCCTTATTTCACAGGGCTTAAATAATCTGTTCACCAAAGGATTGGTCCCAAATAATAAAGGAACAAGCGCGGTAGTGGATTTTTACGCACAAAGCATACTTAATAATAAAAAAGCAGTTGAAAAAGCATTTAATTATTTATTTACAGCCGTACCTAAAAAACAGATTACTAAATACGAAGCGCTTGTTGAGCTTGAGGCATGCTCTGATCAACCAGGATTGAATAACTGTGTTATTGATAATAAGCTACGTGATCTTATTGCATTGGCAAAACTTGAAAAACCGTTGACGATTCGCGAAGCGATGAATAAAAATTATCTCAATAAAGGATGGCCACTTATTTCCCCAGCTCGAGACGAAAATGATGATTTTGATTGCCGGAATAAGGGATATTGTTATTCTAATTTGCAAAAATTAAGAAAATTACGCGTATTTCCAATCGGTTTTGAATTAGCGGCATTACGTTCTGATCCAGATCAGCCATGGACACTTGAACAAGTTGTTAATGGGTTTGAAGATTGTACGATTGATTCAGTTACCGGAAAAGCAATTCCTGATTCAAAAAAACCATTTTGCCATTTGATTGATCCAAATTGGATTGTTCGTTTGCCGGAAGCTCATTGTGAAAGTAAGGTCTATGGGCCAGTACTATTGTCAGCACAGACGGCAGATCGTCGTGAGGAATGTGTGGATATTACCACTTGTATTACCGAAGGACCGAATGGCGAATGTGTTAACGATCAAACATATGCATACTGCACACGGGAAAAGAATATTTGGCGTATTGGCGCAAACAGTTGTTTGCCTCAGTATAATACTTGTAAAAGTTATCTAGATAATAAGGGCACAGTTCGTTCTTATCTTTCTCGTACACTTGATTATGGTACTTGTAGCGCCCAGTCTGTTGGTTGTGCCGCATATAGTTTTGCGCAAAATGTAAATGGGTGGGTGAGTACTCCTAACGTTTCAATTGATAAAAAAATTGCCGGTGATGTGCAAGTTGCCTTCTTTAATAAGAATGTCGCAAATTATTCCTGTGTTCCAGATGACGAGGGAACATCAGAATTTTATCAAGTAAAGAAGGAAGGGGATGTATATGTAAAAAATACAGATCCAGAAATTAAGCCGGTTTATCTTAAAAAAGCGCCAGATTATCTTGGGTGTTATGATATTGATGGTGGAACACCGGGTATTCAGTATCCAAAAAATACTATTGATCTTGATAAACTTCCTCAAAAAGAAGAGTGTAAACAATTTGCAAGCGCATGTTTGCCAGAAGAAACACAATGTCAATCATTTACCCCAAAGAAGGGCGGCGAACCGATTCCAGGTATTATTGGCGCAAATGGTTGTGCAGCATCGTGTGTAGGCTATGATACCTTCAAACAAGAGCCAACCCAATTTGAAGTAGCTAAATATCCTTTATATTTCATTCCTGCTAAGGGAGAGAGTTGTTCATCAGACCACGCTGGATGTACTGAGTTTACCAATTTAGAAGGCGGTGCGAACGGAGAAGAATTGGCCTATTTTAGCGCGATTAAATATTGTGAAAAACCAACAGGCAGTAATTTAAAGACATATTATTCTTGGGAAGGTGACCAAGAAAAAGGGTATGTCTTAAAAGTGCATAAATTGCGTCCGTTTACCGCTCAGGATGCGGATTATATCAATCAGCTTCAGGATGTAAATATTTCTGCACAGTTTGTTGCGGGGACACCAGCCTATGCTGATGATAGAAAGCAAGAGCTTGTTGGGAATGCGGCAGTGTGTAATGAAAAATTATATAATGCCTATATTAATGGAACCAAAGATCAAGAGAAATTTAATGTCGATTGTCGGGCATTCTATGATGAAGCAGGACAAGTTTCCTATCGTTTACTTGCAAAAACAATTACCATATCTGAAGATTGCGCGGTACTCCGAAAAACTACATCTGAATTCCATAAAGATGACTATATTAAAGATGTAAAAATTTGTACCGATAGAGGTGGTAAATTTGAAAATAATTTCTGTATGCGCTGTACAGGCGGCGGATTCTTTAAAGACAATAGTTGTGTCTATAGCGCTATTGTCGGTGAAGAGGGTTCTACTGGCTGTCCTGCAGAAGCAAATGGTTGTCGTGAATATACGGGAAACTCTGGAAATAATACGATCCCTGTTCTTACCAATGACTTTGAAGGGACTACCGCTCTTGCTGGCTGGTCTGTGGATGGCGGTGGAGATGTAAAAGTTGCTGCTGAGTCCATTCAAGTAGGATTACACTCCCTACAAGTTACCGGTGAGACGACAAAACGTGAATTGCCATCTGCTGTGACTGAAGACGGTTGGTATGAGCTTAGTTTTTGGGTGCGTGGTACGCCTCAAGCACTTACCATTTCTTTTGGACCGAGTACGGAAGCGTCACCGGCAGTAGAATTTACCAAAAATCCACAAACCAATGTATCAACTCCAATTTCTATTAATAATAGCTGGAGATTGTACAGACTCGGCCCTGTTTATTTGCCAAAAGGTGCTGCAAAAAATAATATTTCATTTAGTCGAAGCGGAAATACCGCATACTTCTTGGATTCACTTGAGCTTCGTCAGGTAACTGGGGACGACAATTTATTCCGTATCAAAGATTCTTGGAAACAAACTGTTCCGTTTGGCGCTGATGTGGTGAATGCTGATGTACCGCTTATTTGCGATCCTGACCCAACGGATGATCTTCCAGGATTTGCTTTGGGTTGTTCTGCATATACAGATGGAAATGGACAAGATAAATTTGCTACGGGATTTGAACAATTATGTCGTCCAGAAGCAGTAGGCTGCCAACCATTGATTGATACATATAATACCGTCGAAGGAACTGATGAAGAAAAAGCACATGTATATAATGCTATTTGTGCTGTTCCTGCCGATGTATCAACGGTGACGCCATGTAAGATTGTGGTTGCAGGAAAAGAATATGGTAATGGCTGTTCAATTTTGATTGGGGAAAAGAGCTGTGCGGTAAAAGATTTTGCTGCCACAACCGGAGAGTTGCAGGCATTAAAACCATACATTACCGCTTCAACGATCGTTATTCCTGCAGATACGCTCGCGTCTGATCCGGTATTTCTAACGAATAGAGCGAACTTCCGTCGCAGTCCACAAGTATTGGGATGTCAAAAAGTAGCGCGTGAAAATCAAAAGATTCCAGGTGTTCAGACATCCGCGTATACATTTGAAAAAGAACAATTTATAAAGAATAATCCTGCGAATTATGGCACGATTCTTTGTGATGCAACCCAGGTAGGTTGTAGTGAATTTTCGGACGACAATACAAAATCGTATTTCAAAGATCCGCTTTTGAGTGGAAATGCATTATGTGAATATCACGAGATAAAAGTGGGATTGGATACATTCTCAGGTTGGTTTAAATCTGGTGTTGGAGAATGTGCGAATAATCCTGCACAATTGTGTCGTGAAGATACTTCGGATACAGATTGCGGAAAAGGCATTGCATGTAATAAAGTAGGCGAATTGCAGTGTTACAACAATTATATTGATCAAGCGGGACAATATGGTATTTGGTCAAATAAATCTAATAACTATACCGGTCTTGTAGGTATTTGTGGTGAAGATCAGAATCAATGTAATGAAATCGTTGATCCACAAGATGTTTCCCTTCAGAATCCAAAAGGAAAACCGTATTATGTCATTTTTGATGACGAGGTAAAAGACCGTCAGGCAAAATGTTCTGGTGTTAGTCTTGATGAGGGTTGTATCCTTTTTGATAAAACCGAAGATCCGAACAAAAAATATTCTAGTGAATTAACGTATAAGGAAAGTCGAAAGAACGGAAATAAAGTGGTAGCGCCAAAAAATGCAACCGGACAATTTTTGGGTGATACAAATATTGTTTTAAAAGTAGATCGCGATCGACAGTGTAGTGAATGGCTATCATGTAGTAATTCGATGGTAATAAAAGATAAAGATACAGGAGAAAATCAGAGAATTTGTGCTGATTATCGTGCTTGTGTGAAAGATGATAAAGGTAAATGTTTATCTTGGAAACAAAATACCCATAATGATGCGTATCTTTCCGAGGAAGATTATATTTCGCGAGATACAGATTGGTATGCAAATGAATATGTTGGATACTCTCTCTTGAATAAGTATCAGGTGCATTATTATTCCTATATTCGAGTATCGAGTACTGCATACGCCGTGTATAAGATGGATGAATCATCATTTGATGATTATCCAGATCTATCTTGTTTGAAGACG
The DNA here is from genome assembly GCA_964349825.1 of uncultured Gammaproteobacteria bacterium. GTDB lineage: Bacteria > Patescibacteriota > Patescibacteriia > Magasanikbacterales > UBA922 > CAYGHM01. The sequence goes on from CAYGHM010000004.1 coordinate 29,504, forward strand.
GATGATACACCAAAAGATGATTGGATTGAATGCGGCTTTAGTCAAGATAAAAACGGAAATGGACAGGGGCGTTGCTATAAGGGTGCGTGTATTTATCCGTTGACGGGTAAATTCCCAGATAAAATGTCAGCAAGTAAAGATAATTTTGAACAAGCATTGCAAGTATTGGGACCTGAACGGTATCAGTGTAAAGCATTTCCTGAACCAACAAGTCCGTATCCTCGTACTATTGTAAAGAAATTTGAAACGAGACCTTCTGATTTTGGCCCAAGAGATATTTTCCTAACAAAAGCAACAGGTTTTGGTGAGGCAAACGTATGTCAAAATGGAGATTGTTCATGTAAATACACTAAGGTAGAGTATAAAGGAATATCAGAAGTAGATTATTGGGATGTCGGAAAAAATATACAAGACATGGGTGTTTGTCAGGGTGGAGACAAAGACGGAAGATTCTGTAAAACAAATACTGATTGCGAAGGTGGAAACGGTATATTTAGTGGTAGCACCTGTGCAAAAATAAGCAAAATAGAAACACGAGAAGGATTACATGGTCTTTGTTTGGAAGAAGACAGAAGCCGTTTGATTAACGGGGCGGATCAACAGTCATGTCTTACTTGGTTGCCGGTTGATTCAGGATTTAATGGAGTGGATAATTATAATTTTGTTCCAGAATCTGGGTACTATCCTTCTTTGGATTCCTCAAAAGACGGTGGTGAACTTTATTGTGTTGCAGGAGCAACAGGAAGAGACAGAACTCAGGATCCAGCACATCAAGTACCTCATAATGTACCGAGTTCAATGGCCAACCACCTGTTTGGTGGTACGACTTTCCTTGACGGTTATGATGCAAGCATCATCAAAGATATTGACAATTCTCTTTCCTACGGTCCGATTAATACACTCAAAATAGGTGCTTCCTGCTATTATAACGAGTTTATTATTGGAGACATGTATGACAAGAATGGGGCTGATTATGCGGTATGTGGCCCTGTTCAATACGCAGTTTTTCACAAAAAATGTCTTATTGACGGGGAATGTTATTGGCCGGGTATAACAATAGAACCAAAAAAATATACGTTGCAAGAGGTTGTTTATTCTATGATGCAAAACGTTGGACAGGATAAGAATCCAGGAACTAATTTGGCCACCGTTTGGTTTGTCGACGATACGGATAATTGGGTAAATTATTCCAAAGATTCATTTGCCTCCTTTGAAAATACCACAGGAGCGACTTGTGCGGACGATGTGCGTGCTGAGGGTAAAGGAACTGTAGACAATTGGAAGTGTAACTATTATCCACCATGGCGCGCGCAAAAGGCCATAGAATATTTTTATGGCTTAAAAGACATGCCGACAGATTCAGTAGTGAGTCCATACATTCCAGAATTTTCTAAGAATGTATATGAGGGAACAGTGCAGAGAATTTATTTTTCACCGATAATTCTTCCTTTTGCATTTGAGGCAGAGGCCTGTAACTTATGGGGAAATGATTACTGTAATCCAACAGGAGACTATGTTATGGATTATGCCCACTACAATGAAGTATATTTTGATTTTACTGAAATAAATAATAAACAAGAAGGATCCATCCATAAAATAGAGATGAAAACAGAACGCTCCTTGTTGAAAAATCCTGGTGATAAATATGTTATATATCAAAAAAAAGGCATCATGACTGATGCAAGTGGAACAAAAAAGACCAGATATGTTTTAGTTCTTTCTTTGCAGAAAGATTTTGATGAGAACAAGGCAACTAAGTGGATTGATGAGTATCTTAAAAATAGTGAGCTAGACGGTGACATGAAAAATCCTCAGAATGATAATTTTGTGGTTATTTATACTGATTTTGACAAAACAACAGGAAAAATAATTCCGCAAAAAAATGGTAAGCCATTTTATAGTAAAATGATTGGATCACTGCCAGGAAATTATGCCGGTACCGATGGGATATCACAGGGAGATATCTATAAAAAGTACATGAAGTCAAATCCTGTAGCGGCTTCTACTATTCTTTATTGGCCTTTTTGTACCGCTTTTGAACAGGTGTTTAATTCCTCAGTGGAGATAGGGCAGGGATTATCAACAAATAAAGCGTGGACAAACCGTGTCTGGAGCGCAGCCCCAGAGGCTACCAACTTGGATATAGCTGAAAAAGTGCCAACAAGATCAACTACATTTGCACCTTATGCGACTATTAGTTTAAGAACTGGAGATACCAAACAGGAGAAACTAGCAAATTATCCTTTCCAAGATTTTATAAAGGACGGACGACCATTGGCTTGCAACGATAAACTTGTGAAAGGATTTGGGGGAATATTGTCGAGTCTTGCTGATGATTGCATATCTAATTCAGGAGCTGGATATGGAAAATTACCGGGGTATGCTGATTATACGGATTATTTATTTGCCTACGAGTTCAATAAATATGTTATCCAGGATAATAATGCAGCATTTAAAGATCAATTAGCTGGTTCTGGAAAAGACCTGAGTGATAAAATGAAAGGAAATCAAGCTCCAAAAATATATTCTCTCAATCCCGCAACTTGTTTCACTGCCGGAATTGGAAAAACAACCTGTTCTGCCGGAGAAGTAAATAACTTTACGGTAAAGCAGAGAAACGCCACGAATAAAGATTATGATTTGAACGGTATCCCAGATGAAGATCCATCAAAGAAGGGGAATGAGGAAGCGCATATTTCGACCGGTGGATTTTTCTTCGCAGATGCAAAATTCTTTGCCTTTGCTGATGACAATCAAATGCCGATTAAACGGGTTATGGTGAATTGGGGAGATGATATGCCTGTAACAAATATGGATACGTATGGCAGATACAAGAACCATAAGCCATACTGTGCGGCAAGTGAAGGAGACGTTGTTGGTTTGTGTGGAAAAGCTGGTGTAGGTGGTAAAGAAACCACCGAAACGCCAAGCCTTCTCACCTGTGCCACGGATAAAGAATGTGGTATCGTAGATCCATCATTTGTCTGTCTCATGAAAGATCACAAAGATCCGACGCATAAACTTCCTGGAAAATTAAAAGACCAAGATGCTTTCGACGTCGCGCGTTTCGGTAATATGCCCCGCGCTTGTGAAGCAACATATTTTGACTTTGCTCACGTGTACACCTGTTCAAAGGGAAATAAATATAGATTCAAAGTATCTGATCCTGCAAACAAGTTGAGTCCCGCAACAAAAGGACGACTTGCTGCACATGGTGTTAAAGATAGTGACGAAGTGTGTGTCTATAAGCCAGGAGTGCAGATATTGGATAACTGGGATTGGTGTAACGGTATAGATAATGTGTTGAATAATAATTTTGTGGGGAGACATGGAGATGCATGTAATTCTGCGAGTGATCCTACTCACTTCACGCCTTACAAAGGTCAAATTGTGGTAGTCCCTGAGAAACAATAGTGAAATGAAAACCGTCGGTATGTCCGGCGGTTTTTTGTACCTTTGTCATTGCGAGGAATGAGTCCCCGAATGACGCGGCAATCCCGCTCATGTAAAGACGTTCGAGTAGAGTGAGATTGCTTCGCTTTGCTCGCAATGACAAAAATACAAAAAATAACCGATAAAACGGTTATTTTTTAGACGCATCAATATTGAATATATAATTCAATCTTCATGCGTCACTCCTGTTCGTCCTAGGAAAGGGCGAACAGGGGACGCGTGGGAGAGGGGGCTACTCGATGATGACACAGTGGATCGTTTTCTGGTCCTGGGGTTCGAAGTAGCTGAATTCCTTCTTGGTCTTGTCGCAGGTTAGCTTGGACGTGAGCATGGGTTCGAAGATTTTCGCATCGACCCAGCAGGCGTTCTGCTTTACCTCGATCTTCAGCTTGATGTCCCAGTCCAAGCTTCCAGGGCACTTCCACTGATACGCTTTCATCCAGTTCCAGTCCGCGCACGGGTCCGGCTTGGCGACGCAGGTGCCGGTTTGGCAGATTTGGTCGGCCGAGCACAGGCTGCACGGATCGGGCGGGATGTCTTCGGCGGGGGCAGCATCAGCTTCAGAGACTTGGCCGCTGTCGGGATGGTTACCGGCATCGGCGTAGGTCGTCGGGGAATTGGCAGTGGCACCAAGTTGTTCCTCACAGCCGCAAATAGCCAGCAGGAACAGGATCAAGATCCAGGGGAAAGTACGCATAGCACGCTCCTGCATGGCCCCATAGATGGGGACGTTTGGGACAAACCTTCGAAAGTCGACATGACTCCGTTGGCGATGTTGGGGTTGTGTATAAACTTATTGATATAAGTACAGACACGACCCCAACAGAGCCAATATATTTTTCCTCTCACACGCATAAATTGTTGCTTCAACAAATCTTTTTTATGCACAAAAGACTTATGTGAAGACTCTAAAGAACGGGCGGATATCCCGAGAGGGACTTCCGACATTAGCATAGCATAGCGGAGTTGTCAATAGTAGATGGGTGTGGGGATAAATAGTTAAAGACGCAAATATTCAAATATTTCAAATAGATAACGTTGAAATTAAAATACCTTATACAGAGTTTTTTCTTAAGCACCCAGTATTTTTTTGCTTATTTGCCTACTTGAATATTTGCGCATTTCAACACCATGTTATCAACTGTTCTCTGCACAATAAGTATGCTATACTGTATTCAAATAAAAGCGTTACCATGCAAACGCGCATTGCTCGTAATTTGAGCTTGCTGAAACAATATATTAAAGCGGCGTTGCCACAAACAAAAAAACACTGGATAGTTAGTGTGTCTTTTGCTATCGTACTTTTTGGCTTGTGTTTGTTTATTACAAATACCGTACACGCAGAAGAAGCAGCCGCGGCAGCCGCTCCAGCATCTGAACCTGGAACCATGGCAAATATTGGTACGTATATTTTGACAATGATTACCAAGGCCATTTTGATGATTGCGCAGATTTGTATCAAGATGACTATTTTTGCACTGGAATTTTTCGTGAAGCTGGCGAAGTATAATGGATATGTGGATGCACCAATCGTGATTCTCGGATGGACCATGATTCGTGATATAGCGAATATGTTTTTTGTGGTTGTTCTCTTGGTCATCGCATTTGGAACTATCTTGGGACTTGAACAGTATGAATGGAAAAAGACCATGGTCAATTTTATTCTTGCAGCAATTTTTATTAACTTTAGTAAATTGATTGCTGGATTGATTATCGACGTGGCCCATGTGTTCACTATGACATTTACCAATGCTATTGCCGCAACGGCGGGTGGAAATATTATCAACATGTTCCATTTGAGCGATATTGTGTCGATTGTGTCAGGTGGTTTCCAAACAGGCGATCCGACTCCGGATATCGTACTTGAAGTTTTTGGTGGTGCAGTGATGGCGCTTGTGTTTGCCGTTTTAGCCATGGTTACGATGGGGGCATATCTTATTGTCATGGTTGCTCGAATCGTGGTGTTGTGGGCACTTATTATTTTGTCACCTCTTGCATATATTTTGAATGTTATTCCGCAAACAAAGAGTTATGCGGACACATGGTGGAGTGAGTTTGGAAAACACGTCATGGTGGCTCCAATTATGGTGTTCTTTTTATGGCTCGGGTTTGCTACTTTGGGAAGTGGAAGTTTTGTACAAAATGATTTAGGTATAGCCTTTGGATCAGATGCGACGGCAACAGATAAAGCGCTCGGTCTTCCTGCGGCATCTATTGAGCGACCAAAAGTGAGTGTTTCTAATGTCAGTACATGGGAAAATATGGCGAATTTTATTTTGGCCATTGCTTTCTTGTGGGTTGGTATTGAACAAGTACAAAAAACGGGTGTCCGTGGTGGAGAAATGCTTTCTCATGCAAAAAGTTTTGCTACTAAAGCGGCACTTATTGGTAGTGGATATGCTCTTGGTCGTTGGTTGACCGGCGAAGCAGGGGACCTTGGTGGAAAGGGATTAAAACAAGTCGGATATCGTATTCCTCTTGTTGGTGGACGTGCATGGCAGACCCGTGGATACAATGCGCTTGAAAAGTATGGTCGTGCGCAGGAATGGATAGATAATAAAGCAAAAGGATTGGATTCCGGTTATCGTGATTTGCAAAAAGGTAAATTGACAGCAAAATATGAGGGAGGATCTACTGCGCAATACAGCAGCTTTAATCCAGCAAATATTCGTGCTGTTGCAGGACGTTTTGCTGCATCTGTTATTGAAACAGGCGGACGTAAAGATAAAATTCGTGATGATTATAAAGAAGCGTATGAACGCCGCATGACAGTCGTGGAAGAAAGTTATTCTACGAGTGGATTGCCCGGCGGATCTTTGAAGCAGGAAGTCACTGGTCAATTGAAATTTGTCGAAGCTTTGGGTAAGGCAAAATCAGAGGCAAAAGTCAAAGATATTATGGGCCTGATTTTGGCAAACAACGATTCTTTTAAGGCATATGCCAAGCCAGCCATGGTTGCTGAAGAAAAAGCGCGTGTATCTGATCCAAAAGAAAAAATTGAAAGAGGAAAACGGTTGGGCTCTATGCGTAGTTTCGGCGACGGTCTGAAAACAGATGAAAAAGCTGCTAAGCTTGAAATAGAGTCACAAAAACGAGAGGAAATTATTAAAGAAAAACAGAATATATTGATGGGAAAGACTGATGGAAAATTTACTAATACAAATCCTTTAGCTGGTGTTCTCGCTGACACCAAAGCTGCGGCGCAATTACAACAGGCAATCGCCAAAGGATTTGAAGAGATCCATCTTGATGAGGCGCTTGGAAGTTTATTCCAGGATATCTCCAATAATTCATTAGCGCAGGTGTATCTTGCGATGCAACAGCAAAAAGTAGAAGCGGTTTCAAAGAAAGAACGATATGAAAAAGAAAGGGAGAAAACCGTCAAAGGAAAAGAGCCAGGAATTTCTCGTGCTGAAGAAATTGCAAAACATAAAGCTATTACTGAAAATTTACAGAAAACGATTTCTCGTGCTTCAGATATTCAGCTTGCAACCGCCCGTGCCGTACAATATAAACAGAATGGCCAATTTTTGAAAGCAGACCAAACCTTGCAGAGTGTATATCAAAGACATGAAGAAGAGGACAGTAAAGAAATTTCTGGTTTGAACCGTCAGCAGAGAAAAGACGTGGCAAGTCAATTGCTCACTTCATTGGGATCAACAACTGACCCCGAAGAAAAAGCCCAGATTACCCGTGATTTGACACGTTTGGTTACTGTAAGCGCAAATAAAGGTGCTGATGACTTTAAATCTTTGATGGAGAGTGCTTTGCCAGAAATTTATAATGGCGACACGGTTGATTTAAAAGAAGAAGATGCGAGTAAACATTTTTTGGAAATGGTTACAGGAAAGAAAATTTCTTCAGAAGCGGAATACAACGACGCGTTTAAAGCATTTAATGTCTCATTTGAAGCAGGTAAGCCAAGAGATGCTGCAACTGGATTGATCACTCCACAAGGAGAGAAAGCTGCAAAATCAGAACAGCAGGCAGTCCTTGCATCTTTATCCAATGCATTTTGGGCTCAGGGTGAAAGCGGTGGTCTTAATTTTTCTGCTGCCGTAGGATCGAATATTGAGTCTGATCCGGATAAGCCTATATTAAAGAGAAAAGTTTTTGAAATTCGTCCCTCTTATAGTATTTCTCGTGATGAAAACGAGGATCGAAAAGGAAATATCGATGCATTGTCCAATGAATATCTGGTAACCCGTGATGTTATGTCGATCATCGACATGGTAAACTCACAAATGAAAGCAGATCCATCAGGAAAAGTTGATAAGAAGGGTAAAAGAGTATATCAAGATAGAAAAGTGACCGAAGTTACATCAGATCAAATGTCCCGTCTTAAATCCTGGCTTACAAGCTTTAGTGATACACGAGAAGTGGCTCAGATCAACCGTGCTTTTTCAGTGTCAACACAGGATAAAAATTTCGAAGATGGTGCAAAAAAACAAATGGCAAAATTATTTAAGGAATTACAGGATGATTTGAAAGGCAAAGGTTTAAGTTCTGTTTATGCAAAAATTATGCAGACGCAGTTTTCTGATTTGTATAATGACGCAATTGTTCAAGCAGAAATGGGTAGTGATTGGAAAAAATTAGAAGATTTAAAATAATTTGGTAAGTATTGTCTATTCTCTTTAATAAAAGATGCGCGTATGGCTTCCTTTAAGCCAACAATTCTCACTCAAGAACAAACCGCTCAGCTGCGTGAATTGTTCTTTATCACATATTCCGCAGACAGTGAAGTTCTTTTTGACGCATTCAAAGAAATGGATGAATTTTTTAGCGCCCCTCAAGGGGGAAGCTATATTGAAACATATCGAAATACATTTTGGGAATGGTATGTATTTGCCAGCTGGAAGTTATTGTATCAATTACCGAATGATAAAGTTCTTCAGATTGTTCAAAATCAAATTCCTGATGCAATTCGACAAGGGGAAAATGTGGAATTTCGACTGCTTACCTATATGGCAGCACACGTGCCTGATGTAGAACCGTTGATGGCATTTTATCGTACGCTGAAAAAGAATATTCTTGAATCTACTGCAGTGCTTGGCAAAGAAAATAATGTCGCAGTATCATTGTCTCAAATTGTTGTTGATTTGAATAAAATAAATCAAAATTTTGATGCGCTGAAGTATTCTGAATTTAAAATGAGAGTGGGGAAAATTCTTTCTCAATCACAATTCGAACATGAATATTTGTTTACTCCGCCAGCAAAAATACTGAGTAACTTATTGAATTTACTCAATTTTTTGTCTGCAACCGATGAAACTACTATTTTTGTCGCGGTTGATGCGCATACTAAACCCGTTTTGTATAAGAAATTAGAACGAGGTGACTTTGCTCGACAAGCACAAGATGTTAATACAGAATCACCCGTAGAAAAGTTTGGTCCCCCAGTGACGCTTCCGCCAGAAAAATTCCTGGAGGTAAAAGAATTTTTACTCTCCAAATTCCCTCAAGATGAATCCGGACAATTTCAAGATTTTGATGGAGTAATGTCGCTTTTGGATGATACGGCCCTTGCGATGGGGGATGAACGAATTAGAGATTTGTACATGTTCAACGAAGACAGTGGTGAGTTTGAATGGAATCAACAGTTATTGGCGATGGCATAATTTTTTTCCTATGTCGGAGGGTACCTCACAGACAAAAATATCAGTCAAAAAGTCAGACGGGACAGTCGTGCGCATGACACTGGCTGAATTTAAGGAATATAAAAAACAATTAACAAATAATACTCCAACGGTCAGTCAATCAGTCACTGATTCAGAAACCACAACACCTGTTTTACCGCCAGTTACTGTTGTAGAAGAGCAAAAAATGAGTGATACCCCTATTGAACCTTCTTTGATTTCTCCTGTTTCACCTCCAGCTTCTCAACCTACTCAAGAATTGGTGGCTATTACTCATCAGGAGCTCGCGACAACAACACCGGTGGCGGATTTGTTTGTGAATGAAGCAAGAGCAAAAATGTGGAATAGTGATGATCATACATCGCTTCTCGATGAAGAGTTGGCTGATAATGATGTAAAAATAAAAGATGCCGAAATTCCGCAGCTTCCATCACGGAATTCTGCTTTGCTTACCGCGGTCATGGCAGCACTGCCATTCCCAGTACCAGAACAGGTTACTGGGCGTTTGCAATCGCTTATTGAATCTCGGGTAAAAGATGTGCGGACTGATGATGATGTATTGGCATATGGAACTCGACCGGCGGTAGACGGGGGATTGGGACTGTCTCCGGAAGACGCCGCAACATTATTAGAAACTATTGTCGATACACTCAATTTACCACCATCCCAGACTTCGGTTACTCCATCAGAAGAGGTGGTTCCGGATGATTTGGTATCTGATGCTGTTGAATCATCTGACCCGATTGAAGAAGTGGTAGTTCCAGAAGAACTTCAATCAAAAGAAAAAAAATCAACAGGTTTTTCTTATGATCAATCACGGGATGAAATACCGTGGCAGCCTCGGTTTAGTCCAGATGCAGCGCGTCAACCAACCTCAGCCATTCCTATGACCAGCGAGGGTCGACCGCTTGTTCATGATGTACAAGCGCCTTCGCAGTCAAACGTGCGCACTATGGGGCCGGTGGATGAGTTTCGTGCGTTTACTTTGACCGATCTGCATCGTCTCGGAAATACCAAAGAAAAAATGACGACATCTATGGTTGATAAATTTATCGTATTGCGTGACGATTCGTTTGTTTTATATCTTGACGCCATTGATGCATTTCGACAAAGTCCGTTGTATCGACAATACCAGGAACATATTCTTACCTCTATCAATGAAAGTATTTCCCTTCAGACCTCACTTGATTATGATGAAGAGGGTATGACATTAAACGATGTTGAATGTATCGTGAATACAATGAAAGCCGTGGGCTACTAATATACGTCCGAATCTACGAATTTGCCCTAATCTACAAATTCTACCAATTTACGAATTGTCGACACTGTTGGTATCTGTAGGTTCGTAGAATTCGTAGGTTAGGAAAGATTTGTAGATTCGGACGTATTATCTTCCGTATGCAACAGTTTGTCGTTCCACAATTTATTGATGTTGAAGATAAAATTTTTGGTCCGGTTACTACGCGGCAGTTTTTGATTTTGCTTGTCGGAAGTCTGACTATTTTTTTGGGATTTCGTTTTGGTGATTTCATGACCTTTGTTCTGGTGCTTATTTTTGTCGGAGGCGGATCACTTATTCTTGCCTTCGTGAAGATTAATGGACAAAATTTTCACATGTTTTTATTGAATATTTTTCAAACACTCAAAAAACCAAGTTTGCGCATTTGGAATAAGTCCTATACTGATCAGGATTTGGATTATTTGCGAAAGCGTGATTCAGAAATCATTATTACTGAAAAGCAAGAACGGAAAGCCGTGCGACATGAACATATCCGTGATTTATCCCTTATTGTAAATACAGGTGGGTACTATAAGCCAGAGGATGATCAATGGTAACCCCACACGGCACGCCGACGTCGGCGTGCTCGACCTCCCCTTGGTAGGGGAGGTAACAAGGTGAAAATAAGGGTATTATAATTTAGCAATTACAAACAGGTTTATTCGTGCTATAATGCACAAAACGCTATCGGAGAAGAACTATGGATAAAAAGATGCAACAAAAGAAAAATCAGAAAGCAAAACGCCCGTCCACCCAGGCGCATACTCCTATTGCCGAGATTAAGGATGGTGTTGTTGTATTGAAAGATGGCAGCATGAGAAAAGTTCTTTTAACATCGAGTATTAATTTTGCGTTAAAATCAGAAGATGAGCAGAACGCATTGATTTCTTCGTATGTAGGTTTTTTAAATTCTATTGATTTTCCACTGCAGATTGTTGCACAGTCGAGACGGCTCCAGATTCAGCCGTATCTTGATAAATTGATTGCTATTGAAAAAGAACAGCCAAATGAATTATTGCGTGTGCAAATCGCAGATTACAGATCCTTTATTCAGGAGTTGGTTGATATTGGACAGATCATGACGAAGCGATTTTATGTTGTGGTGCCGTATGATCCGATGTCCCATAAACAAAAAGGTTTTTTTGCTCGCCTCAAAGAAATTATTGCTCCGGCAATAACGATCCGATTAAAAGAAGATCGATTCCAACAGAAAAAAGCTGATTTGGATATGCGTGTTCGACAAGTAGGCGGCGGACTCGGAAGCATGGGGCTTCAAGTTGTTGAGCTCAATACTCAGGCGCTTATTGAATTATTTTATACCACCTATAATCCTGATATTTCTTTTGCAGAAAGTCTTGGCAAGCTAGAAGATATTCAAATTGAAAGCCTGTAGCTAGCATATCGTAATATATTATGCCGTTTAAACCTATATCATCTAAATCAAATTCGCTGAAAACCGGTATTCTTCAGGATAAGCAAAAAAAAGGATACGATTCTCAACCAGATTTGATTAGCCTTGAAGAGGAAAAAGTATATCGCCAAGGAACCGTGGCTATCCGAGATCTTGTTGCGCCATCAGCTATGCGTATCGAATCAAACTATATTCAGCTTGGTGATGTTTTTTTGCGGACTATTTACGTGATTACCTATCCACGATATATTTCTGTCGGTTGGAGTTCTCCTATTTTGAACTTGAATTTGACCATGGATGTGGCCATGTTTTTTTATCCGATTGAATCGCCGATTATTTTAAAACAATTAAAGAAAAAGGTAGGTGCGCTTCAAGCACAATTGTCATCAGATGCTGAAAAAGGCGCTCCGCGTGATCCATTGCGTGAAACCGCACTCCGAGATATTGAACAATTGCGAGATGATTTGACTCAAGGGATTGAGCATTTTTTCCAATTTGGTTTTTATGTGACGCTCTATTCAAAAGATAAAATTGAATTGGATCGTATCACACAGGATATTGAAAATATTTTTGGATCAAAACTTATTTATAGCAAAAACGTTTTGTATCAAGCAGAACAAGGATTTACCTCTACGTTGCCGCTGGCGATTGACGAACTTATGGTATCGTTCAATATGAATTCTTCGCCAATCGCGTCTTCATTCCCATTCATGTCCTCGGAACTCACGAGTGATGATGGTGTGCTATATGGTATTAATCGTCATAATAATAGCTTGATTTTATTTGATCGTTTTTCTTTGCAAAATGCGAATGCCGTGGTATTTGCATCGTCTGGTGCAGGTAAATCGTATGCGGTAAAATTGGAAGTGCTGCGTAGTCTTATGCTCGGTGTTGATGTTATTATTATCGATCCGGAAATGGAGTATATTCATTTAACGGAAGCGGTGGGAGGAACATTCGTCAATATTTCACTTGCATCAGAAAGTAAGGTTAATCCATTTGATTTGCCTCGTCCGGTCGGGCAACAGGTATCGACTGAAGACGTCATTCGAAGCGCGGTTATTACCATTAAAGGGTTGCTGCGTATTATGCTTGGTACTGTTTCGGCGCAGGAAGATTCCACACTGGATCGAGCGCTTCTCGAAACATATGCGAAAAAAGATATTACACCATCATCAGATCTCGCGACCGTTGAGCCACCGATTATTCAGGATTTGGTGGATGTCTTAGAAGGAATGGATGGAGCAGAGACGTTGGTATTAAAATTAAAAAAATATACGGAAGGAACATTTTCTGGATTGTTCAATGCGCCGACAAATGTGCAGATGAATAATCAGTTGGTTGTCTTTAGTGTTCGTGATTTGGAAGATGAGTTGCGTCCGCTTGCGATTTACTCGCTGGTCAATTATATTTGGAATATTGTTCGCAGTGAACGAAAGAAGCGTGTCCTCGTGATTGATGAAGCTTGGTGGCTTATGCAGCATGAAGACAGTGCAAAATTTATCTTTGCATTGGTAAAACGTTGTCGAAAATATTACTTGGGTGTTACCACTATTACTCAAGATGTAAACGACTTTTTACGTTCGCAATACGGTCAAGCCATTGTAACAAACTCTTCTTTGCAATTGCTTCTTCGTCAATCTCCCGCGTCAATTGATATGATTCAGAAAGTATTCATGCTTACTGAAGGAGAAAAATATTTACTTCTTGAAAGTGGTGTCGGTGAAGGAATATTTTTTGCAGGATTGAAGCATGCGGCGATCAAAGTAATTGCATCATATACGGAAGATCAGCTTATCACCTCAGATCCGAAGCAGTTATTGGAAATTGAAAAAGCAAAAAAAGAATTTGAACAGCAGATGATACGAGGAAAACAATAATTTCTTGCCTACATAATTTTTTCCATTCTTTTATTCCTATGATTGACCTACGCACCCGACTTCTTCTTGCCATCGGTGGAGCAGTACTTCTCGTTGCTCTTATTATCGGCGGTATTTTTATTGGAAAAAAAGTGAATAATGGAACAGAGGAAATTGTCACGGAAACACCGGCAACAGAGGAAATAAGTGAGGGGCAACCAATTGCGGTTGACGAAACACCGGTCATCGATATTCCTATTACTCCTGCACCGATACCACAAACAACAGAAGAAAAGCAGGCTTTGTATGTCCGACAACTTTCTCGTGATTTCATCGAACGGTTTTTGAGTTTTTCCAATAAAAATAATGATAAGCACTTGGTTGATGTTGAATCATCCGTTACCGCAACCATGTTGGAGTGGGTAAAATTACAGACAACATCAGGTATGTCTGGAACTGTATCTCAGAATACAAAAGTTATCTCAACATCACTGAATAGTATAGAAGGGGATAGCGCTTCAGTATCCATCGGTGTTCAACAAATCATAAAAGATGATAGCGGAACGAAAGCGGTGTATAAAAATGGCCGTGTAGAATTGTTGCGCATTGGCGGCGTATGGAAAATAGACGGATTATTTTGGGAAGAATAAATTATTTTAATAGGAGCATATGAGGAGGGGGTTATTACGTTTTTTTAGTATTATCCAAGAATATCTTTTTCCGCTTTTTTGTCTTTCATGCGAAAAAGAAGGGGATTGGGTATGTGTAGATTGTTTTTCGCGTCGGATAATTATTTCCGGCGTTTTTTATTGCCCGATTTGTCATATGGTGACAGAAGGTGGTGCGGCTTGTGATGCGTGTCGTCATAGCACGTATATAACACGACATACTGCACTCATGCCTTACCATGAAAAAGCATTTATTGCAGAATTACTTCACACGATAAAATATAACTTTAGTGAAAGCGCATTCGGGGTTTTGGATTGTTGTGTGACATTATTTTTTAAGGATCGTATTGATATACTGTCGGGTATAGATTTAATTGTGCCTGTACCCCTCCACGCTCGACGTTTCGCTGAACGGGGTTTTAATCAGGCTGAGAAGATTGCATCACATGTCGCAACCTGTACTGCCATACCTATACATACGGGCGGATTATCCCGACCAAGAAAAACATTGCAGCAGGCATTATTATCAAAGAGCGAGCGAGAAAAAAATGTCGAAAATGCCTTTGTCGCACGCCCTGTATATAAAGGAAAAACCATCCTTTTGGTCGATGATGTCTATACCACCGGAAGTACCATGCAAGCCTGTGCCAAAGCCTTGCTCGCCGCCGGGGCAAAAGAGGTTCGAGGGTTCAGTATTGCACGAGGTTGACGAATGATAAAAAATTCGATATCATATGCCCGTTAACAAAAGATAACACGGTTACCCTTTTAGAGGGGTAAACGAGGTGTATTTTTGGAGAGATGGCTGAGCGGTTTAAGGCGGCGGTCTTGAAAACCGTTGGGGATGAAAGTCTCCCGGGGGTTCGAATCCCTCTCTCTCCGCCTTTGCCCGCCATAGCGTCTTCGCGACGGCGGGTTCACTGGACTACATCATACGTACTTCAACGTATGATGTAGTATTGCTCAGGCTTCGGCGGACACAGTCCGCCAAAAGCATTACATCGTAGCTACCTATGGTGTAATGCTTTTAAGTTTTTATACTTTAAAGATACGGAGAGGTGTCAGAGTGGCCGATCGTGCATCTTTGCTAAAGATGTGTACCCTAACCGGTACCGAGGGTTCGAATCCCTCCCTCTCCGCCAGATTGCCAAGTTCAAACCCAAGCAAAATAAGGGTTTTTGGATAACGAAAAACTGATTTTTTAGAAAGTCAGTTTTTTTGTTCTATTTTTGGAACAGTGGTATTGTGTAATTAATATATTTCAATCGAGAACAAATTTATGTCTACAATTGGAAAGAATTTAAAAAAGTCACAGGAACAAAAAGAGATATTTCAAGATAAATCGCCTAAACTTGCAGATATTTCTTCAAATTTTGAAGCTAAATGCGTTCGATCAAAATACGATAGTTTTTCTAAAGAATGGGATACAAAATGGGATCGCTATTTTCCTGATAAAAATGATTTAAAGAATCAAATTATGGGTTTAGAATATGGAAAATTTTATGATGTAAATAATGCATTTGGAAAACTAAATAAAGCATTGCAAATATGTGCTTTTTTGCATAAACTTTCAAAATCAAAATCGTCTCAAGACACAGAAAAAATTATAATCACTATACTTGTTTCTTGTGCTGAAGCAATTTATAGGATCAATAAGCCCGATGAGTCAATTAGTGAACATTTAGTCAAAGGATTTTTTAAATCTGTTAAAAAACAGCTTAAAATTAAAGGCCGTGTTGGTAAAGAAATATTTGAACCAGCAGAAGTATTGTATCTGGTAAGAAATGACTACATTCATAATGGTAATTTTACAGGATCTTTCTTTAAGAAGATGGGTTTGGAGGATTATGTTTGCAATTGGGGAAGTTTCTATTATTCAAAAAAGGAAGACAAGCTAAAGTTGATACAAGTATATTCTGAATGCAAATTGACCTATCAAGATTTTCTAAAAATATTTCTTGAAGCGTTTATAAAAAATATTGAGAAATATTGTGAAAAAAAATAATTGTCTTAGATATTATCTCAAAATAAAAATCTAATTCTGCCCGACAAATTTTTGTCGGTAAAGTACCTGATCCAACATTGCAGATTGAACAAATTACAATCGGGAGATCGTTTCCATATCATCAAAACGATAGAAAATTTTTAAATTTTTTAATAATATACAACTTCAAGTTGATTCATTTACATTCATTTTTGATAGAAACAACTATGAAATGATGGTTGTCTCTACCTCCCCGTTATGATACACTCCCCTCCATACTATTAAATTTTCTCTATGGAAAATAATCATCGTCGAGTCGGTATTATCGTAGCGTTTGTTATTGTTGTACTCGCGCTCATCGTAGGAGGTATTACTTGGAAAAATAAACAAGAATCAACGCAACTTGCTGCAACATACAAAGAATTGCTTGCCCAGGAAGGCGCGAGAGCACAGATAAAAGAAGAAGCTGCTGCATGGCAAGTATTTACTCCAGAAACAGAAACGTTTAGTGTTACTTTTCCAGGAAAACCGGAATTTAAAACACAAACCATGGCTCTTCCTAACAATACGGACCAAGCAGTGTTTAATTCATATGAAGTAATTGATGTCGATGCTGCAATGTACGGCGTATATGAAATTTCTGGTATATCATTTACCGGCAATCAAGCTGATCTTGAAAATGCATTAGCAAATTATATAAAATCAAATAGTAAATATATCCTTGTATCTTCAGCTCCAAGTACATTTTTAGGACATACAGCATTAGACTTTCTTATCCAAGTACAGGGTAATTATTATCTAAAAGGAAAGTACGTGGCCACAGATGATCGTTTGTATCAAATTAATGTATTGTATGATAAAAGTACCTATAATGAAGCGACATTTGATACATTTGTGAATTCATTTAAGGTAGAGTAGGACCACGATAAGAGTATTGAAAAATAACCAACATATACGTGTTGGTTATTTATTTACTTTTTTGCATAAATTTCGTATAATATACGGTATATGCAAGATTTTTCATCGCAATCTACGGCTTTCCCTATGTCTTTCAATCATTCTGAGCAGAGTGCTTGGCAAGGAGCGAGCCAAGAGGGGCAGCTGGCAATGGATGTATTTGAGACAGAGACGGAGGTGTTGATTGTTTCTCCTATGGCAGGGGTGAGTTCTGAAACGATTGATGTCCAGGTGCACAATAATGACCTACTCACGATCCGTGGTGAACGGCATTTGCCAGTAAAAAAAGGAACTGATATGATCCCTGTACATCAGGAATGTTTTTGGGGTAAATTTTCTCGTACCGTGGTCCTTCCCGTCCATGTGAGAGGAGACGCCGCAAAGGCAGATTATAAAAATGGCGTATTAACTGTCCGTATACCCAAATACCGCCCGCATGCGTCTATTCCTATTGAGATCGTAGAGTAATTATAGGCATTACAAAAAATATACTTATCAATATAATTTTTCTTCTGTGGAATTACCTCTCCCAAATCTTCCGACAAGTTCAAACGCCTCCATGTCTCCAGCCGCAAAACGCGCGCTGATTTCTTTGGTCATCTTTGTGGGCGTTGTGGTGGTAACAATCTCTGGCGCGCTCGTGTATGCGAGTAATTATACGGACAAAGTTCTGCCTGGGATCTTTGTGGAAAGTATTCCTGTTGGAAAGATGACTCGAGATGAGGTAAAAAATTATTTTGATGGACTTGATAAAAAACTGTCTCATGAGCCGATTCATTTATCGGTTGATATGAACGATGTGACACAACAGGTCGTATTCAGCCCAGAGCAGGGAACACATAGTATTGTTCGTCTTGATTCTGATAAGATTGCAGACTATCTTATTTCATTTGGAAAACAAGGAAATGTTTTTGTGCGCGCGTGGCAGGTGTTCAATTCTTCCTTGCATATGAGGTTGCCGACTGATTTTGTGGTTGTATATGAAGAAGAACTATTAGGATCTCTAAAAAGAGAATTGGGGCAATTTGAAACCAAGGCTGAAGATGCTCAACTGACAATTACTTCAATTGATCCGTATGCATTTACCGTAACGCCGTCAGTTATTGGTCTAGAATTTAATTATCAGACAATAGCAAAAGAAATTGAACAGCGTTGGTTTGTATTACAGGCACCGACACTCACCGTAAAGCCGCAAATGACCACCCCTCAGATTTCAGAAGCACAGGTAACTCAGGCAGCTGAAGCAGGAAAAAATATTTTGGCACAGGGAAATATCTCGTTTACTTATCATGATGAACACACAAAACGTGATTTGACCTGGAAGGCGACACCGACACAGATTGCCAAATGGCTTCAGCCACAGAGCAGGGAAGGGGATACCTCTATCGTTCTCGGCGCTGAACAGTTGACGGTTGAAGAATATTTAAAACAAACTATTGAACCATCTATTCACCGCGAACCTCGTGACGCGAAGTTTTCTATGGTGGATGGAAAAGTTGTAGAATTTTTGGGATCTCAATCAGGGACAACACTGAAATACGAAGAAGCATATCAGGCGATTAACACGCTTCTTGTTGATCGTTCTATCGGAGGCAATACGGTGACAAGTACGATTGCTTTAGCAGTGACCACTATTGAACCAGAAATAACAACAGGGGAAGTAAATGATCTTGGCATCGAAGATGTTCTGGGTGTTGGTTATTCTTCTTATAAAGGAAGTCCTGCCAATCGTATAAAAAATATTCGTTTTGCTGTTACCAAAAAATTAAATGGAATTATCGTCAAACCAGGAGAAATTTTTTCCATGTTAGATTCGTTGAAGCCGTTTACTATTGAAGGAGGCTATCTTCCAGAATTAGTTATTAAAGGGGATCGTATTAAACCTGAGATCGGCGGTGGTTTATGTCAGGTGGGAAGTACTATGTTCCGCGCAGCAATGAATTCCGGCCTTTCTATAGAAGAACGACGTAATCATTCTCTGGTCGTAAGTTATTACAATGATCCGCGCAATAATATGCCGGGAGCGGACGCAACGATTTATGACCCTGCGCCAGATTTTAAATTCAAAAATGATACAGATTCAAATATTTTGATTACCACGGAGATGAATGAAAAAACACAAGAGCTGTTTTTCACTCTTTGGGGCAAAAGCGATGGAAGAAAAGGGCATTATGATCCGCCAATCTTGCACAAATGGATTCCTGCTGGCCCTACGCAGGAAGTAATGACCGATGAACTAGCTCCGGGACAGAAAAAATGTCAGGAACCGCATCCTGGTGCGGTGGCATCGCTGGCTTATTATATAGATAAGCCAAATGGGGAGACCATAAAGCGTGTATTTGAAAGTTATTATCGGCCATTGCCTCGCATTTGCTTGGTAGGTGGCATACCAGTCCCACCAACTTCCCCTGATGTGGTCACACCGATCGTCCCTGCCCCAGGTCCAGCCGATACAGCCATTCCTATAGAATAGCCTTTAACCCTCCTCTCACAGGAGGGTTTTTTATACCCCCATTGTTGATATTTTTGGCTAATTTAAGCCTTTTTTGTTATTTCCTCCCCAGCCCCCCTTGACAAAGATGGTTCTTTGTGCTATAATGCTCAGTTGTCATAAAGACAGTCAATCCAAGCCAGTAACACTATACTATATATACCAAAAGACTGGACCGAAGACGAAATATAATGACAATTGTGGAGATCTAGAGCAAATACTTGGTTTAAAAGGAGACTGATAAAGCAAGTACCTCTCAAGACCTTCATCCTGTGCCCGGGGATGTAGAAAGCTGTGTTCGTTTCGATCCAAGTGGTCAAAAACGAACTTGCCTTTCTGCATCCACGACAAGCATGGGGGTGTGCTTATAGGCTTTGGCTGGCTCAGGCTCGCGATAGACCAATGACACACCTTCTTGGATGCAGTATCCCACTTCGGTGGAATAAACCCAAACATCATAAGTCCCCGGCATTTGTCCGGGGCTTTGTTATTTATAAACA
>CAYGHM010000005.1:0-47253 GCA_964349825.1 uncultured Gammaproteobacteria bacterium
AGAAATGTATCTGTAGGTTCGTAGTATTGGTACCTGCCTGCCGGTCCGACGTAAGTACGGACTCCGTATCGCAAGCATCGGAGCAAGGCAGGGGTTGGGGAAAATTTGAAGATTCGGACGTATTTATGTATTTAAAAGCAATAGAAATTCACGGATTTAAGTCCTTTGCCAATAAGACGGTATTGGATTTTTTGCCGGCCAATGCGGAAGGGCGCCATAGTGTCACCGGTATTGTGGGCCCAAACGGAAGCGGCAAATCAAATGTATCAGATGCGATTCGCTGGGTCCTTGGTGAGCAGAGTATGAAGCAGCTTCGTGGTAAGAAAAGCCATGACGTCATTTTTAGCGGCTCTACCTCAAAAGGCCAGATGAGCATGGCGAGCGTCTCTCTTTTTATTGATAATACCGATCATCGGGCGCCGATTGATTACGATGAATTGATTATTACGCGACGTCTCTATCGTTCCGGAGAGAGTGAATATTTGGTCAATGGAAATGAAACCCGTCTTCTTGATATACAATTATTATTGGCAAAAGCACAGTTCGGCCAGGGATCGTATAGTATCGTCGGTCAGGGTATGATTGATCGGTTGTTGCTCCAAACTCCGGAAGAACGAAAAGCCTTTTTTGATGAAGCTTCCGGTATCAAAGAATTTCAATTGAAACGGCATCAAGCCTATTTAAAATTGACACGAAGTCGTGAACATATTACTCAAGCCGACGCGTTGCTTCAGGAAATTATTCCGCGTTTAAAAACATTGACCCGACAGGTAAAAAAATTGGAAGAGCGCCATACGGTTGAAACAGAATTGCGCGAAGCACAGGAACAATATTATGTAACTGTATCAAAAAATTACCAGACGCAGCGCGATGCAATTCAAAAAGAATTGGATAGTATTTCGGAACAATATCGTCTATTGAGTACTGAACTTGAGGTGGTGCAGGTAGAACTCGCAACACTTGCGCATGCTGCCTCCCGTCAGGATGTGTTTCAATCATTGCAGCAAGAGTATCAGCGCATTACTCGAGAAAAACATGGAATAGAACGTGATGCAGCCGTGTTGCAAGGAAAACTACAAACTGAATATGCAAAGGTAGGAAGACAGCAGCTTGGATGGTTGGAAAATAAAATTGAAGAATTATTACTTCAGCAAGAACAGTTTTCAGAAGAAACAAAAGAAGGGGAGAAAACTCGTGAACAACTTGAAACATCACTTGCAGAACAGAAGCATGAACATGATCGATTGATCGTATCTCGATCGGAAACAAAAACGGCAGCAGCTCGTTTGCAGCAGCAAATGATGGATGCAAAAAATCAGGAAACAGTATGGCAGCTCGGAGGTCTTCAGGCAGTAGAAGCGGTTTTGTCATTAAAAAATAAATTTGGTTTTGTTTATGGTGCAGTAGCGCAATTGGGACGTGTAGAAGCAAAGTTTCAAGTAGCGCTTGATGTTGCTGCGGGTGCCCACCTTACCTCGCTCGTTGTAGAGCATGATGGAGTTGCCCAGTCATGTATCCAGTATTTGCGTGAGAATCGACTTGGTATTGCGACATTTTTGCCGATAAACAAAATTCGGGGACGTATTATTCCTCAGGATATTTATCAATATATTAATGCGCCTGGCGTGCTCGGGCTTGCTATTGAATTGGTAAAGTTTGATGATCGGTATGAAGATATTTTTTCTTTTGTATTAGGAGAAACCTTGGTCGTTGAGAGTGTCGCTGCGGCACGAGATATCGGTATTGGTCGTTTCCGCATGGTAACACTCGATGGAGATATGCTGGAAAAGAGCGGAAGTATGAAAGGTGGTTTCCGCAAAAAACGTGAAGGCGGATTGAGTTTTTCCGATCATCAGATTAGCGGATATGCCGATGCTGATATTATTACTGATAAAATTCGTGCGACACAAGATGAACTTGAGACATTGGACAAAACGATTGAAACAGTACAACAGACTATTCGTCAATTAGAAACATCAATTCAATTTTTACATGAAAAAGATGGATTATTAGTATCTCGGAAGCATGGTATTGCTACTGAGCTTGCCGGACTTGAACAAGAACGCGCATTACAAACCATGAGTCCGGAAGAATATACCAAAGCGATGCATACGGTACAGGATGAAAAAGTTGTTCTTGAGGGAAAGCTAGAAACCATGGCAGCAGAGGTACAGTCAATCGAACATAAAATTCAGCAGTTCAATATCGAAGAAGAGCAGAAAAAGCAGCGTGTCTTTGCATTACAAGATGTGATGCAAGAAAAACAAAATACATTGAATGGTATCGGAGAAAAACGCCATGAACATCAAGTCACACTTGCTAAGCTTGACACAAAGTTAGAAGATATTGAACAGGAAGTGTATCAGGAATTGCACGTGAGCCTTGTGTCAATTGTTGAGCGTGGAATAGTGCCGGTGACCACGGATCTTTTGGAACATACACAACAGCATATTCAGAAATTAAAATATACATTGAGCCTTATCGGTGGTATTGATGAAGAAGTGGTGAAAGAATACGAAGAAACAAAGGTTCGTCATGATGATCTAAGTTTTCAACTTACCGATCTCAAAAAAGCTGCAGATGATTTGGAGAATCTTATTGGCGAGTTGGATATTGTCATGAAGAAAAAGCATGCAAAAGCATTTGTCCAAATTAGAAAAGAATTTTCTCGTTATTTCAGTATATTGTTTGAAGGGGGAGAGGCAGACCTTGTGGAAGTGTATGGTGAAGAAGAAGTGGAAGAAACTGAAGAAGGAGATACTGTCTCGTTAGATCAGACTGAAGAGAGTGAAGAGAAGAAAAAGAAAGGAAAGAAAATTTTGAAAGGCATTGATGTTGTTGCCTGTCCGCCTGGAAAGAAGATTAAAAATATTCAAATGTTATCGGGTGGAGAACGCACTATGGCGTCAATTGCGCTTATTTGTGCCATTCTCCACACCAATCCATCTCCATTTGTGGTCCTTGATGAAGTTGAGGCTGCCCTTGATGAGGCAAACTCCATGCGTCTTAGCGGTATTTTGAAGGAACTCTCCAACCAGTCTCAATTTATCCTTATTACCCATAATCGGGCGACTATGCATGCCGCAGACGCTCTTTATGGGGTAACTATGGGAAATGATGGGATATCTCGCTTGGTAAGTGTGAAATTGGAATAAAGAGCAAAATTCTCTTGATTTTGACCACTATTCTTTCCACCCTTGACATTTATGGGGAAGTGGGTTATAATCCTCGCATTACAAATCCCGTCACGTGCGCTCTCA
The DNA here is from genome assembly GCA_964349825.1 of uncultured Gammaproteobacteria bacterium. GTDB lineage: Bacteria > Patescibacteriota > Patescibacteriia > Magasanikbacterales > UBA922 > CAYGHM01. Next base: position 3,261 of record CAYGHM010000005.1, read on the forward strand.
TGTTGTGGATTTTGTCCTTATATATTACGTTATATGTTACGAATTCGTTTACAGCGCCTGGGCCGCAATAAGCAGCCATCTTACCGTGTGATTATCTCAGAACAATATCGAGATACACAGCATGGTAGTATTGAAATTCTTGGCACCTACAATCCTACATTGAAGCCAAAAATGATCAGCTTAAATGTTGATCGCATTAAATACTGGATTTCAGTCGGCGCACAGCCATCTGAAACATTGAACAATTTGTTTATCAGTGAAGGTATTATTACCGGAAAGAAAACAAAGCCAGTATCAATTACCAAAAAGCGAGCAAAGAAACTTGATGCAAAGAAAGCACAAGCGTAAAATCTTCATAAAACAAAACCCCTCGAAAGAGGGGTTTTGTTTTTGGTTGTAAAACAGTCAATTTTTGTCATTGCGAGCCCCGATGTAATCGTCGGGGCGTGGCAATCCCGAGAACAATGCACTGTTCTCGGGATTGCTTCGTCATTTCGTTGACTCATTCCTCGCAATGACAAAGTGTATTAGTAATTATTAATGAACATACATTATTTAGACTTCCACTTCTTTCCAAACAATATCAATCGTATTAAAATATTTTTTGGTAAATTCAGCGGCTTCTTCAGAAGAGAAAGGTTTGCAGGTATAACAATCAACCGTAAAGAGCGGGGGGTTGGTTGGATACGAGTAAAAAGCGGCGCCGGAGGTTTTCCAATGGATCCAACCACCGTACCCCATGTCATGTGCTGTGTATGCATAAGGACCAGAAATTTTTTCCATCCCCGTTACTTTTGCTAGTTCATCGAGATAACTCTTGATTTGTTCCGGTTCAACAATTTTTTCTGTTGTCCCTTCAATAATAACTCTTTGGCGAACAAGATTGGGTGCAAGGTTTTTCCATTCCATATTGATCGAGATTGGTATTATTACGATTAATAAAAATTCTCTATAAGGATGAGTGTTTAGTTGTTCTAGGGTAGCACACAGAACAGGCTTGTCAACAAAAAATCCCCCAAATGGGGGATTTACGTATAGCTTATTGCTTACCACGATACGGCTTATTTCGCAGCACGTGGATCGAGTCGTACTTCGCTGGTCATTACTTCGTATTCTACACCATCGTAGTATTTTACTTTTACTTTATCATCATTTTTTGTGAGCACTTCAGCATCGTAGTATGCTGCGCCAGTCCATTTTGCAATTACTTTTGTTCCAACATCTACTTTTGATGGACTTGGTGCTTTGTCTTGGACCAATTGACTTTCTGGTAAACATTTTTCACCACCGTCAGTAAAGGTTACATTAAATCCACCCTCACAGGTTTTATTAATCACACCTGCATACCAGGTTTTACTAGCCCATTCTCCGAATACTTTATCACCAATTGCATATCCCTTGTTTCCCATTGCAAAAAAGTAAATTCCTGCGAGTGCTGCGAGAACAACAAGTGCGACGATTCCTTTTACCATGTTTGACTGAGAGGAGGTAGGATTTCCTGCTTCCATAATATATACATTTAGTTGAATAAAGGGGGTGTGACCCTATGACTCTATGCGACATAGTATACCATGTGGGCTATACTATTTGCAATATTGTGGATGGGTAAATTTGCTCTATTGACCACTATACACTGCTATGTTATAGTAGTCCTATCGTAAAAACTATAGCTGTTTACAGTTAGGTTCTTTACTTATGTTAATTCAGTATTTAAGTTACTGTATGCCAGTAGATCAAGAGTTCTTGGAATTTGTTGTGAAGGCGATCGTTGGAAAGCCTGAAAGCGTAAAAACCACTCGTGAAGTAGACGAGCGTGGTGTATTGCTTACTTTGGATGTTGATCCAAGCGATATGGGATACGTGATCGGCCGTCAAGGTCAAACTGCTCGCGCTGTTCGTACCTTGCTTAAAATCGTTGGAGCAAAACACAACGCACGCGTTAATTTAAAAATTAACGAACCTGAAGGTGGACGCCCTCGCTTCCAACGTCAGGATGATGCGGCACCTGCTGTTGCCCCAGGACAAGCTGAAGCGGATGATTTGTTTGACACCAGTGCTATCGACGGATTGTCTATCTAAAAGTTTCAATTTAAAAACCGCCCTCTTATGGGCGGTTTTTTGTTTGTGTAGGGTTTGTCTATCATGACGAAACCCCACCGGACTTCGTCTCGGCCTCCCCTTGGCAGGGGAGGGACCGCACAGGAATAAAGACAGTCTTTCTTAGTGTTGATGTGTTTCGCCCCTGCCAAGGGCAGACCCTTCGCAAATAAAAAATCTCTCTTAAGATAGAGAGATGATTGTGGGCGTGCCTGGAGTCGAACCAGGGACCTTTACATTATCAGTGTAACGCTCTAACCATCTGAGCTACACGCCCTTTCTTGTTACTAGTTAACTTGTTTTCTTGTTAGCTAGTTATGTTGGCCTGCTCGTTATCCATTTTGTTGGAAATAGCGGCAGGTGTGGACGATACTGGAATCGAACCAGTGACCTCCACAATGTCAATGTGGCGCTCTAACCATCTGAGCTAACCGTCCTTAATTGCCCCATCATAATATAAGAAAAAGTGGAGAACGTCAAGTGGGTTGCAATTTCTTTCTAAAACAGATATAGTAGTCCCATTATCCCCAACACTAAGTGGGGCATTTTTCCTCTTAACTGGTATGAATGAAGTTCAAGGAAATCCCCCCCAACCCTCAGAGGACATGAGCGAAGAAAGAAGCCTTCTTGGAAAAGTGGGTTTATTTATCTTGGAAGTGATTAAGGTCGCATTGTTGGCAGGCATCACCATTGGTTTAGTTCGATATTTTCTATTCAAACCGTTTTATGTCAAAGGACAGTCCATGGAGCCCACCTATTTGGAGCATGAATATTTGATTGTTGATGAAGTTACTTATCGTCTGCGTTCACCAGAGCGTGGTGAGGTAGTTGTGTTCCGATCTCCCGTTACTGACAATGAATATTATATTAAACGAGTAATTGGCTTGCCTGGAGAGCGTGTGAGCGTACAAGATAATAAAGTTATTTTGTATACCGATGCTCGTCCAGAAGGAACCGTCATAAATGAAGATTATTTAACGGAAACAACTCCGGGAAACATAACAGTTTCCTTGGGAAAAGATGAATATTTTGTTATGGGAGATAATCGAGATGCAAGTTATGATTCTCGTCGTTTTGGTGCCATCGAGAGCAAAGATATTGTAGGAAGAACGTGGCTTCGCGGATGGCCAATTCATCGAATCAGTATATTTGACCAGCCTGCGTATAATCTATAGTATAGTTCTTTTTATTTTTATTGTTTTATTATCCTTACGTCAATTTATTTACGATATATGCCTCCAAAACAAGTACTAAAGAAAAAGCCAGCAGCGAAAGCGCCGGCAGCAAAGAAAGTTGTGGTCAAAAAACCATTACCAAAGCCTGTTGCAAAAAAAGCTTCTGAATCACCAGCGCCAAAACAGGCACCAGCCGCTTCAGCAAATGCACAGAAGGCAAAAAAAGTGCCAGAACTCGTTCGTGGCATGAAAGATATTACTCCACGAGAGGGTGCGTATTGGTTGCAGATGAATCATGCGGCAGAAAAAATTGCTGAAGCATATAATTTTCAATTTATTGAAACACCAATCGTGGAAGAAGCAGCGCTTTTTGTTCGCACTATTGGTCGTGGCACTGATGTTGTTGATAAAGAAATGTATATTTTTGACGATCGTGATGGGACAAAATTGGCACTTCGCCCGGAAGCAACCGCTTCTGTTGCGCGATCATATATCGCACATGGCATGCACACACTTCCTCAGCCAGTAAAGATGTGGTACAACGGCCCTATGTTTCGACATGACCGTCCACAGGCAGGAAGATATCGCCAATTTCACCAATTTGCTTGTGAGACAATTGGAGAACACGATCCGGCTATCGATGCTGAATTGATTGTTACCGCCTATAATTTTTTACGAGACTTAGGTGTTGAAACGCAAGTACATATTAATAGTATTGGAACTCCAGAAGATCGAGAACGATATTTGGTTGAACTTTTGGGATATTTGCGCAGCAAACGAACCTATTTGTCTGAAGAATCCAAAAAGCGGATGGCCAAAAATCCATTGCGCATTCTTGATTCCAAAGAGGAAGAAGATCAACTCGTAATTGAAGAAGCACCGCAAATTCTTGACTGGTTGAGTGAACAATCAAAACAATATTTCATGAAAGTGCTCGAATATCTTGATGATATGGAAGTGCCGTACGTCTTAACACCACGATTGGTGCGAGGACTTGATTATTATACTGATACCGTTTTTGAATTCTACCAAATTGACGAAGACATGAAATCTCAGAGTGCGCTTGGTGGCGGAGGAAGATACAATTTGCTTATCCAAGAACTCGGCGGACACCCAACACCAGCCGCAGGATTTGCACTTGGATTGGAACGCGTTTTACATGCTATGAAAAAAGGGGAACAAGGAGACAATGCTATAGAGAAAAAATCACCGATCTTCTTTGCTCATCTTGGTGAACCTGCTCGTCGACGCACTTTGTATCTTATTGAGCAATTGCGCCGTGAAGGTATTGTTCTCTACCATAATATTAGCAAACCATCGCTCAAATCTCAGCTTGAACTTGCCAATAAACACGGAGCAAGCCATGCATTAATTTTGGGTCAAAAAGAGCTTCAGGATGGCACTATTATCATTCGAGACATGGCTTCTGGTATCCAGGAAATCGTTGACCAGAAGAAAATAGGACGAGAAGTACGCAAAATTATGGGTTTACCCGTATAATCCAGGGCCCTATTGACAATATTTAGCAAAACGGCTACACTAAGCCTGCTATATTTATTTTACGTCACGGAGGTGACACCATATATGTCAGAGATCAAGCGCAACAAAAACGAATCATTTGAAGCCTATATCCGACGCGTCAAGCGTTTGTGGCAAGGCTCAGGAAAGCAGCTGCAAGTACGAAAAATTCAATACTTCACGAAAAAGAAGAGTAAGAATTTGCAGCGCGTATCAGCTGTGAAGCGCGTGAAAACTTCATCTAAGATGAATTATCTTCGCAAAATCGGCAAATTACCTGTAGAGGAAACAAATTCTCGACCAGGTCGCAGATAAAAAATAACCCCGCATAGAGCTTTGCTCGGCGGGGCTTTTTTATAAACATGCGAACTACGAAAAATACGAAATTACGAAATTAAAAATGCAAAGATAAAAAATACCCTTCCAATAAGAAGGGTATTTTGTTTCGTACTTTCGTATTTTTCGTAGTTCGCATGTTTAGTATGTTGTTTCGAACTTAACAGTATGCTACCATCTATCTATATCCATATAACTTAAATATATATGACTTTGCGCGAACAGCTCATGGAAGATCAGAAACAGGCAATGAGAGACAAAAATAGCGAGCGGTTATCTACTATTCGCATGGTAATGGCTGCGGTAAAAAATACAGAAATTGACCGTGGCACTGTGCTCGAGGATGTAGAAATTCAGGAAGTTATTGCCCGACAAGTAAAGCAGCTGGCTGATGCGGTAAAAGATTTTATTGCTGGTGGACGAGCCGACCTCGTAGAACAGTCCAACAAAGAAATGAGTTTATTGACAGGGTATTTACCACAACAATTGTCTGATGAAGAATTGGAAAGTATTATTGAAAAAACAATGACTGATTTGGGAACAAAAAATAAACAAGATTTCGGAAAAATTATGGGTGCTGTTACCGCACAAACCAAAGGTCGTGCTGACGGAAACCGAGTGAAAGATATTGTGCAACGTCTCTGTGTGTAAAGATATCCTCAACTGTTCTTTTTTGTGATATACTGTACACAAGTTTTACTCTCACTTTCGAGAGTGACTCGCTAATTGAACACCGATGATGTTCAGCACACACACTATGCGGTCATTTTTTATGCGTAAGGGACTTCGTCTTCTTGCGTCTCTTTTCTTTTTGGGATTATTAATTATTCCTACAATTGTTTTTGCTCAGGCAAGTACAACAGACACGTTTGGTGTTTCACAAGTGAATAATAGTATTGGATTAGTGAGTACAGATATTCGTGTTATCGTTGGTCGCATCATTCAAATTATTTTATCATTGCTCGGTGTCATTGCTGTTGGACTTATTATCTATGCCGGGTTTACTATCATGACCGCTGGTGGGAGTGAAGACAAGGTCGGAGAAGGGAAGAAAATATTAGTGAATGCAATTGTTGGTCTTGTGGTTATTTTATCCGCAGTGGCAATTGTGCAGTTTGTATTGAATGCATTGTCCAATGCAACAGGAAGTGGCGGAAATAATGGAGATGTAACGTCTGATATTTCTCAGGCGACGAAACAAACATTTACTGGCAGCGCGTCACTGGGAAAAATGGTAAAAGATCATTATCCGATGCGTGATCAAAAAGACGTACCTCGTACAACAAAAATTGCAATTACTTTCAATGAACCCGTCGATCCATCCTCCATCATGGAGAATACCAATAAAACCTGCTGGGGTCAGGATGGAAAACCAACGGCGGCATGTCCAGAAGGGTCAGTACCATATTATGGAGATTGTCTTGAAAAACAAGTTGGTTTTTCTTGGGAAAAAGATTGTGACCAATTAAAAACAACCAATGTGAAGATCTACCGCAAGGCAGATCCAAACAAAGCCTTAGTTTCTGCGGCCGCTATGGCAGGATATGATGGTCAAAAAAAGATGACAACTTTTGTTTTCCGTCCTCTTCAATTACTCGGAAGTGACAAAGAACCAACAGGATATGTGGTTGATTTTACGGGACAAGTGATGAAAGACAATGCGGATAAAACCGCAAATGGAAAATCTACCAGCGTATTTGAAAATGAATTGAGCGGGCACTATGCCTGGGAATTTGAAACAAATTTAATAGCAGATTTTTTACCGCCAGTTGTTCAAAATATTTATCCAGGTAAAGCATCCGTTGTGGATCGCAATACAATTGTTCAAATTCAGTTTAGTGAAGCAATCGATCCTGTTTTGTTTAGTGAGCCGGTAGGTCCTGCAACAAAAATGTTTGCTGCTATTTTTTCTAATAAAAATATTGAGGGCACTTGGTCTTTATCAAATGGGTACAAAACACTTGAATTTATTTCGAATCAATCTTGTGGCGAAAATAGCTGTGGGGAATTGATGTATTGTATTCCGGTTCCATCTTGTGTAGCAGACGGAAAAGCTGACTGTAAAGAAGCCTATAGTATATTGTTACGAACCGGTGAACTTATGTCTGTTAATCCTGCCGCTCCTTCTTTTGAAGGAAAGCCGATGTCCGGGATTATGGATATGTCCGGCAATGTATTGGATGGAAATACGAATGTGAATCCAGAAGGCCGTCCTGCCTTTGCCGCAGCGCAAGATGTGAAGGTTATTAGTGCAGACGATAAAAAGGCTATATACGATAATTATTGGTGGAATTTTGAGATAAAAAATTCCATAGATTTAAGTGTGCCTTATATTCATAAGATAAATCCGGGGCTTGATGCTGAGGGAATAAATGGATCGGAGCCAATAACTATTTCATTTAGCAAACTCATGATGAATGACAGTATGTACGGCGGAGGAGTCGTAGTAGAGGAATCTCCAGTGGCAAAAAATCCAGATAAAACAGGAAAAATTAGTGATCAAAGCACCGCTGCAGATTGGTGGATTAATCCTTCAATGAATATGAAGGAAGGCAAGTCAACAGTAACCATTAACCATCGTCAGTTTGGACCAAATGGACAAGATCTTTATTATTTTACGAGTGTATCGAGTTCAGTAAAAAGTGTGAACCAGAACTGTCTTTATCCTGGCTTTGGTCCGTACTCGGATAAAAAAGGTGATACGCCTACATGTACCATCGCAGCAAATGGAACTACGACCAGTTGCGTTCCTGTTCAAAAAAATGATTCAGCAAAAGATACGGGCTGTTCAGTGACGGATAATGTATTGGTGACCTATTCAGATATTGTCAGTTGTGTAAATCATCTTAAATCTCTCATTATCAAGTAACCCCGATATAAGCTAAGCAAAGAATATGGGACACAGATCTCTCTTCGGTAAAAAACTATTCATGTTCAGTGCGGCCGCCATTCTTTTTTGTGGCATGTTTAGTCCACAGTTTGTATTTGCCGGGGACAAAAAAATAGGGGATCAGTGTACCGTTACTGCTGATTGTGTCCAGGGGGCAGGGTGTCAAAATAATATATGTATCGCCGATAGTTTTGGAACTGTTGATGTAGGTGGGGCTGCTGGTCTTGCTGGCGGTGATATCAGAACGACGGTCGGTCGGATTATTCAGATTGTTTTAGGCTTACTTGGTGTCATCGCCGTAGGAATTATCCTTTTTGGTGGATTTACCTATATGACTGCCGGGGGAAGTGATGATAAGGTTGAGTCGGCAAAGAAAATTATTACGAACGGTGTCATTGGTCTTGTTATTATTCTCGCGTCGTTTGCGATTGTGCGATTTATTTTCAGCAGTCTTTCTAATGCTACAGGAACAGGTACGGTTCCACCTCCTCCGATATGCGATGATCCGAGCGGTATTTGTAAGCCTCCTGTGTGTACAGATCCAAAATTGTGTGAGGATAACGATTATCCTAAGTGCGTTGATACAAACAATTTTTTTGTTGCCGAAAGCATTAGTCCTAATCAGCAAAAAGAGACTGGTATAAATAATATCGTGATTCGTGCATTATTCAGTAAATCAGTCGCGACACCAGCAGATAAGGTTTTTCAAATAGCACAGGGTGGTTCTGTTATTGCTTCTAATTTATTTTCCTACGCGTTTGTTCCAAATACGAATAATCGTATTATTGAAGCTACCTATATTTCTCCGGATGGCATTTGCAAGGGAACAGAAAAAAATTGTTTGCCATTGAGTAAGTATAATGTAAAGTTGTTACCTGGAATTAAAGATACTGCTGGAACATTACTTCAAAATGAAGAGGCAGAAGTAAAATGTGGTGGTGGATTTGCTGGTCTTGTAAAAGATGGTGCGTCCTTTACGGTTGATAAACAAGAGAACGATCCACAAAAACCGACTATTGAAGCAGGGCTTTTGATTGATGGAAAATTGACCAGTGACGCGGGAATAAAAGTTCCAGTTGGAAAACAATATTCAGCAGAGGTGACGGTGAAAGACACGAGCGGTATCGCCCATCTTCATGTTGAATTATTTTCTTCTACACAAGATGCAAAAATTATTGATGAATGGTACGCGCCGGTCAATAATACTGCTGCCGATTTTTCTAAAAAAATCACTTTTGCTATCGCAAATACTGTAAAAGCAAACACAAATTATACATTGAAATTTACTGCGCAAGATATTGATCACCAAACATCGTCTCTTGGATTATTCTTTATTGCAGTTGGTCAATTCTGTAACGATCAAATTCAGAATGGTGATGAAACAGGGGTTGATACAGGAGGTAGCTGTGGTGGAGGAGCGGGCGCATCATGTCAATTTGACGCAGATTGTGCAAACGCATTCCAATGTATCAAAAATTCGTGTACGCCGAGACCGTATATTGTGTCAGTATCTCCAATGGATGGAGCTTCAGGAAATTGGATTACTATTTACGGGAAAAATTTTGGTGATCAGGCTGGTACGGTTGAATTTGGTGTGACTGACGGAGACACCAAACCATTCGTGGTAAAAAATGATAAATGGTATCCCGCTGGAGTGGTTGATTGTCAGCAGTCTGGCAGCTCATGGAGCAATAAACAAATTTTTATAGAAGTACCTGCAGACAGTGATTTGTTTAAAGTGGGAAGTAAGAGTGTTATTAAGGTAAAAGCAAAAAATGGTACTGAAGACACAACTATTAATAATGTCGGATTTATTCCTGCTCCGGATGGACGATTTGTTAAAAATACTATTGTACGACCTGGTCTTTGTAGTGTTATTACTCACAATCCACCGAACGTAGCTTATGGAAAACCAAAGGATGGTGTAAATGCCCTTGGAAAAGGATTTGGTACCACAAAAGATATTGTCTGGTTTGGCGATGTAAAAGCATCTATTGTTCAATCTGGTTTATCTCCACACTGGGGTGATACTAATGTGGAAATGACCGTGCCTTCCAATTTGGTACCAGGTCCAGTCCCTGTTCAAGTCGAAGTAAAAAAGGAAAAAAGTAATCCTGTTTATTTTGATATTGTTTCCAGTACGACAAAAAATGTCGGTCCTGTAATCTCTCATATTGATCCGGTAACAACAACGGTAAAAAGCCTCATCACTATTTCTGGAACTGGATTCGGTGATGGAACATCCGCTGTGTCCAAAGTATATTTTAATAGCAAAGCAAATAATGATTGTTCGGGAACAGACTGTCAACCTGCTATTGTAAGTCTTGCTCAGCAGTGTGGGGACACCTGGAAGAATGATCAAATTATTGTTCAAGTTCCTGATACATTGGAAGCAGGAAAAACATATTATATTGTCGTCCAGAACGATAGTGCGTTAAAAACGGATGGAAAAATCTCAATTGCAATTGAAAGTGGCTCACCATTGCCAGGTATCTGTGGGCTCACACCATCAACAGGACCATCTCCACTTCCACAAGACCATAACGGACTTACGTTAGTAGGGAGTAATTTTACCACCAAACCTACTGTTTATTTTTATAAAAAAGGCGAATCATTTGTTGATAAGAAAAATTGGTACGTGACCGATGTAACAGCGGTACCAAAATTGCTTAAAAAAGCAACGGATACAGAAATTATTACTATGCTTCCATTTTTCAATGGAGGTTTTATGGGAACTGGCCCTATTAAAGTGGGGGTAAATAATGAATTAAGTAATAGTATTGCCTATACCGTAGAGGATTGTTCTGTTGCAGGGAGTCAAGCACCTGGCATTGGATATCAATGTTGTACCGCGAACGGTCCTGATAAAGGATTGTGGAAAAAAGACGACCAGATATGTAAAGGCGACACGAGACTTGCTGGATATGTATGGAGATTTACCACTGGTATTTTTCCTGATATTCCAAAGGTTGTTGAACAGTGTAAAACTGGTGTTATTCCAGCGGTTCCTGCGTCTCCAAGTCCATGGATCAGTCAGGGTGAGGGAAGTAATGCCTGTCTTGATGCAGTTATTCGTACACAGTTTACCACTACCATGGATGTGGGTACGTTTAATAGTGCAAACATTAAAGTGTTTAGTTGTACAGAAATGAAAGGCAATGTCTGTGTTGATAAGAAACCAGTTACTATTGTATTTACCAAAAAAGAATCGACGTATTTTGAAGCAATCCCTGAAGGTGGAAAATTGGCAGAAAATACGTGGTATCACGTAGAGTTATCAAGTAGTATCACTGCGTATAAAGAACAAACCGTTGCTGGACAGAAAAAAATATTTAAACAACCACTTGTCGCAACAAGCCCTTGTGGTGATGGAACCGCCTATTGTTTTGACTTCAAATCTGGAGCCGGATTATGTGAAGTAAAAGAAGTTGGTATTATTCCGCCAAAACACAAAACAAATGATCTTGGTATCGTTCAAGATCCTGCTTTCTTGTTTGATAATAATATTCTTAGTCCACAACATCCTTTGGTGTATAGTACCTGGGCGCAGGCTACTCAGGCTTGTACAATGATGGATACCACAAAAATGCAATGGGATTGGAAGATTGATCCTGCGGTGGCAGAAGCAGGTGCTGCAGCCAAAGTAACAAAGTCAGTGGCCAACCCTTCTTTAGCAACAGCAGAGGCTGTTCAGCACTATCCAGTGGGCGCTAATATTATCGCAGCCACCCCAAGCAAAGGAAAAGAATTGACCGGTGTGTCAACACTTATTATTGATCTTCTCGTTCCAAAAGTAATAGGGTACGAACCAAATTGTTCTGAATCATGTCTTAATCCACAGATTCGGGTTCAGTTTAACCGACAGATGGACATAACAACATACCAAACCAGCTTTTCTTTGTGGAAGTGTGTTGATGGTGCAAACTGCGACCAGCTTGAGAAAATTCCTGTAAAGATTGATATCGCGTCAACAAAAAAAGAATTGATTGTTCCTGTTAATCTTACAAAATCATCTTATTATAAAGCAGTCATTAAGGGAGTTAAACCAATTGCCGGGTATAATAATGGAGTACCTGTTGCGGGGACAGTCATGGATGATTTTAATTGGACATTTAAAACACAAAACAGTGATGCAGCGTGTGCTGTGGGAAATGTATTGATTCTTCCTGATCCATATACTGCGAAAAATATTGGCGAGAAAGTGCAGTACTCAGCAACACCGTTTAGCAGTCCAAATGCCTGCAGTAAATATGGTCAAGCATTGAACAAATGGGCATTTGCATATAAATGGGAGACTCTTGATCCAAGTGTTGCAGCGATTACAAATTTTCCAAATGTTGCAGTAGGAGATATTAATGCTTCTTGCAGTATCTCATGTGTAACAAAGGGAAGTGACATTACTGTGGATAATAAAAAACCTCAAGATATTGCCTTGTGCGGCAATAGTGTCGTAGACCCGGGAGAAGATTGTGATATTGGTATGCTTGGCGAAACCGTCGGTGTTTCTTGCTCTCTTACTTGTATAAGGCCAGGAAATAAAGATAAGAATTCGTGTGGAAATGGTAAAATAGAGACAGCTCTTGGTGAATTCTGCGATCCAAAAGATAATAGTGCTTTTTGTTCCGAAGATTGCCGACCTTTTGGTTCTGGTGGTTTTGATCCAAATAAAGTGGGTGCGTCTGTGTGTGGAGACGGAAATGTAGGCAAAGGCGAGGCATGTGATACGGGGATAAATGATGCAACAGCCAATGGAAAAATTAATTGTACCGAACAATGCCTTCACACCGGTACCAAAATGGCAACATTCTGGTGCGATACGCATAAGCTGTTTGCAGGCAAGTCTGAATGTATTTCTTCTGTGAGTGAATGTGGAAATGCCGGACGATTGGAATCAGACGAAGAATGTGAGTTTGTTGGAAAAGAAACAAAAATCCGTGTTGGGGATATTGAAAAAATTATTCCAGTTGATCCAAATAGTCTTTGTTCAAAAAATTGCCGTCTTCAAAATGCCTGCTCTCTTACTGCTATCCAAGTGAAAGAATCCATCCAACTTGGTGGTTTATGGTGTGAAAAGGGAACTGAAGGATGTTCAAACGATTGTCGTAAGGCGGGTTCTTCACCATTATATTCAACACCGTCTTTATGTGGCGATGGAACTACCGGTATTGGTGAATATGAATATTGCGAAGTGAAACAAAACGGAAAAACCGCGGGCTCAAGTCCTGTGCAGGTAGTAACGGCAAAAGGAGAGAAGGTTCCTGCTGCAGATATACAGCAAACAACAGTAAAAGTAACACTCAGCACGTCAACCCTATCATTTACTGCGACAAGTACTTTTGCGCTTCAATGTGGATATACCGAATTTTCTTCTCCACAAATAGTTAATAACAAAACAGTATTTAACGATTGTCCAAATGCAGACCAAGGTGTTTCCGGCATTTCTTCCTGCTGTTTACCTCGACCTATTCGTGTCGTTGGTTCGGAATATCCGCTAAATGGCGCGGGCTTTAATGGCACACCTCAAGCATGTCCAAACACAGCCATTTTTGCTACTTTTTCCAAAGAAATCAAAGAAGATACACTTAGTGGTGACAATATTCGTATCGCTCGTGGTTTTATTGCCGAGAATACTAACTGTGCGACCGTATCAAGTGGAAGTGTGAATGTTACCGAGCATGTAAATAAAACTATTGCATTTGGATCTCTCGATGGACAAAGTTTTTTCAAAAAATTGTGGGTAAAAATTGCGCACTTCTTTACAAACATGTTTAAGACAGACGCATTTGCAGAAAACATTAATGACACGCTAAAAAAATATAAGACATGGTGTACTGTTGATGCATCTTTGACCACAACTGCATTAACTCTTCCTGCAACAAATGCAACAGTAACATCGACAAAAGTCATGGTTAATATTGATAAGCCACTCACGCCTGAAACAGTCCATGTGGTTCTTTTGAAAGGTGGTGCGGCAGGTATCGTTGATATGTCTGGTGTTGGTATTCGTAACCCAAATAATGCCACGACCCTCCATGATCTTTGGGTATTTACGACGAAAAAGGAATTGTGTAAAATCGACACCGTTTCTGTTGCTCCTGAAAATTTTACTTTTGTATCTCCAAAGATAGAACAAGAATTTTTGGCAGTTGGAAAAACAAAGGATAGTCAATTTATTGTGTCTACCCCAGCATACAAATGGGCATGGGAATGGGATCCAGGTGAGAACCCAGTGTTTGATATTCCAAAAGCTGGCACTGCAACCAATACCCCTCAAATTATTATTGCGCCAAAAGGAACACAAGGAAAGATTACTGCTGTTGCAAGTGCACGTATTCTTGAAGATAGTAGTCAAATTGGAAGTCAAAAAGGAGCTATTATTAGCGGCACAAGTAATCTAACTGCCTTCTTCTGTGAAACACCGTGGACAGGATATACCGACAGTATGTTTAATATGACGTTTACCTATTGTCCTGATGCAGGAAAGACAGGTGATACTCTTGATGATTTGCCATATATTAAGGTAGTGGATGTTACCAACGAATCTTCGAAATCAATAAAACAATGTTTGATAACAGGAAAAAATCTTCCACCAAAATCATGTACTGCTGATTCGGATTGCTCAAGCGAAAAATTATATAATTTGCCTTTTGACGATGCCAACAAAGACCTGTGTAAATCATCAGATGCCGCAGTATTACAAGCAAACGCGTGCACCGTATACAGTATGGGAAACAGCGCAGGTGTTTGTCTTTTGTTCGCTGACGGTATTATTCAATATCCACCAAATTATGGTGAAATCTACCGTGGTTGCACTGTTGATAGTGATTGTAAAACAATCGCAGGGAAGAAAGAATCCTGCTATCCATTTTCACCGGGCTGGAAAGTAGAGAATAACACATGCTTCCAAAAGCAGGTTGATGCGAAGAAGGCTGGTAGTACGTCACAAAATACATTGAAAAAAGCACTATTCGTTTCAGATAAAAGTGATGATGTTATTGGATTACAAATTTTTGAGAATAATAAGCGTCTATCAGCTCAGGAATGGTTTTCTCAGGAATTTATCGGCCTAGGACAGACGCAGCCACAGTCTATCGCAGGATATGATGCTGTGTCTGATGGATCAAATTATTATATCAATGCATTAAATATTGATAAAAAAACAAACCAAGTATTTAATAATATTTATCTTTTCAGTGTTAATCCTGATGCTGCTGACAACATGAAGTCGGTCATGCAAAAAATCATGACATCGCTTACGTTCAATACGAATATGAGCAATCATGGGTACTGTCGTAAGACAAATAGTGTTTCATATGATGATATCAGTAGTGTCGCATGTACATCTGATTTTGATTGTATTGATGCACTCGGCACACCAATCTTGAATACGAACGGACAGTGTTCCAATGAAAAAACACGTTTCTTGCGAGATTGGACACGGCTGTATGATGTCCAGAAAATACAAAAGAATTTAGAGGCATATAAAAATGACCAGACAAAAGGAAAGGGAAATTATCCAGATTTGAAATCAGGTACATTTATTCCAAGTTATTCAGTATCAAAATGGTCTTCCTGGAAAGATGTGATAAAAGGGGGTGATATGCCGTCTGATCCAATAAATAAATGGTCACAATGTGCTGGGCCGGATCAAGAAACTTGCTGGAATTCAACCGATAGCACGTTCGTATGTCCAAAAAAGACGAGTGTCTATGAGTATTCGTTTAATTCCTCCACAAAAAAATACAGTCTTCATATTCCATTTGAATTTTTCACGTATGCTGATCCTATTGTAAAAAAGCAGTTAACGGACACATTTATTGCGTATCCGGATCTTATTTCTGCTTCGCCAAAATGTGAACCATTGCAGACATATAGCGCGTTCGGCGGTAGTTGTGGTGATGGTATGGTGCAGCCAGGTGAAGAATGTGATCCGGCAGGCAAAAAATACGTGACCAGCGGTGCTTTTGGTGGGCTTCAAAATGCGTGTCCGGCTGGTCAGTTCCGTGAATTAACCTGTGAGACAACGTGTAAATGGAAAGAAACGAAAGCCTGTAGCACTGGAGGTAAGTGTGGTGATGGAAAAATTGAAGCAGGAAAAGAAAAATGTGATGATGGCGGGCAAAATGGAAAATACGGATTTTGTAACAGCGATTGTACAGGTGCCTCTGTTGCTGGATTTTGTGGAAACAATATCATTGATAAAGATGCGGCGGGAAAATCTCTTGAAGCATGTGATTTGGGTCCTTCAGGAGGATATAATATTGATAAAACAAAATCATGTTCTGCCTCCTGTACTGTGCCGGGCCAATATTGTGGTGATGGAGAGAAACAAACAGGTGAAGACTGCGATGATGGAAATAATGTGAATAATGATGAATGTAGTGCAACCTGTAAAATTGAATACGGCACGCTTTGCTTGAAAGAAAAGCCGCAGTTTATCGTGCATAATCTTACTGCAACCACATCTCTTATTTTTGCATCAAAAGTAGATCTAGCAACAATGAATGGTCGAACAAAAGGATATTTGCCGAATAATTTATTGAACTATTCTAAAAATTATTACCCAGCAGTATCGCCGATTCCGGCATGTCAAAATGCACCAGTAACGGCAAAGGAAATTTGTGAGTCAGCAGGACTTACATGCAAAGCATTTTATGTTATTTCATCGGGTGCGGTATATGCAAACAGTAATTGCTCGTTGAAAATGGAGGTGCTTCTTGATCAGCCGGAGGATCCGTCATGGGTAGAATGTGCTGGAGAGTATAAGCCAACTTATGGAGATCTTGTGACAATTAAAGATCCTTTGTGTGGCAATGGTCAGAAAGAAGGTGATGAGATTTGTGATGAAGGGGCAAAGAACGGCCTTCTCTGTTCTCCACAATATGGCAATTCATGTACTTATTGTGCAGCCGATTGTAAAAAAATATTAACGGTTGATCCTCTGGCATTTTGTGGAAATGGAAAGTTGGATGCGGGCGAGGCTTGTGATTTTGAAGGAACTGAGGTAAATCAGACAAAAGTTCTCGTGGCAACCTCGACTATCATTGGTGTTGATGATGCAGGAAAAACGGTATATGGAAAAAGTACAGTAGAACAATGCTCGGACAAAGGAGCCTACAAATGTACCGCAAAATGTACCAACTTGGAAAATAATTGTGTCAGTTGTTCAGCTGGAAAAGATAAGTCTGTACCAAAATTAGCAATTATTACCCCTATGACATCGGGTGACAAGTCTCCATATAAAAATGACGGTGGGGAATATGTTGAACTTACCCGTCCTTCAAAAAATAATTTGTATTTAGGATACAGAAAAATTAACTTCAGTGCGCCATCAACAGAAAAGAGCTATTACAATTATAAAGGTTCGTTTTATCTTTCACCGCTCACGCCATATTATTTAATTATTAATTCTACTAACGGAGTCCCAGTATTTGATCTGGGAATCGAAACAGATCCGCTTTGTAAGGACGAATATAAAGTATT
This sequence comes from uncultured Gammaproteobacteria bacterium, assembly GCA_964349825.1. Lineage (GTDB taxonomy): Bacteria > Patescibacteriota > Patescibacteriia > Magasanikbacterales > UBA922 > CAYGHM01. The sequence goes on from CAYGHM010000005.1 coordinate 20,760, forward strand.
CTTTAATCCAAATAAGGTTTCAGGAAAAGGAAGTTATTTCCCGTACCCAGTCAATGGAGAGGCGCCAATTATTTCAAATGAAGTCATCATGTCTCCGGTAGTACCACAAGATACATTCCGTGTAGTTGTCCGTTGGACAAATGTCGAAGCGGAGAAGAATGTGTCTTTTTATGGTGCTACGTACGTAGTGAATAATGGAACTGGTCACAAATTATATTCTTACCAAGACACCATCCCTAAAGGTGATACGTGGCCAAATGTATTTCATGCTGTAGAACAAAATATGAGTGGATATTGGATGCCGGCGGTTGTTCAGGGAGAGGGACAGACACCATATAACGGGGGTATCTATGTGCACAGTATTCTTCATGGTGAAAAAACGTATGTACAGTCATACACGATTGACATGAGCAAGATGATCAATTCCGCTAATCCAATTGGATTTGTGGTTCATACGGACGGCGGACCAATTTATCCATATCGAGAAAATGCGCAAGTGAAAGTGGAGGTATATAAATATCGAGAAGGACAGAATGCGCAGTATTCTATCTATGAGCCTGATATGGTATTTTCTATCAATAAAGCGGCAAATACCACATCAAATAAATCGGCAAAATATTGGCAGCCATTTAACATCGTGAAAAAAGACGGTAAATTTATCATTGACGCCCCAGTACGTATTGAACCAAAGAAAGACGCCGCTGGAAATGTAATGCTTAATCAAGATGGTACTACCATTATGATTGATAAACCGTATCCAGACGGTGTGATTAATACTGGAATATGTGAGGTAACAAAATCAGTTCCAGGTGCTTCTGTTCCGGCAGGGTGTAAGTAATATTAAACAGTGGTATACTATTACGTATGAAGAAATTATTTATCATCATTATTCTTATCATCGCTATTTTTGGTGGAGCATTTTTCTGGTGGCAACAAAAGACATCTGATGGTGGAAAAACTCCGGTTGTGCAAACGACAAGTAACGTTCCCACTCCCGTTATTCAAGTGGAGGAGGAAACATTGTCTGTTCGACCTGAATATCCCAAAGAACTGGAAAATGATTTCGATCAAGATGGACTCACCACTGCAGAGGAAACCGCACTTAATACAAGTGCTGCAGAAGTTGATACTGATGGAGATGGACTTTCTGATTTTAGTGAAGTAAAGAATTGGAAAACCGATCCGAATAAGATTGATACTGATGGAGATGGATTTGCAGATATGGTGGAAATTATAGGTGGATATAATCCAAATGGTGAAGGAAAATTGCCTCGATAATGGCTATATACATTTAATACCAAGGTATGTTTGATGATCATATTCAAAAACCAGGAAACCAGGGAGTCCCACCGAGCAATCTCCCTATTGGCGAACCAGAAGATATGTTTTCTCCTGTTGAGCCAGGTGGTGATGCACCAATGAGTGAACCTCCGAGCCCGCCTTTGTATCAACCAGTACAATCTATGTCTGAGCCATCTCAGTCGGCACCAGGGGGGTCTGCCATTCAGGCGGGTGTACTTCGTCCAGCTGTGCCAGCGCAACCAGAAGTATCGACTATGCCATATGGTGTTCCTGAACTTGTCGATTCACCTCTCCGTGAGCCTCCTGTACCAGTTATGCCAGTAGACCAGCAGATGTATGCGCCGCATCAAGTTGGAAAAGGAAAAATGGTATTAATTGTGATTATTATTTTGGTATTGCTTGGTGTGGTAGGTTGGGTTGCCTATGCCAAATTTTTTGCTGGTGGAAGTACAGAGGGAACCACTGCGCCACTTCCAATTAATGTTGTAGAACAAAAACAACCAGAACCGTTTTCTGAAGAAGAAATAGTTCAACCGGATAATACTGAACCGCTCGATATTAATTCTGTTGATGATAATTTGCTTTTTGGTCAGCCGATTGATCAAGATGGAGATGGGCTTGATGATACTCGAGAACAAACCATCGGCACTGATTCAAAAAATTGGGACAGTGATGGGGATGAATTGAGTGATGGGGATGAAGTGATTATTTGGAAAACGAATCCATTAAATCCAGATACAGACGGAGATACCTATAAAGATGGTGCCGAAGTTCGGGGTGGATATAGTCCTACCGGTTTGGGAAGATTATTTGAGCCACCAGTTGTAACAACAACAACTAAACCATAGTGTTATAAAATTTAAAAAATGTTCGGCAAAAAAACTGACAAATTATCTGATGCTTCAATAGACTCAACTGTTTCGGTAGAAACCATACCGGGTGCTTTTTATGGTGGAAACGATCCTGTTATTTATCAAAATCAAGAGCCGGTACAGGTAAAGACGGTCGTTCAGCCACCATCAGTACCTCCTCCTGTCATGCCTCCAGTACCACCAAAACCGCTAGTGCCACCAACAACACAAGGAATCACGCGTGTCCAACCGAAAGGACATAGAACTTTGTTTATTCTTGCCGGTGTTCTTCTTGTAGTTATCGGTGGGGGAGCGTGGTGGTTTTTTACCGCAGATGAATCACAAATAGTTTTTCAAGGACCTGAAACGGCACCTACGTTTACTGAACCCGCGCCAGTTTCACAAGATCCCGTTTTAGATAGTGTTATTGATGAAACGGTGACCACGACACCTGAGGTAATTGAAAACCCAGCATCACTTGGTGTAGTACCGATTGATTTCCCTCGTGTATTATTAGCTAATAATAGTGATACCGATAGTGATTCATTGACTGATAATGAAGAAGAATTATTTGGCACAGACAGTGGTGTGTCGGATTCAGATGCTGATGGGTATTATGATGGGCAGGAATTATTTAATTTGTATAATCCAAAAGGGTTTGCGCCAGTTAAATTAATTGATTCTGGATTGGTAAAAGAATATGTAAATCCGACCTGGCAATATCGTATCTATTACCCAGCTTCATGGGAATTAGGAACAGTGGATCAAAAAAATGATCAGGTACTTATAAGTGCTCTTGGTGGAGATTATATCGAAATTCGAGCCATGCAAAAAAATGGACAAGAAACATTTTTTGATTGGTTTGGTCGTGTGGCATCACAAGAATTTATTACAGATGTACAGCAGTCAAAAAATCGTTTTGAAGAATCAGTATGGATACGCAAAGATTCTTTGGTTGGATTTGTCGATCATGCTGGTGTTGTATTTGTGATTTTATATCATCCAAATGCTGAAGGTCCTATTTCTTATCGCCATACGATGGAAATGATGCTCCAAAGTTTCCGACCAAGCAAAACCTCGGTTATTCTTCCTGAACAAACTATTCTCCCAAAACCATTAACAGAAGAACCCTCAACTGAGGCCAACTCTTTTGCAAGTACAACGATTAATACGGCACAATAAGTATGGAATGTACTCTGTTTAAAACAGTAAAAAGCGTTGGTGTTCCCGATCGGCAGATACAAGCGGTCGTGCTTTTTGTTCTTGAGAGTCTAAAGAAAAAAAATGCCGCAGTGAGCGTACATTGTATTGGGGAAAGCCAGATGCGACGACTCAATCGGGTGCACCGTGGTAAGGATAAGGTAACCGATGTATTGTCTTTTGCGATGCAAGAAGGAGAATTCATGATGGAAAAAAAAGGTGAGCATAAAGATTGGGGAGATATTTTTATTTGTATTCCTCAAATCAAACGTCAGGCAAAAGAATACGGCGTCAGTTTTAAAGAAGAATTTTTTCGGATGACCGTGCATGGTGTTCTCCATCTTCTCGGGTATGATCACGAAGAAGAAAAAGAGGCAAAAAAAATGTTTTCTTTGCAGGATAAAACGGTAGTGTCGTGTCTTAAACAGTTTTCCCGGTAACCTATAGTTTTATGGACTTACGACAATTTTTGAAAAGTCTGCAATATGCTGCACGCGGTATGCGTCATATCTATCTCCATGAGCAAAATATCCGTGTTCAAACACTCATTGCTTTTTTTGTCCTTGGTTTTGGATATTTTTTTCAATTACAGCAGAGTGAATGGATAGTTATTCTTCTTCTTATCGCTCTTGTCCTTATTTTGGAAGTGGTAAATAGTGTTATTGAACAGTTTATTGATATTGTCAAACCTCGGTATCATATTCAAGTGCAGGTGGTGAAAGATATGTTGGCAGCAATGGTGCTTCTTGCTGCCATTACATCTATCATCATCGGATCGGTTATTTTTTTGCCTCATATCATTGAGGTTTTAGCATTCAGATGATACACTAAGTAGTACTATGTTTCGTCGCACACCTACTCCCGCATTGATTACCGGCATTGATCTTGGATCGAATGCTATTCGTATTGCGCTTGGTCAATATACACGATCACAGAATCACGGCGGAGACCTAAATATTTTAGGTCTTGTTGAAGTTCCTTCCGAAGGGCTTCATCGTGGTGCGGTGACGAGTATCGAAGAAACTGTTTCTTCTCTATCTCATGGTCTTGAACAAATAGAGCGTCTTACGGGGGCGCTTATTGAACATGCATGGATTGGGGTGTCTGGAACACATATTATTTCTCAAAAAAGTAAGGGTGTTGTTGCTGTTGCAAAATCTGATGGGGAAATTTCTACCGATGATGTCGGACGTGCGGTGGAAGCTGCGCGTACGGTGTCCGTACCTTTGAATTATGAAATTCTCCATGTTATTCCACATACATTTGGCGTGGATGGACAGATCGGTATTAAAGATCCGGTGGGAATGACAGGTATACGTCTTGAAGTAGATGCACAAATTATTTTTGGTTTGGCACAGCAAATGAAACATTTGACCAAGGCAGTATATCGAACAGGTATTGATATTGATGATCTTGTTTTGTCCATTCTTGCGGCAGGGGACGTGGTGAGTACCTCACGTCAGCGTGATCTCGGTGTTGCGGTGGTGAATATCGGTGGCTCAACAACCAGTTTGGTGGTATATGAAGAGGGAGATATTATTCATACGGCGGTGATTCCGATTGGATCAGAATATATTACCAATGATGTGGCAATTGGTCTTCGTACGTCGATTGACGTGGCTGAACGGGTAAAAATTGAATATGGTCATGCAAATGCAAAGGATATACCAAAACGAGAACGAATTAATCTTTCTAGCGTTGGTGCTCCTGACGAAGAAGAAATAGCATTAAGATACGTTGCAGAAATTATTGAGGCGCGTGTTGGAGAAATTTTAGAGAGAATTGATAAGGAACTGGCATCTATTGGCCGCAGTGGAAAGTTGCCTGCAGGTATTATTTTTACTGGCGGTGGAGCAAAGTTGAGCGGGTTGATTGAATTATCAAAAGAGCAATTAGCACTTCCTGCATCTCTCGGCTATCCATTGTATATGAGTGGTGGGCAGGGGAAGGTTCACGATATTGCGTTTAGTTCAGCCCTTGGTTTGGTAAAATGGGGAGCAGATATTCAGTATTCAGGAAAGAATAGACAATTATCTCGATTTGGCGGTACCCAAAAAGTCGTTAAACGTATTCAGGACGTGTGGAAGACCCTGATGCCCTAGTTGGTTGGCTGGGCTGCCGGTTTTCTGGTTATCTAGTTAAAATGCATTTTAACTAGATAACTAGTTAACTAGACAACTAGTTAACTAGAATTTGACAGTAGAGAGTAAAATTCGTACACTATAGAGGAATGGAGGAGGAGTTTTTGAGTAAAAAAAGTGTTCAATTTCGTAAAAACATTAAAACATCAGAGCGGGTATAGTATTCTACGCCTTACCACTCTATAGCTTATTTGCTTTGATGTTTTCATGATTTAATGTCCTGATGAATGATATGCCTCAAGTGAAACCTGATATAGAAACAATTGCAAAAATTAAAGTAATCGGTGTCGGCGGGTCTGGTGGATCAGCAGTCGATCGTATGGTAAAGGGTGGTATTCGCGGTGTTGATTTTATGGTTATGAATACCGATGTGCAAGCACTTCATCATAATAGTGCTGCATTTAAATTACATATTGGAAAAACAATCACGCGTGGACTTGGTGCTGGCATGGATCCAGAAATGGGAAAGAAAAGCGCAGAAGAATCTCAAAATGAAATTCGTGAAGCACTAAAAGGAACCGACATGGTATTTGTTACCTGCGGACTTGGTGGTGGGACAGGATCTGGAGCAAGTCCAGTTATTGCACAAATCGCAAAAGAAGTTGGTGCGCTTACTGTTGCTGTGGTTACTCGACCATTTGGTTTTGAAGGACCTCAACGCAAAAGAATTGCAGAACAGGCATACGCTGAATTAGCTCGTCATGTTGATACGATTATTACGATTCCAAACGATCGTGTATTGCAAATTATTGATAAAAAAACATCACTTCTTGATGCGTTTAAAATTGTTGATGATGTACTTCGTCAGGGTGTACAAGGAATTTCCGAATTGATTACTGTGCCTGGTCTTATTAATGTCGACTTCGCCGACGTAAAGACTATTATGCAGAATACAGGTTCTGCACTTATGGGTATTGGTGTTGGTACAGGAGAAGCTCGTGCTATTGAAGCGGCACAGAAAGCAATTTCTAGTCCGCTTCTTGAACTATCAATTGACGGAGCACGCGGTATTTTGTTTACCATTACTGGTGGACCTGATCTTGGTATGCAAGAAGTTGCCGAGGCAGCAAAAATTATTACCAATTCTGCAGATGAAGATGCTAAGGTTATTTTTGGTGCGGTCATCAGTGAAAATATGGGTGAAGAAGTCCGTATTACTGTTATTGCAACCGGTTTTGAAGACCGTGATACGGTGGTAAAACCAGTTATTGCTCAGGAGGAAATAAGAAAAGATTCTGGATTACGTATGCCGTTCCCGGCATCTCGTCCAGCATTTAGCGCTTCACGTTTATTTAATAAAAAACCAGTTAGTGATGAGTTTGATCCTAATGATGAGGATGAACATGAAGATGAAATTGATGAAGAGGAAGAGATTGAGGCCGAAGACATCGCCGACACCCCGGTGCGCCCACGGTTTAATACATCACCTATTACTCCCGCGATGCCACCTGCACAGGCTCCTCGCGAAAGACCGGTATTCCAACCTCGTCCAGTTTCTGCGCCGCAGCCAGTGCGACCCGCTGCTCATCCGCCTGCTGCTCCTGTTCGTGAACAGAAAGTTGACGAAGATTTAGAAATCCCGACCTTCATTAGAAAGAAAATGGGGTTGCAATAAAAAACTATTGAATTAATACATTATTAAAAACACTCTTTTATATAAAAGAGTGTTTTTTTATTGAAAATCACTAAAAAACTGTATCGGATGTACTAGAAAATACAGTTTAGGGAGGCTATAAGAAAACTTCTGGTGGAACTGAGCACCCTCACCTTGCCTCTCCCGGAGGGAGAGGAATATGTTGGCGATTATTTTTTTATAATGCATTGGAAGTAGATTGTATGAAAGATTTTTTATGATATTTAATAAAAATATACTCAGAAATTCCCTCTCCCTCCGGGAGAGGCAAGGTGAGGGTGCTTGAACGCACTAACCACAGGGACACCAAATAATTGCACATAGAGTAAATAACAAAACCGTATTGTATTTTTATAACTGAATAGCGCAATAACTCACTTCCTTTTAATATAGACATTCGGGTACTACCAGTGCTATAATTCATGTGTATTTCTCCCTTATTTTAGCGCTTCCTATGTATTGTCCTGTCTGTAATTCTGAAGAAACAAAAGTGATCGATTCTCGCATGACGCAGGACGGCGTGGCAATTCGCCGCCGCCGAGAATGTGTGAAATGTGCCTATCGATTTTCTACTGTCGAAGAAATGGAACTTCTTGATATTGTGGTGGTGAAGCGGGATGGAAGACGTGAGGCATATTCTCGCAATAAATTAGAAAATGGGATTAAACAGTCGCTTATTAAACGGTCATATACGGAAGAAAAATTTGACCGACTAATCCATTCTCTTGAGCGAGACATTCAAAAAAAGAAAAAACGAGAAATTACCAGTCAAGAATTGGGCGAGTTTGTCATGAAACACCTCAAGAAATTCGACAAGGTAGCCTATATCCGATTTGCATCTATTTATCGTGCATTTGCTGATGTAGATACATTTGAACATGAAATTCGCTCTTTGCGTAATATCAACAAAAAAACCACTTAACTTATTAGTTGATTTTGTGTATGCCGAAGCAAAATGATATACCTGTTTCATCTTCTCAGGGTCCGGATACACCGGTATCAACCGTAGCGCACGAAGAAATAAAAAAAGATATTACCGCATTGCGTAAGTTAGTTGAAAAACAAACGGAAATTATTGAAGGCATTCATAAAGATAATAAGAAAATAAAAAGTCGACTTTTTTTTATTGTACTTGGAAGTAATATTCGGTTTATTATTTTTCTTATTCCACTTGTATTGGCATTCATTTATGTCGTTCCGTTTGTGCGGGAGAATTGGGAGCGGGCGCAATCACTTTTGAACATAACAGATCTAGGAACAGAAAAAGATTCGTCCTCTCTGTTCAATCAGTTTGGTAAGCAAGGTGTTGATGTATCCCAATTATTGCAGCAATTACAAAACCAACAGTAATATACTAAATAAAAAGATATGTTTGCTCATCCATCCAATAAAATGATTGCCATCGGCGTGATCATCATGCTTGTGGTGGGAATTGTCGGAGGTATTATCGGCAGCGAAATTCACGATCAGCTCAAAGGGGTGTCATGGAGTCAATTCTCAAAAATTCAAGACAACACAAATCAACAGTATGTGACTCAAACAGATCAGGAAAAATTGATTGTTGATATTGTAGAAAAAAATAATCCTGCGGTTGTTAGTATTCAAATTCAAAAAAAGGTATCTGTACATCAATCAAACGCAAAATTATTTCCCTTTGAAGAATTGTTCGGACAAGATATTCCTTTTGATTTACATATTCCTGGTCCGTCGAATGCTGAAGAAAGTACGCTTCAACTTGTCGGAGGGGGGAGTGGTTTTATTATTCAGTCAGATGGTTTGATTGTGACGAATCGACATGTGGTATCAGACGATGAAGCGGTATATACCGTAGTATTATCTGATAGTCGTACTTTTGAGGCACATGTATTAGCGCTTGATCCTGTGTTCGATGTTGCTCTTATTAAAATTGAAGCGGCAGGGTTGCCAGTACTAGAACTCGGTGATTCTGATGGAATTAAAATTGGACAAACAACGATTGCAATTGGGTATGCCTTGGCTGAATTTGGTAATACTGTCACGCAAGGTGTCGTGAGTGGTATTGGACGACGTGTCCAAGCTGGTAATGGATTTGGATTTAATGAGATTATTGAAGAGGCTATTCAAACAGATGCCGCTATTAATCCAGGAAATTCTGGCGGACCATTATTAAATTTAGCGGGAAAAGTTATCGGCATTAATACGGCAGTATCTCGAGAAGGACAATTAGTTGGATTCGCGATTCCGATAGATTCTGTAAAAAAAACTATTGAAAGTGTGCGTGTGCATGGTCGTATTATTCGTCCGTGGCTTGGGGTTCGTCATATTCCAGTAACACCTAGATTGGCAGAAACAAAGGGACTGCCTGTCACCTACGGTGTCCTTATTTTTAAAGGAAAAACTCTCGAAGAGTTGGCTGTTATTCCTGGATCTCCGGCAGATAAAGCGGGAATTGTTGAACATGATATTATTCTTGAGATAAACGGAAAAAAATTAGAAGACAAGACGTCACTGGTACAAGAAATTAGCAAATATCAGGTGGGCGATACTATTGAGATGCGACTGCTTCGTGATGGAAAGGAAAAAATGGTAAAAGTCACACTGGCAGAGTTTCCTGTTGAGAATAACACATAAGATTTATTCTATTATTAATTTCATGGGCTGTTTCAGTCCTCGCCGCCATATACCATTCCATGATATGAAATACCTTGTTTTATGAGAAAGAGAACCAAAATTTTGTGCACCTTGGGACCTGCATGTGAAACCGTACAGATTATTACGCATATGGTAAAAGCGGGAATGAATATTGCGCGGCTTAATTTTTCACACGGTACACATGAAAATCATGCCATGCTTATTGAACGTGTTCGAGCTGTTGCGGAAAAAACAGGAGAACCAGTCGCAATATTGCAGGATATTCAGGGGCCAAAAATTCGAGTTGGTGTATTACCAAAAGAAGGTGTCGTATTAACGGTTGGTGAGGAATTAGTATTTGATACGGCGGTTGAAACCTATGCGGGAGCAGCCATTCCTGTTGACTATAAAGAATTGCACAAGCATGTAAAAATGGGCGAACGACTTTTGTTAAATGATGGTCGGTACGAAGCACATGTTACCAAGGTGGAAGGCACAAAAATTATTGGAAAAATTATTGTTGGTGGTATCCTTACTTCCCACAAAGGAATTAATCTTCCAGATTCAACACTTCATGTTAATGTTATTACTGAAAAAGATAAAAAAGATATTAAATTTGGCGTAGAACATGGAGTGGATTATATTGCGTTGTCATTTGTGATGGGGCCGCAGGATATTCTTGATCTTCGTTATCTTATTCAGGAGTATGAAAAAGAATTGGGAATTATTCAGGAACAGCCGATTCGTATTATCGCAAAGATTGAGCGTCATGATGCGGTAAAAAATATTAAAGAAATTTTGGATGTGGTAGATGGTATTATGGTAGCTCGAGGTGACCTTGGTATTGAAATTCCCGCAGAAGAAGTACCTTTGGTTCAAAAAAGGATCATTGATGAAGCGTTGTCAGCGGCAAAACCGGTTATTGTTGCGACACAGATGCTTGACTCCATGCAGGAAAATCCTCGTCCTACTCGTGCCGAAGTATCTGACGTGGCCAATGCAGTTATAGACCATACTGATGCTGTCATGCTTTCAAATGAAACAGCGACAGGAAAATATCCGGTTGAAACAGTAAAAACAATGGCAACTATTATTATCGAGACAGAGCGTTCCGGTTATGATGATATGCCAATTCGTGAATTCAGAGGAAAACACCATATCATCGATGATGTGATTAGTCAGACTGCTCGGGTATTGGTAGAAAAAACCCAATCGAAGCTCATTTTGGCTGCATCCTTATCTGGAGAAACTGCTCGTCTTATTAGTCGGTATCGTCCGCAATTTCCGATTGTCGTGGCCACAAATGACAAACGCGCTTATCGACAAATGGAGTTGTCCTGGGGTGTGCATCCGTTTTTGATTCCGCCATGCCGTACCATTGAAGAATTGATTGAACGATCGATGTTATATTTAAAAGAACAGAAAATGGTTGATGTGGGGGATCGTATTGTTATCGCGGCTGGCGAGCCCGTTGGTCAGGCCGGCCACTTAAATTTGCTCGAAGTCAGAGAGGTTGAATAGATGCTTTTTGGAGGCTTTCTGTACGTGCATTCTTTGGCTTTTTATGCTATAATTCCTCACATGAAAAGACATGTGCCTAAATCCACTGCCTCAACCCAGGGAACGGAAAAACAGCCGTTTGTTTTGTGGTTTAAGGATATTGGTAAGAAAGATATTGCCGTGGTGGGGGGTAAAAATGCGTCTCTTGGGGAAATGTACCGTGCGCTTGCTGATAAAGGTGTAGATATCCCCAATGGATTTGCTTTGACGGTTCATGCATACGAAACCATTATTTCAGAATTTGGTATTGATAGACAGATCAAAACCCTTCTCAAAGATTTGGATATTTCTGATGTGAAAGAGCTGAGCCGTATTGGAAAAACAATTCGTAATCTTATTTTAAAAGCGACCATTCCTGCATCAATAGAAAAAGAATTGATTGCTGCGTATAAAGAATTAGGTAAAACAGTAAAACAGGAACGACTTGCTGTAGCGGTGAGATCAAGTGCTACCGCAGAAGATTTGCCTGATGCAAGTTTTGCTGGACAGCAAGAAACATTCCTTAATATTCGTGGTGAAAAAGACGTAGTGAAAGCAGTACAACAATGCATGGCGTCTCTATTCACTGATCGGGCCATTTCGTACCGAGAGACAAAAGGATACGATCATCTAAGCGTGGGGTTGTCCGTCACGATTCAACAAATGGTAGACGCGAGTAACGGGGCAAGCGGTGTCATGTTTACCCTTGATACCGAATCAGGATTTGATGGTGCTATTCTGATTAATGCTGCCTATGGACTAGGGGAGTATGTAGTAAAAGGACGGGTGACTCCAGACCAATTTTATGTATTTAAAAAAGCGTTGGTAGAGGGTAAGCGCGCTATTATTGGCAGAACCTTGGGAAGAAAAGAAGTAAAATTAGTTATTGGAAAACCAAAAGGAACAAAACAAGCAACGGTTCCGCGTGGCGATCGTGATGTATTTGCTATTTCCGATGACGAAGTTATGAAGCTTGCTTCTTGGGGTCATATTATTGAAGAATATTATGGGCATGCACAGGATATTGAATGGGTAAAAGACGGAAAAACAGGAAAATTATTTATTGTCCAAGCTCGTCCGGAAACAGTGAAGACACGACGCAACCATGCGATTATTGAAACCTATCACCTCAAGAAAAAAGGGAAAGAATTATTGCGCGGTTCCGCGATTGGACAGCGTATTGGCGCAGGGCGTGTGCGAGTGATTGACCACCCTTCAGACATGGCGAAATTCAAACAAGGCGATGTTTTGGTAACACGCATTACTGATCCAGACTGGGAACCGATTATGCGTATTGCGTCGGCAATCGTGACCGAACAAGGGGGAAAAACAAGCCATGCGGCCATTGTTTCGCGAGAACTGGGTGTTCCTTGTGTTGTTGGGGTAAAAGACGCGCGTACTATTCTTAAAACCGGCAAGGAAGTAACAGTAAGCTGTGCTGAGGGAGATCAAGGCATTGTGTATGCTGGTATTCTTCCATTTGAAGTAAAACGAACAGTTTTGAACGAGGTGCCAAAAACGAAAACCAAGCTCATGATGAATGTGGGGGATCCTGAGAATGCTTTTGCATTATCATTCTTACCTCATGATGGCGTGGGCCTTGCTCGTGAAGAATTTATCGTCTCCAATTTTATTCGCATCCATCCGCTGGCTTTACTGAATGTACATAAATTAAAAGATAAGAACGCAAAAAAACAAATTGAGGCACTGACACGTGGATACAAAAAGAAATCAGATTTTTATATTGATAAACTTGCAGAAGGTATTGGTCGTATTGGTGCAGCAATGTATCCAAATGACGTGATTGTCCGACTTAGCGATTTTAAAACAAATGAATACGCGTCTCTTATTGGTGGAAAAGAATTTGAACCAGCGGAAGAAAATCCTATGCTCGGTTGGCGCGGCGCAAGTCGGTATTATTCCAAAGAATATCAGGCTGCGTTTGAACTTGAATGTAAAGCAATAAAAAAAGCCAGGGAAGAATGGGGATTAAAAAATATCATCATCATGGTGCCGTTTTGCCGTACGCCGGAAGAGGGTCAGAAAGTACTCGATACTATGGCATCATTTGGATTGAAACAAGGTGAGCATGGACTCAAAGTATATGTCATGTGTGAAATTCCTTCCAATGTTATTTTGGCAGAAGAATTTTGTAAAATTTTTGATGGTATAAGTATTGGCTCTAATGACCTTACGCAGCTTACTCTTGGTGTTGACCGAGATTCTCCGCTTGTTTCTCATCTTTATGATGAACGGAATCCTGCGGTCGCAGAATTAATTAAACGAGTAATCAAAGTGGCGCATACCTATAAACGTCATATTGGTATTTGTGGTCAAGCGCCAAGCGATTATCCGGAGTTTGCGGAGTTTTTGGTTCGTGCTGGGATTGATAGTATTTCTTTGAATCCAGACACGCTTGTCCCTATGCGAAAGCGCATTGCGCAGTTGGAAAAGACAGTGGGGAGAAAAGGACATCGGACTAATGGTAAATTATTAAGCTTGGTTGCGACGTTTGGTATCGTGGCCGCCGGATTTATTGGGCTTGGGGCGGGGTGTGGTAATAGCCAAGTGAATAACCAATATGCCAATGATGTCGGTGTTGGTATTTCACCTGCGGATATCCGCCAGCGTGTGACAGAAAAGCTACAAGCAGAGAAAGCAAAAGAATTCAGCGAGCATCTCACAGTATTTACGGCAACAAATTTTGCGCAATTTAACATATCTTATCCGAGTTTTTGGCAAGTAGAAAATTGGGATGGGGGAGTGATGATGAGAGATCCTGCAAGTGGAGACTATGTGAGTGTGTTTGTACAGTTGGTTGGACATCCGATTGATCAAAGCCAAAAGCAACCAGTTACTGTTGGCGGAAAAACAGGTGTTCGATATACAGGTCAACTTCCACCAGACGGAAAAAAGTTTGATATTATTGAAATCCCACTTAATAATGATACGATTTTAGAAATCAATGCGACGACAAATCGTATTGATGAGTTGCTCAAAACGTTTTCATTTTTTGAAAAAGAAGGATTGACTCGTGCCCCGACCCACTGGGATGTGCGAGAAAAAAGATTTTGTGTGCAGATGATTACCTATGCTCGGTCCACAAAAGATACACAATGCCAAGCATTTTCAACACCATGTGATGTGCCGGAGAAATGGGAAGTATGTGATGGAAGTAGTAACTAGGAGCAATGAGTATAAGGTGAATTGGTGATATTATTTATTGATTATTATATGTCAGAACGTTTGAGACCAGAAGGAATGAACTTTTCCTCAGGAGAAGGCGGAGGTGGAAGAATACCCCCAAGAAAAAGATTAGCAGGTATTGCAGATCAAACAATAGATGTGAGGAATACACCAGAACTTGCTATCAATGACGCTCACGATATGGAAAGTTTTATTGGAAGAATTGGCGCACTTCGCCATATTACTCTTGATAATGGAGAGGTGAGAGAGGGATGGCAAATAGCACGACTTATCGAGCGTGTTGAGCGCGGTGAATTTGGTGCAGAGATTTTACCAAGTGTGCTTGGTATTCGTGATAAATATAAAAAATTAAAACAATTGTAGTCTAAAAAAATCTCGCAGAAATGTAAGGTTTTTTATACATGAATTTTTTAGTGTTTTTTACGTTACTTTCTCTCAATTTCATGCTATAATGAACATATTATTTATCAAACATTGTTCTATGAATAAGAATTATTTATTGAAAATAACCCCTGTGGTTATTTTATCTGTTCTATTTTGTGGCATTTCATTTGTGCAGGCCGCACCAAGTAAATTGGTTCCGCTTGTATCTCAAATTGTCACCAGCAATACTTATGTACGCGCAGATGGGAAAGAGAAATTTTCTTTGCGAGTAGTAGTAAAGAATATTTCGGTTATCAAAAAAACAGAAATTATCGTTGATGGGAAAATCGTGAAAACCTGTAAAACAGGTGTTCAGGTATGTGAAGTGAATGTTGGTCCGTTTGCGGAAGACAAAATGGGTGAACATGTCTATATATTTAAGACAACAGGAAAAAATGGAACGAGTAATACGCAATGGGGATTGTTTTGGGTAGTTACACCAGATGAGGAAAGTGCCATGTCGGTGGTTCCATCAAAAACAAATATTAAATTATTTGCTCACAATAAAAATGGAGTTGGTGTTTTGGAATTGGTTAATACAAAAAATCAATATACAGTAGGAGATAAAGGAAATCGTTTACTGCTTATGCGGGGTCATGCTGGACTTGCGTCCATCGAAGAAAATGGATCAGTGATGAATATTGATTCGTATTCTGCTGGAACCTTGATGGGACCGTTTACCGATGCTGATATTGGTGAACATATTATTGAATATACGATGAATGGCAAATCAGGGAAATCTACAAAAACAAGAATACAATACTGGGTTCTTCCAAAAGGCGGCACCTTACCTCCTCCAGTATCTGATTTTCAATAAGTATTTACCTACGTATTAAAATAAACATAAAACCGCTGACAGAGCGGTTTTATTTTTTTATCGCATTATTTTATTTGCTGATAGTATATTCAAAATCTATCTTTGCGTTATCATCATAGAATGCGCCGTAGAGTGTGGTACAACGTGCACGGACATAGAAAAACCCATTGTCGTCGTCATCCTGGAAAAGAGCATGGGAAGGCGTGAATGTTTTGGATTTTTCTTTAAATGGTGTTGTCTCAGCTGATGCGCCACTCACAATGAGATGTGTGTCTGGACAGCTTGCATTATTTTTGAACCATTGGCGGTTATGTTCATGACTTGAAATGAGCATATGGACTTTTCTGTCACATACCAACTCGTCATACCCCGCAGTAATTCCTGGCTCTGGTTTGTAGTGTGATCCATTCGATACGATTGTGTGATGTGCGAATGCAATACGCCAAGGGGCTTCGCTTGTTTCAATTTTTGGTTTCATTGTTTTGATAACGGAACTGCGATATTCATCACTTGTCAGAAGTGCTGAATCAATCGCGAAGAAGTCTACTGGTCCTTTGTGAAACGAGTAGGACGAAGCGGGAAAATAAAATTCACCGGGATGTTTTTTGGCGTAAGACAAATATGGTCCGGCGTCAGCAGGTTTTGGATTATCAAGATGACTGCCCCCATAATCATGATTTCCCATGACGAAATACCAAGGACGGTTAATAATATCAGCAAAGGGTTTTTCAAATTTGTCGCGCCATTGCCAGTCGGCTGAACTGACAACACCTTTTGGATAGACGATATCGCCGAGGTGAAGTATAAAATCACAGCCACGCGATTCACATACCTCAGAAATTGCTTTTGCTGTCTTTTTTCCTTGAGCATTTCCATATCCGGTATCGCCAATCGCGACAAAGCGGACTTCCCCAGAGCAAGATGGATTATTGGCAGCGTTTGTGGTGCTAGGATAGATAATTAAGCCTAAAAGAGGAAGGAACAGGAATGTACTAATCAAGCGGATATTGTTCATAGGGGATATTTATTTTTGTAGCCCTCACATATATGTATCTAACGCCCTTTGGGTTTTGCTGTCAAACTGGCGGGGGAATAAAATAAGCATCCTATTTTTGCTGTGTGATATATTCTTGTGTTACACTAACTAAACATAATTATGCTTCTACCTATGAAAACCCTCAAAAGCGATCGCTTGATTCTCAGGCCGGTAATTCTCTCAGATGCGCCTATTTTTATTGATTGGTTTAAAGATCGGGAGGTCACAAAATTTTTGGTTCGTTATCAGGCGGGTCAAAAGGCGCCAACGCTTGCCGAGGAAAGAGCTTGGATTAGAAGTGTAATGAAAAATAAACATGAGCCGGTTTGGTGCATATTAAATAAAGATGGAGTTGTTATTGGAAATACTACATTGCGTATTACACCTGAATGTAAGATTGCCAACTTTGGCATAGTTATCGGTGACAAAACTGAATGGGGGAAAGGATATGCTGTCGAAGTGCTACAGATGCTTTTAACATACGCGTTTGTTACACTTAAAATGAATCGGTTTGAATTGAGCGTTGATGTTGAGAATACACGCGCGTTGAATGCATATAAAAAAGTTGGCTTTATTACGGAAGGCTGTATGCGCCAGCAGATATATAATAAACGAACAAAAAAATTTGGTGATGTATATGTGATGAGTGTGCTGCGTGATGAATGGGGGAAGAGGGATAAATAAGTTGTTTAAAAAAACCGCCAGAAAGGCGGTTTTTATAGATGTTTAATAGTTTTTTTGTTTAAATAATTCTTTTTTCTAAATCCTCTTTCAATTTATATGTTTTTGCGGCATCTTCAAGAATGGATGTGTCAATTGTTTGTATGAACAGTATTTCTTTATTAGTATTTTCTTTATGGATGGCACCGATAAAAGGGAGGGTAATTTGGGATTGGCCAATAAGTGTATCAGTGCTTCCGTCTGGATTTTTCATCATGCCTGCTGCATTTGCATATACAAATACAATGTTGTTTTCAACCGCACGGGCAACACAAAGCGCATCAATAAGTTGTTCTTGTGATTGTGGATTATACGCAAGGTTTTCACCTGCAATTTCTTGATACCAGTAGCTTGGACAATATATAATTTCTACGCCTGCGCGCATCATGCGACGGAATAATTCAGGAAACATAATATCCCAACAAATGACGATACCGGCTTTTCCGTATGCAGTGTCGAATACTGCTATATCATTTCCAGCATTTAGAAAATGGCGTTCGGATAGGTAGAGATTTGTTTTTTGATATTGAGCGAGAATGTTACCCTTGGCATCGATATAATAGCTTGTATTAAATGCACCTCTATCGGTTTGTTCCATAAATGACCCTGCGACAATGTCTATCGCATATTTTTTTGCCAATGCCTGGAAAGCCGTTTTGAAAGTTCCTGTAGAGTCGAGTTTGGAACGATCACCAAAGATAGAGCCTGTAACACAATCCTCAGGAAACACAATCACATTTGCTTGCTGTTCTTTTGCCTGTCGGATAAATTGTTCAATACGTGACAAATTAACGTCTGCCTGTTGGTGGGTAATCTGAAATTGAACGACGGCAATGGTACATTTCATATGAGAATGGGAAAGATAAAAAAAGTATCGCCAAACGATGCATGGTATCTTGCATCGTTGAATAGTATTTCTATTTTGTTGGTGGAGGACTTTTGTTTATCTGATTACTCATATAGAGAAGTATGAATTCTACCATTTTTTGAGGGAAATAAAAAATCCCTGTGGGGGATTTACGACCGTCTTCGTTAAGAAGTTGTTGTAGTTATAGACTGGATGTAATTAGATAAGATGAAGACATGATTTCAAGAACGAAAAAAGTTTAATTTATCGCTTATTTTAGCATAATATAGCAGTTAGGTCTTGACAAAAGCGATAAAAAATGGTATACTGCTCAGTTCAATAAAATGCCTTATCTTGGTAGCTATTGAATGTTTTTTAGAAATAAACGTTATAATACAGCAAATTGTTGAGTATTATATTCCTCTGATAGATGCAGGGAGATAGTACACTCGACAATTTGCGGCCAATTACGGTCCGCTCGTCAGAGTACCCCAAGGAGGGTTTGCCATGAACAAGTCATTCGTTTCGATGGTTGCAGCTCTGTTGTTGTTCGCGACCGCGTTCATCTCGAGTGTCGTACAGGCTAAGCAGCCGCCAGCTGCAACGGCAAAGTCCGAGAAGTTGGACACCGGTACCTGGTGGCGTTGCATCACCCCGCCCGTCGCGAACGATTTCGAGATCACGTTGTGCGAGTACGTGCAAGTCGAAGTCGACGGCCAGGAACGTAACCTCACGCAGGAACACGTGGCGAACAGTCCAACTGCCAAGCTGATCCACGGCGAGCTGGTGCGCTACTTTGGCCAGATGGCACGCACCGAGTTCTCCGATGAATACCTGATCTCGTCGGGCAAGGCACGTGTCGTGAACAGGGGTTCCAAGAAGTTCAATGAGGTCGAGACTCGCAAGATGGCCTTCGACATCGGCAAGATCCTCGCGATGGAGGCCAAACGTCACTACCTGTTCGTGGTGCCGTCGGACATGACGGTCGAGGAGGTCCACATCGCGTTCGAGAAGCAGGGCCTGAAGAGCGTGGAGCTCGACGATTGCTGGCGCGGCGACACGACCGGTGTGCGCGACGCCTGGATGCACAATCCCATGATTACGTGGAAAAAGGATCCTTACATACGTGAAAATGTCGGCCAACACGCTCCGGCCGTCTACCACAGCTTCTTCTACGTTCCCGCGGTCGTGTGCGAGAAAGACAAATACACCAACCAGTGCAAGGATGCGAAAATCGTCGAGCGAAACAGCAGCTTCGACGTCATGCGATGGAAACCGCATATGTGCGGCCTGGGGCGTGAGAGTAAGAAGTTCCTTCCACCACAAGGGCTATGGCAGGCAACATTCCTCGCTGGCGACGCAATCTGGGTCACCAAGAAGTGATCCTATCGCCCTGACATATGGCGAAAACAAATAGTATGTCACGCGCGCCCTCCCTGAACCACGAACTTGGTGGCAGGGACGGGCACGGCTGAAGAAAAGTAGGCGACGCTTGTGTCGTCAGCTCCTGGTAGGGGGCATGTTTCAACAAAGGAGGTCATCGAGAAGCTACCACTTCTCGACCGATCCTATTTTCATATATGATGTGGAAAGAGGATTGGTAAAAAATAAAACCCACTTATCTAGTGGGTTTTATTTTTATAGTAATAAAAAACATCCTTGATAGGATGTTTCGGGCCCACCTTCGCGAAGACGCTATGGCGGGTGAAAGCGGACTGGACGGGACTCGAACCCGCAACTTCTGCCGTGACAGGGCAGTGCTCTAACCAGTTGAACTACCAGTCCAAAAAAGTATTAGGTATATAGTATCTGGTATTAAGCTTAATACTTTATACATAATACTGGTATTTTACGCTCGTCCTGCCATTTTATCAGCAAGCTTTTGTCCAGCATTTTTGCCCTTTGCTGCTCGTTTTAATTTTGCTTCATCACGGCCAATTTTCGCTACTTTCCAGCTAGCTTTCAAGAGGTTTCGGATTTTTTTGCGCATTCCCATAGAGGGGTGTTGAGATGAATAACGGGATAATAATACCAGAAGCGTAATGGGTTGTCAACTACCGCGTTGGGTGATATTGCGGCGTTACCCCCACCCTGACGTCACGTCGGGGCTCCCCTTGGGAAGGGGGAGTTCCAGTGCTGTGTTGGAGGGTGAAGGGTGAAAGCACAAAAAATCTCCACGGTGTTCGACATGAGCATAGAAGTGAAGGAGGGGGCACTTCCGCTTTTGTCGAACACTGCAGAGACTTTATTTACTGGAGTATTGTAGCATAAAAAAGAGCGAACGTCAAGAGGACGTGGGGAAAAGTAGGGGGAAATTTTCAATTTTCAATTATTAATTTCCAATAAATATGATTATGGACGGCATTTCATTGAAAATTGTAAACTGAAAATTCCTGCCTGCCGGTCCGACGTAAAGTGCGGACTCCGTATCGCAAGCATCGGAGCGAGGCAGGGAAAATTAAAAAAACTCCCTCTTAGGGAGTTTTGATGATTACTTTACGAACTCAACTACTTTGGCGAATACTGCTGGATATTCTTCTGCCATAGTTGCCAAGATCTTTCGATCTAAACCAACTTCTTTCTGTTTGAGTGCGCCAGTGAATACACTGTAGCTGAATCCTAATGGGCGAACCGCTGCGTTGATACGAACTTGCCAGTTTTGGCGGATAAGTCGTTTCTTGTTGCGGCGATCACGGTATGCGTAGGCGCCAGCTTTGGTTGCAGCAGTTTTAGCCAGTTTGAGCAGGCTTTTGCGACCACCTTCAAATCCTTTTACTTTTTTCAGGATATTGCGGCGTCGTTTGGAATGGTGGAGTCCTCGTTTCACTCGGGGCATAGTATTCTTTGTAACTAGTAACTATTAACAAATACACGATTAGTTTCCAAATGCGACAGCGCGCATAATGGTTTTCTTGGTTTTGGTCACAGTGATGGCATTGTCAGAACGCTTGTTGCGTTTGGTGTTGCCACTCTCACGGGAGTTAAAGTGATCCTGTCCATCGGTGCGCTTCAAAATAGTAACGCCTCGTTTCTTGGACTTCTTAATTTGGTATCGCTTTGCGATATTTTTTCGGGTTTTGAGCTTTGGCATAGATTCGTTTCAAAAGTGGCTAAATTATATGGCAATGTAGCCTGAATGTCAAGGGGGCTACCGCTATCGCATCCACAGGGTCCCTCTGGGGAGCAAATAAAAGGGATATTTACTGTTTGATAATGATCGCTGCTACACCGCCGCCTTGCCAGGTAGATTCCTGTTCAAATCGGATGGAAGTGGTCTCTTTGATTTTATCAGTGAACTTTTTGATGATTTCGTATGCCATCTGGGATTGGCCTCGGTCACGGCCACGGAGCTGAACTTCCACTTTTACCTTGTCGCCTCGGTTCAAGAACTTTTCTGCTTGGGTGCGTCGCATATCGAGGTCATGCACACCGATACGGATAGAAAGGCGAATACCTTTTAATTCGCTGACATGAGAATTTAATTTCTGTTTGCGAATTTCTTTTTCCTTTTGGTATTTAAAATGGGTGAACTGGATAATCTTCGCAATAGGCGGATCAGCCTTTGGGTTGATGATAACCAGGTCAGATTCTATTGCCTGAGCCTTCTCGAGCGCCTCTCGTGTTGAGATGACACCAATATTATTTCCCTCGGCATCGATCAAGCGAACTTCCGGTTCTTTGATCTGTTCATTAATCGCATAATGAGGGAGGAGTGGTTTGGCTGGTTTTTTCTTTCTTGAAATTCGCATGGACGTGGAATTAAACGAGATAATTATTTAATACAGATGTGGAGATGCCGGGAATTGAACCCGGGTCTAGGTGGGTCGTCGTCATAATCTTCATGCGTAGTCACTTTTTTGGGGTTCTTCATATGTTTCTTAAAGGGACAAAATAACATATGGTATAGTCTCAGCAGTTTCGGAACAGCCGCGAGACAAGACTGTTCCTACGCTCGATGGGGGTTTACACCAAGTCTCCGCTATCGAGCATTACGGAGGTCGATGTCGATCGCTGTTAGGCGAAAGAAGGTGCGAGTGCTGGCATGCTAAATGCGTTTGCAATAGCAGCTTTAGCTCGACTTACAAGAGTTGCACTTGTAGGGCCCATAGGATTTACGAGGATATAGACCTCGGCATGCATATGAGCGAAGACAGGTCCATCTATCGAATCCTGTCATCCCCATAGGGGGTAATTTTCAATTACCAATTTTTAATTTCCAATTGAGATAAGTTACAAGGGTCTCTTTCAATGAAAATTGAAAATCGAAAATCGAAAATTTTTCTTAATATTCACCTTTTATGCGTCGGGACATCTCACGTTTCACTTCGCGATCTTTTATAGACTCTCTTTTATCGTATAACTTTTTTCCCTTTGCAAGGCCGATTTCAACCTTAATCTGACGACCTTTAGTATAGACGGAAAGGGGGACGATTGTCAAGCCTTCTTCCTGCTTTTTTCCTTGTAAATAAGCGATTTCTCGCTTGTGGAGAAGAAGTTTGCGGCTTTTGGTCGGATCGTAGTAGAGTTCTTTTCCAACAGAATACTTGTATTGTCCGATATGCGCGTTTAATAATTCTGCATGATCTGCGTAGACGGCCACAAATGTACCTTTGAGATTCATCAGTCCATTTCTTACCGCTTTTACCTCGCTTCCAGACAATACAATACCAGCTTCGAGTGTATCGACGATGGTATAGTCAAAGTGGGCTTTTTTATTTGAGGCGTAAACCATAGGAAAGCAGAAAAAGCTTTTGTTGAGCCGTTTTATTTTTTTGGCGCTCCAGTTCTTTATAGCCTTTTTATTTCGCTTAGTGTATACTAATTCTATCTTATTAGCAAGGTTATGCAAGATGTTCGAATTACCATCAGTACCTCCTCATTGTTTAAATTGCTGGGATTTGTCCTTCTTCTTGGGCTTCTTTATCTTATCCGAGATATTTTGTTGTTGATTTTTATTGCCCTGATTTTTGCTGCCTTGATTGACCCATTTGCGCGATGGTTACAAGGAAAAAAAATTCCTCGTGGACTTGCTGTCGTGGCTATATATATCGTCGTATTTGGCCTCCTTGCTCTTATCATTAGTTTATTGTCACCGGTACTTATCCATGATGTGCCGCAGTTTTTTTCCAATTTTAATAAGTATATCCAGGATATTCAACAAAATCCTTTTGTACAACGTGCGATAGGCATTATTGATCAAATAGCGCCAAGTGTGAACCCGGGAGCACAAACATTAGAGGGAAATGCGGTTGTCGGCGTACAATCAACACTCACTGGATTATTTTCCACGGTCACTGGTGTGTTTGGTGGTATATTTTCTTTTGTCCTTGTTTTGGTCATGACTTTTTATATGGTGGTGCACGATGATCCGCTTCGACGAATTTTTCGGTCGGTTATTCCAGAACAGTATGTTCCATATGTATCACAATTGTTTGATAAAATTCGTGATAAGCTAGGAGCGTGGATGCGAGGACAGCTCATTTTGAGTGCCATTATCGGATTGTTGGTATTTATTGGATTGGCAATTATCGGGGTGCGATATGCAGCCGTGCTTGGATTGTTGGCAGCGTTGCTCGAATTTGTTCCGTATGTTGGGCCGCTCTTTGCTGCGATTCCCGCACTACTTATTTCATTTTCTCAAGGGGGTCCGGTCATGTTTTCTCTGGTGCTCGTTATGTATATCGTGATACAGCAATTTGAAAATCATATTTTAGTTCCGAAAGTAATGCAGCGTGCCGTTGGTTTAAATCCTATTTTTAGTATTGTGGCCATTTTGGTGGGTGCAAAATTAGCTGGTGTTCCCGGTGCATTGCTCGCGATTCCTGTTGCGACTGCATTAAGCGTATTTTTACAAGATGTCCCTACAAAAAAGTTTTAACAACAAAGTATTTTTCCTATTTTTTATTGGCATAATATTTGCTCTTGCGCTCGGAGGTATTTTTCTGTACGCTCTTCGAGGTATGCAAGAAGCGGATTCTTCTGTTCAATTTGGAAGTCCGGCACCTCTCGTCAATACGTATATTGCCAGTATCCGTACGCTTGAAACAGCATATATTGAAAATAGTGCGCCAGTGACGATCGATGCGGTACTCTTCCGTTTTACGGATATGCGCGTGCCGCAAGAAGTGCTTGATACCCATTTACGATCGGTGCTTGTGCTCGAACAAATGAAAAAAGAAACACTTACTAACAGTGAAATGAAAGCACGCTTGGCTGAATTATTTATCCGCATGCGTCTGGCTGCAGAAAAAATTATTTTATGATGGGATTTGCACAACGTTCTATTGCACTTGCGCTTGGTCTGGTTGGATTTGCCAGCTTATTGGGCATGTCACTTTTTCCAAAAGGGTGGGTAATGGTGGGAATTATAGCTGCATGGATTCTTTTTCTGAGTATTGGTTGGAGAATATTATATGTATGGCAACGTATTTCTTGGGATGTATTGTTTGTTATGTGGGCCGCAGTATTTGCAAGTACCGGATTATTTTTTGTGGTTGACTGGCAATTGATTCGTTGGGTTATCATGATTGGTACGGGATTTTTGTCTATGCTTCTTTTTGGATGGTCTATTTCATCTTCCGGCTATACAACCCATATTGAAAAATCGTATCGTCGTTTTCTTATGATGTTATCGGTGTTTAATGTATATGCATTGTTAACGACACTGTTTGCCTTACATATTTTCTTTCAAGAAATTGGTTTTTGGATATTTGGTATTTCGGCAAGTGTCATTGTTGGCATTATTACTTTTTTGGTATGGCGTTTGTATTATCCTATTACCATAAAACGACATTGGTTTTGGATATTACTTATCATGCTTATTGCATTTGAATTATGCTGGGCATCCCAAGTATTACCACTCGGGTATACGGTCCTGAGTTTATTTGTGACGTGGGTGTGGTACCTTATCCAACTTTTTTTCCGCTTCCATTTTTCTGAAGCTGGTGTTAATTGGTCAAAGCAGCGGAATTTTTTGATAATAAATGTTGTATTATTTTTTGTCGTATTATTTGTTGTAAGATGGATATAGGGTAATACCCCATTCATTTTGTTTATCTATTTCTTAATTTCCCAATTCCCAAATTTCTCCTATGTCTGCTCCACACCTCCCACCAAAAAGTTGCAATATTGAAGCTCATCGACGTAGGCAAACTATTCCATGGTTTATTTCTGTTGTTCTTTTGGCGATGGTAGCAGGAGGAAGCGCTGCCATCATGGCGGTGGCCTGGCTCGTCCCAACATTTTTACAAGATACTTCGACGTATGTCCGCAATCGTGCAAATCAGGAAGCTGGACTTGGTGGAGAAATGGATACATTACTTGCGCGCCAATTGGAACAAAGAACTGTCACACTTTTTGATAAGCGAAAATTAGTGGGCAATGCGTTTTATGCTGATACAGCAAAGATTGGTACGCTTGCGGTATTAAGTTCAGATGGGTGGAGTGTGATGTATGAACCGAATTATCAGACAGGTCAAGAACAATTCTGGCAGGTAAGCGATGACAAAGGATCTCTTTTACCGATTGAAAAAGTATCATACGATAAAGAATCTTATTTGCTCTATGTAAAATTAGCTGGAAATGGATTCCAAGTATTTTCTTTCATGGAATGGCGTGATATTGAACCGGGAATGCTCGCGTGGTTTTCTGTTGATAGTCGTTGGCAGAAAAAAATGTTTACCTATCCACGTGCTGTCGTTCTTGACGGAGCCATTAATCCAGAACAAACAGTTTGGGAATATTTTGCACCCATTGATCATGTTCAAAAAAGTTTGGTTCTTACAGAACAAGGACAGCTGGTTGGTTTTGTTTCAAAAGAGGGGGCTATTGTTCCAGGTTACCGTGTTATGGAAGCCCTCCCATATATTTTAACTACAGGAACGATTAGTCGCTCTGGACTACTTCTTACTGGGTATCATATTGCACATCAGGTGAATGGTTCGAATTTAGCACCAGTACCTGGTTTTTATATTGCATCAATTCAATCCTCACAGCTCAAGAAAAAATTACAAGTTGGTGATATTATTACGCGTATCAATGGAGAACAAATAACACCACAATTATTTTCTGAATTATTACTTACCTCATCTGATACCGTTTTATTTGATATATTGCGCAAAGGTATTGTTGTATCAAATATTGAAGTTAAAAAAGAAATTGTTTTGTAA